>DROX01000302.1 GCA_011321725.1 Nitrospirota bacterium | reverse complement strand
TTTGGACACTAACTGATCTGAACCAATTTTGAAATATATTTAAACAATACAGTAATATAATAGTCAAGAATTCAGGAACCTGTATAAGAGGATTTAATTGTTGATAGGGCTCGTATGTTCCGTTAAGAAAGAGGCTTCACGGATCGTAACAGAGATTAAAGATCAAACCCCTTCAAGATATTTTAATCTTGATTTTCTTTCAGGTGTTTTAAAGGACAGGAAGGTGGTACTCGTCTTCTCCGGTGTGGGGAAGGTGAATGCAGCTTATGCAACATCAGTGCTGCTGTGCAGATTTGATCCTGATATAATCATCAACTTCGGCATAGCCGGTGCATTCCCGGGGCTCAACCTGCCGATTGGCGGGATAGCCCTTTCCGAGGAAGAGTGTTATGCAGATGAGGGTATATTGCTTGACAGGGGCTTTTCTGACATGAGATTCATTGGAATTCCCCTGATAAAAAGCAACGGAAAGGATCTCTACAATATGATACCTGTCAGTAAAGGACTTTTAAACCAGGCAAAATCCGGTCTCCAGAGGTACAATATTGATTACTGGAGCGGGAGGTTTATTACCGTCTCAACAGTAACGGGTACAAAGCATAGGGCTGAGTATCTGTGGAGAAGGTACAGGCCGGTATGTGAAAGCATGGAAGGGGCAGCGGTTGCGCATGTCGCCCGGGCCTCTAACAAGGATTTCCTTGAAATAAGGGGGATTAGCAATCTCGTCGGAAGAAGGGACAGGAGGCAATGGGATTGTGAAACAGCTGCCTCCCGTTGCGAAGAGGCCCTTTTAAGGATACTGGAGCATCTATGAAGTTTGTTGACTATGCAAGGATTCATGTGAAGGCCGGTGATGGGGGCAGGGGATGTGTGAGCTTCAGAAGGGAGAAGTTCATCCCCAGAGGAGGGCCTGACGGTGGTGACGGTGGGCGTGGGGGGCATGTCATCATTGAGGCTGACCCCCAGCTTTACACGCTGCTTGACCATAAATACAGGAAGACCTACAAGGCAAAGAACGGCCAGCATGGGATGGGAAAAAAGATGCACGGCAGGGATGGTGAGGATCTTGTAATAAGGGTCCCCGTGGGCACCGTTGTTAAAGATGCATTGACAGGCGAGGTAATGGCCGACCTTGACAGGGCAGGCTCAAGGGTGATTGTCGCAAGGGGTGGCAAGGGCGGGCTGGGCAATGCCCACTTTGCAACACCCACGCGACAGGCACCACGTTATGCCCAGCCTGGCCAGAAGGGTGAGGAACGTGATATCATCCTTGAGCTGAAACTCATTGCAGATGTGGGGCTTGTGGGTCTTCCAAATGCGGGTAAATCCACCTTTATCTCAAAGGTCTCGGCAGCAAGGCCAAAGATAGCTGATTATCCCTTTACCACGCTGAGACCATATCTTGGTGTTGTGAAGATAGATGACCTGAAGAGTTTTGTCGTGGCAGACATTCCAGGCCTCATAAAGGATGCCCATAAAGGGGCTGGACTTGGATACCAGTTCCTGAGGCACATAGAACGGACAAAGATACTCCTTCATCTTGTGGATGTCTCTGATCTCACAGCAGGTGATCCCGTGGAAAACCTTGAACAGGTCACCCAGGAACTCAGACTCTACAATGAGGATCTGCTTAGACGGCCACAGATAATAGCTGCAACAAAGATGGATATAGCAAATAAGGAAAAACTGAAGAGGCTTGAAGAATACTGTGAAGAGAAGGGGTTAAGGTTGTATAAAATATCATCCCTTACCGGTGAGGGGATAAGGGACCTCCTGCTCTTTATTGCAGAGATAGTTGAACAGCAGCGTCTCTCTCAATATGGAGGGGAGGGGATGAATTCATTCGTGAGTAATGAAATCCCCTATTACACCAGACAGCGGGACCAGAGATCATGAGAATAGTTATAAAGATAGGCAGCAACATCATAGCCAGTGAAAGAGGCCTTAACCAGCGAAGGATATCATCCATAACATCCGAGATCGCCGGCATTCACGCCCGGGGGCATGAGGTGGTAGTGGTATCCTCTGGTGCTGTTGCAGCAGGGATGAAAAGGCTGGGACTAAAAAGCAGACCCGGTGATATAAAACACAAACAGGCAGCTGCATCTGTGGGACAGAGTGTTCTCATGTGGGTCTACGAGAAATACTTTGCAAAACACAGGATCAAGGTGGCCCAGATACTTATCACCAGGGATGCCTTCTACGACAGGGCCAGGTACATCAATGCCAAGAATACAATACTCACTCTCCTTGACTACAGGGTGATACCCATCATCAATGAAAACGACTCTGTATCAATTGACGAGATAAAATTCGGTGACAATGACCAGCTCGCCGCCCTTGTTGCAGGGCTCTGCGATGCACAGAGGCTTATTATCCTCTCTGATGTTGATGGACTGTATACAAAGGATCCAAAGCGATACAGAGATGCAAAACTGATTGAGACAATAGAAGAGATAACACCCGAGATTGAAAGGTCTGCTGAGGTTACAACATCAGTCTTTGGAACAGGGGGGATGTACTCAAAACTGATGGCTGCCAGAAGGGCTATGGATTACGGGATAACCGTTAACATCATCAATGGCAATAAAAGGGGGCTGATCGCAAAGATTATAAATGGTCAGCCCTGTGGTACTGAATTCAGGCCCAGGGGAAAACGATATTCCGGGAAGAAGGGCTGGATCGCCTTTGGCATCAAGGCAAAGGGCAGCCTTGTAATTGATGATGGTGCAAGAGATGCCATTTTAAAGAGGGGCAAGAGCCTTCTTCCCTCGGGGATAGTCTCTGTAGAGGGCAGGTTTTCATCTGGTGATGCTGTCTATTGCATCGGTACCGACGGGCAGAGGATTGCAAAGGGGCTTACCAATTACTCCTCTGAAGAGGTGGAGAAGATAAAGGGCAGGAGGAGTTCCGAGATTGAAGGCCTCCTTGGGTACAAATACTCTGACGAGGTTATACACAGAGACAACCTTGTTCTGTTATAGAGTGGACCACAGTGTACGACAGAAGTACGATAACAAAACATAAGGACTTAGCGGACAGTATGGAGGGTAGACCTCAGATAACCGACGATCTCCTCTGGTGATATGATGGACCCTCCTGTCCTGCCATAGAAATACACATCTGTCCTGCCCTCTGCTGAGAGCCTCACATCCTCAATCATCTGGCCCATGTTCAGCTCCACCACGAGGAGCCTCTTTCCAGTCATGGCAAGCTCACGGATCTCCTGCTCGGGAAAGGGAAAGAGTGTGATAGGTCTGAAGAGACCCGCCTTTATCCCTTCCTCACGCAGCCGTCTCACAGCTGACAGGCAAACCCTTGCTGCAATACCAAAGGCAACTATCACTGTATCTGCGTCATCAAGATAATACCCGGCGGAGAGCACCTCTTCTTTCTTCATTGTTTC
>DROX01000301.1 GCA_011321725.1 Nitrospirota bacterium | reverse complement strand
TACAAAGGCAGGCACCTCATAAAAATGTCTATCCACTTAAGTCTTAAAAGACCACCCCCTCCATACCTCCCCCTTGAAGGGGGAGGATGAAGGTGGGGGTGCATCAATGCCATGATGAACCACCTCTTTATACTCCGAAAAATCTGCGATTTTTCGGAGGGCCTTTCTTACTGCTCACTGTTCACTGCTAACCCATCAACCCATCTACTCATCTACTCATCTACCCATCCACCCATTCACCCATCCACTCATCCACTCATTCACTCATCAACTCATCTACCCAAGCCCTTCAAAGGCGATAACCTCTGTCTGAAGCTGACTGATGAGTCTAATGCTTTTTGCATTAGACAGGGTAATTAGGTTATATTTAAAGTTAAACCTCTTGGTGTTTTCATGGCTATGCAGGATTATATAGTAATAAAGGGTGCCCGCGAACATAACCTGAAGAACCTCAATCTCAGACTTCCAAGGAACAGTATCATAGTTATCACAGGACCTTCAGGTTCGGGGAAATCCTCCCTTGCAATTGACACCATATATGCCGAGGGCCAGAGGAGGTATGTGCAGAGCCTCTCCTCCTATGCAAGACAGTTTATCGGTGAACTCCAGAGACCAGATGTGGACAGCATAGAAGGGCTGTCTCCCTCAGTGGCAATAGGGCAGAAGACTGTTACCACATCGGTCCGCTCCACCCTTGGCACTATCACGGAGATCTACGACTATATGCGTGTGCTTTACACAAGGATAGGCGTACCTTATTGTTACAATTGTGGTGAACAGATCACCGTGCAGGAGGCTGAGAGGATTATTGATGCGGTGCTCAGTCTGCCCGAAGGGACAAGGCTTCAGATACTGTCTCCCCTTGTGCGGGAACGTAAGGGTGAGCATAAAAAGGAACTGCTCCAGATGCGAAGAGAGGGGTTTGTCCGCGTAAGGATAGATGGAAAGATGTACGATCTCACAGAGGAGATCAGACTCAAGAAGCAGGCCCGCCATACAATAGAGGTTGTGATAGACAGGCTCATTGTTGACCATAGTATTCATCGCCAGCTAAGAAATTCCATAGACCATGCCTTCCGGTACTCTGACACGGTAATAATAAATCTTGTAGATAAGGATGAAGATATACTCTTCAGCAGGACGCTGGCCTGCTCAAGATGTGGTATAAGCTATCCCGAGGTCACCCCCATGTCCTTTTCCTTCAACAGCAGGCTTGGTGCCTGTCCCGCCTGTAACGGTCTCGGATTTGAAGGGGTATCTGAGGAGGGTGATGATGTGGAAGAACTGAGGCCATGCAGGGCATGCAAGGGGATGAGGCTGCGGAAGGAGTCCCTTGGGTTCAGGATAGGCGGGCTTAATATTGGGGAGTTTTCAAGGCTCTCCGTATCAGATGCCCTTGAGTTCATCAATTCCCTTCAACTCACCGAGAGGGAGTCTACCATTGCAAGAAGGATCATAAAGGAGGTAAAGGATCGTCTTGGATTTTTAAGGATGGTGGGGCTTGATTATCTTACCATTGACAGGCCAGCTGTCACCCTTTCAGGCGGTGAGACACAAAGGGTAAGGCTTGCCACCCAGCTTGGTTCCTCCCTTACAGGTGTGCTTTATGTGCTGGATGAGCCAAGCATAGGACTTCATCCAAGGGACTGCAAAAGGCTGCTTGATACCCTTGCAAGGATAAGGGATGATGACAACACCATAATCATAGTGGAACACGACGAGGATACCATTAGGAGTGCCGACTATGTGGTGGACCTTGGCCCCGGGGGAGGTGGCTCTGGTGGCTGGGTGGTTGCACAGGGACGGCCTGAGGAGATAGAAAAGGCAGAACGTTCACTTACGGGCAGATATCTTTCCGGAAGGCTTGTTATCCCACTTCCTGTGGCAAGGAGACAGGCCAAGGAGTATATCAGGCTCTTTGGTGTCAGTGAGCATAACCTGAAAAACATAGATGTGTCCATTCCCCTTGGGCTGATGGTATGTGTTACTGGCGTGTCAGGCTCAGGCAAAAGCACCCTTGTCTTTGATGTCCTGTACAGGGCGCTCAGGAAGATAATATATGGTGACAGGATTACCCCCGGCAAATACAGGAGATTGACAGGCGCCGAGAGGGTCACAAGGGTGGTCTCCGTTGACCAGAGGCCTCTTGGCCGTACACCGCGTTCAAATCCCGCCACCTATACAGGGGTCTTTACACACATAAGGGAGCTTTTCTCAAGAACCACTGAGGCAAGGACAAGGGGTTATGGACCTTCAAGATTCAGCTTCAATCTCAAGGATGGCAGGTGTGAGGCCTGCAAGGGGGAGGGATTCAGGAAGATGGAGATGCATTTCCTTCCCGATGTTTATGTGCCCTGTGATGAGTGCAGGGGAGCAAGATACAACAAGGAGACACTCCAGATAAGATACAAAGGGAAGAATATATCAGAGGTGCTTGACATGACCATAATTGAGGCATATGAGTTCTTTTACAACATACCACCACTGAAGGAACGTCTTCAGGTTCTTGTTGATGTGGGGCTCGGTTATGTGAAGCTGGGACAGTCTGCCACAACACTTTCCGGTGGTGAGGCACAGCGGGTAAGACTGTCAAAGGAGCTGAGCGGTGGCCAGCGGGGACACACGCTTTATATACTTGATGAACCCACCACAGGGCTTCACTTTGCTGATATTGGCAATCTCATCAAGATCCTCCAGGGGCTTGTGGACAAGGGTAACACTGTAGTGATAATTGAGCATAATCTGGAACTGATAAAGGTGGCTGATTATATCATTGACCTGGGCCCTGAAGGAGGCGAGGAGGGTGGATACATAGTTGCCACTGGTACGCCGGAGGAGATTTGCGAGAATCCTGCATCATATACAGGCAGGTTCCTGAAGGAAAAACTATCCGTCAAAGGAGCAAGAAGGGATGAAAAGGAAAGGGTTCTGTCTATTTAGTCTCATAATTGTCATTATACTTTCAGGATGTAGCAGCAACAAGATGAGGTTATTCAAGAAGTCCGAGATACTCATGGATACAATGGTGAGTATCACCGTTGTGAGCGAATCAAGGGAAAAGGCAGAAGCTGCAATTGACAGGGCATTCAAAGAGATCAAAAGACTTGAGGGTCTCCTCAATTTTTATTCAGAACAGAGCGAGATATCAGAGATCAACAGGAATTCAGGTATAAGACCTGTGAAGGTCTCCCCTGAGACATACGACCTGGTTCGCATATCCAGGATAATCTCTGAAAAGACAGGGGGTGCCTTTGATATCACAATAGGTCCCATATCAGGGCTTTATGATTTCGTCAGGAAAAAGAGGCCTTCCCCACAGGAGATTCAGAGACTTCTACCCCTTGTGGGATACAAAAAGATCCTGCTGAATCCCGAAGAAAGGACGGTTTTTTTAATGAAGAAGGGGATGGAGATAGACCCCGGAGGGATTACAAAGGGCTATGCTGCTGACAGGGCAGTGGAGGTACTGAAAGGGGAGGGCATAAAGGCTGCCCTTGTGGCAATAGCAGGGGATATAAGGTGCTATGGAACAAAGCCTGACGGAGGAGACTGGGTTGTAGGAATCCAGAACCCGAGGACAGGAAAGGGTGGAGAGGTCTTTGCCACCATCAGGCTGAGGGATATGGCCATATCCACATCAGGTGATTACCAGAGGTACTTCATGGAGCATGGTAAGAGGTATCATCATATACTGGATCCTGCAACAGGGCTGCCTGCCCATGGTTTAATAAGCGTTACCGTGGTTGGTCCCCTTGCAACATACACTGATTCACTTGCCACGGCAGTGTTTGTCAAGGGTCTGCCCGGAGGGCAGAGGCTTGCAGAAGAGATGGGATATTATGTGGTGGCAGTGGACAGGGCCGGGAATATACATATAAGTGATGGCATCAAAAAGAGGGTGTCAATGATTCTGGACAGGATAGATGTTGGCAGTGAGCAGTAAGCAGTGAGCAGTAAGCAGTAAGCAGTGAGCAGTAAACAGGGACGATCAGGAGGTAAATAAGATAAGGATAAGGGAGATTTTTAAAACCACCACTGTATTTGACTGGTTGCTTCTTTTGTGCCTCCTTTTTATCTCACTCACGGGGTTTGTGGTTGTACAGAGGCT
>DROX01000300.1 GCA_011321725.1 Nitrospirota bacterium | reverse complement strand
GTTTGAACCGTTTGAGCCGTTTGAATAGTTCAGGCCGTTCAAACCGTTCTCCCAGTGGCTTTTGCTAAAGAGTGGAGCCATCTCCTGACTCCTGACTCTTTAGCAGGGCTTTCGTTCCCTTCACGGCTGCGGGGCAGCGGGGGATTCACACCCCTCTTCCACGCATCCGCCTGTGCCTGAAGAGAGGAAAATCCTTCTTCAGACAGTTTTATTTAACCAGATAGTATTTTATAAAGTCAAATCTATAATTATTTCTTTAAACTATTCATCTGTTTTGTTTTAAACAGGGAAGGATTCTCTCCTTCCCTGTCCTGAGGAGGGTCAGGAAACAGCATTGATGCTGTTCCTCCTGATAAGCAATGTATCCCTACTCTCATACCACAGAAGTTTCAGATAGTGCATCACCATAATTTCTAATCCCCCATCTCCAGAAATGACAGAGCAGATATTCTTGGAGATATTGAATATCAATATCTGTTGCCCTGAGAAATTCATCATTGTTATCTCTTGATTTGAAAATCTGTAGATAATAAACCTCAACACCCAGTGATTTTAGTTCTGAAATCATGTCTATAATGCTGTTCATACCCAGACGACTGTAGATAGTGCTTCTTATCTCATATTCAACACCAGAGGATATAATGTATGTGATTGACTCCTGTATCTTCTCAATCTTTACATCCACACCTGCTACATGGCTGTATGCCCTGAGGGGTGCCTTGTAGTCCATGGCCACATAGTCAATAAGACCTGCGCTGAGGAGACTTTTCAGTCTGTCCGGCCTTGAACCGTTTGTATCAAGTTTAACTTTAAATCCCATATCCCTTACCTTCTGAAGGAATACCTCAAGGTCTTGTTGCAACAGAGGCTCTCCTCCGGTTATCACCACAGCATCAATCAGTCTCTGTCTTTTTGATAGGAATCTCAACACCTCTTCAGGGTCAATCAAAGCACCGTATTGCTCAGGATAAACAAGGGAAGGGTTATGACAGTAAGGGCATCGGAAGTTACAGCCCTGTGTAAAGACCACGGCAGATATCCTCCCTGGATAGTCAATCAGGGAATGTTTATGCAAACCTCCTATACGCATGAGAGCCTGAACCCCTTTCTGAGTTTGAACTCCTCTTTCTTGCCCACGTTCCACTGTTTCGTAGGACGCAAATAGCCCACTATTCTTGAATACACCTCTGTCTCTCTATTGCATCTTGGGCATTGTGTGAACTCACCTGCAATGTATCCATCCTCCGGGCATACGCTGAATGTGGGTGTTATTGTGAAGTAAGGAAGGTGGTATTTTTCGCAAACCTTCCTTGCCAGCGACTTTACAGATTCTGTATTCTCGATCCTCTCACCCACAAACAGATGAAGCACTGTGCCGCCCGTGTATCTCTGCTGGAGGTCATCCTGATGCTCAAGTACCTCAAAGATATCATCGGTAAAATCAACCGGTAGATGGGTTGAGTTCGTATAAAAGGGTTCTGCTTTGTCGGTCCTGAAGAACTCTTCGTTAGCACAGATGATCTCCGGGTATTTCTCCTTGTCAAGCCTTGCAAGCCTGTAAGATGTTCCCTCAGCAGGTGTTGCCTCAAGGTTGTATATGTTGCCTGTAAGGTCCTGAAATTCCTTCAGCCGTTGTCTCATATGTTCAAGCACATTGATGGCAAAGGATCTCCCCTCCTCGGAATCTATTCCATTACCGAAAAGGTTCAGACATGCCTCGTTCATTCCAATAAGGCCAATCGTAGAGAAGTGATTCTGCCAGTACCGACCAGATCTCTCTTTTACATCTCTTAGATAAAACCTTGCATAGGGGTACAGACCTCCTTCGGTAAATCTCTCAAGTACCTTTCTCTTTATCTCAAGGCTTTCCCTTGCTGTAACCATCATTTTGTCAAGCATGCTGAAGAATTCCTCTTCATCTGAGGCGAGATATCCAAGCCTTGGCATGTTTATGGTTACCACCCCGATGGAACCCGTCAGGGGATTAGCACCGAAGAGCCCACCGCCGCGTTTTCTCAACTGACGATTATCAAGTCTCAGACGACAGCACATTGACCTTGCGTCCTCCGGGCTCATATCAGAGTTTACAAAGTTTGAAAAGTAAGGTATTCCGTACTTTGCTGTTACCTTCCAGAGAAGATCCAGATTCGGGTTGTCCCAGTCAAAGTCTCTTGTGATATTGTATGTGGGAATTGGAAAGGTAAAGACCCTTCCCCTGGCATCACCTTCAAGCATCACCTCAAGGAGAGCCCTGTTGAAGATATCCATCTCCTTCTGAAAGTCGCCATAGGTTTCAGCCATGGGTTTGCCACCTATTATTACTGGATGGTCTTTGAGGGTAGAGGGCACGGTCAGGTCAAGGGTGATGTTGGTGAAGGGGGTCTGGAACCCAACCCTTGTGGGTACATTGATGTTAAAGACGAACTCCTGAAGGGCCTGTTTAACATCTCTGTAGGAAAGGTTATCGTACCTGATGAATGGGCTCAGAAGAGTATCAAAATTTGAAAATGCCTGGGCTCCTGCTGCCTCTCCCTGAAGTGTATAGAAAAAGTTTACCACCTGGCCGAGGGCACTGCGGAAATGCCTGGCAGGAGAACTCTCAACCTTTTTAGGAGCGCCCCTGAAACCTTCTCGTAGCAGATCAAGAAGGTCCCAGCCCACACAATAGACAGACAGGATATTGAGATCGTGAATATGAATATCTCCGCTCAGATGGGCATTGCGTATCTCCGGTGGGTATATCTTATTCAACCAGTAGAT
>DROX01000299.1 GCA_011321725.1 Nitrospirota bacterium | reverse complement strand
GATCTCCCGCAGATCAACACTACACCAGATTGGTGCGGCCGTGATGGTATTATCAGGCCATTTCCTGTCTGGCAGGTTCAGCCCTGGCCGGGGCCTGTATTTTCCGGGGTTTATCTTCTTCATTGCATGTCCTGCAGGAGGGATCCTTTCTAATCCTTACCTTCCTGAAATCCAGATCATGGAGATTGTAAAGTAGCATCTCCCTGAAAAGGGGTTTCCCATAGCCTGTAAGGAGTTTTATTGCCTCTGTTGCCATGATACAACCAAGGGTCCCTGAGACAGCCCCGAGCACAGGAAAACCCAGCTCCTCCCATTCGGGGTTATCATCAGGAAAGAGGCAGTCAAGGCATGGTCCCTTACCCGGGATGATATTGAATATGTAGCCTTCCATCCCGTTCATTGCAGCCTCAACCATGGGGATGGCCTTTCTTATGCACGCCCTGTTAAGAACCCTGCGTTCCTCAAAGTTGGGTCTTGCTGACAGTGCGATATCCACTCCATTGAGCAGATACATTATATTTTCATTATTCAGTCTGAGGTCGTGGACCTCTATCTCCACATCAGGATTGAGCCTCTCCAGGGTCTCCTTTGCCCTGATAACCCTGGGCCTGCCTATCCAGTCATGGGTCATGAGTATCTGACGGTTCATGTTTGAAAGGGTCAGTGTACCTGAATGTACAAGTATCAGCCTTCCTATGCCTGCCACGGCAAGATAGATGGCAGCCGTGCCTCCCAGCCCTCCGATGCCCGAGACAAGGGCTGTGGATTCCTTCAGCCGCTCCTGTTCAGCCATACCAAAGCCGTGGAGCATCAACTGTCTTCTGTACCTTTCCAGTTCTATCTCTGACAATATACCCATCCTTATCTCCTACACAACCATCTCTGTATACTCTTCGCCAAGCCTTGACATGAGCATCTCAATCTCCATGTCAATATCCTCACCGATGCTACCGCAGGCATCTGCTCTACACTGACGACAGTGTGTCATCTGAGGCACATAAGCCTCACATTCCCTTCGCTTCCTGTGTACCATTTCATTGGTGGGTCTCTTTAAATTATTGAACTCACCCTGTGGAATAAGGGGAATGATATTGTGCAGTGCTACTCCTCTTCTTCCAGCAAGCCATGCAATCATGGGAATTTCAGCATCATTAATACCGGGAATAAAAACGCTGTTAATCTTAACAACTAATCCTTCCCTGATGGCCATCTTCAGACCAAGCCACTGATTATTAGTAATCCAGAAGGCTGCCTCTTTTCCTTTGTAAAGCCTGCCTTTGTAATAGGCCCATGAATATATCTTCTCTGCCACTTCTGGCAGGACCGCATTGATGGTAATGGTAATGCTCTTTACGCCAGACTTCAACAGGTCGTTAAGCCTTTCAGGAAGCAAAAGTCCGTTAGTTGATACACAAAGTATAATCTCCGGGAACTTCCTGTTTATTGCCCTTAAAACCTCGTAGGTCTGCTCATTTGCAAGAGGGTCTCCTGGTCCGGCAATGCCAACAACGCTTAATTTTTCATTCCTCCTGATTATTGCTGAAACTCTCTCAACTGCTTCGGAGGGGTTCAATACACGGCTTGTTATACCCGGCCTTGATTCATTTGCACAATCGTATTTTCTCACACAATATCTACACTGTATATTACACTGTGGTGCAACGGGAAGATGAATCCTGCCAAAGTTGTGATGTGCCTCTTCCGAAAAACAGGGATGACTGTTAATAATATCCCTTTTCTGTCTCCTATGCAGTGTCATCATAATAAACTCCCTCTTCTTTTAAAATTTCGCTACCCCTTGCCATTACCATAACTTTCAATGTTTACAGGACAGTAGTGTACCCAAATCCAGATGTAAGGATAAGAAAAGATTGCTGAAAGCAGTGTTACATCTCTACATGTACGTGACATCTCCTGGTGCAGACCCTTCCGCATGCCCCACAACCGATACAGTCATCAGGATTTGCAACAGACATCACCTTGTTACCCATGTCATCACCATATTCATCTTCACCCTCAAAGGGTTTGTCAATCAGTTCCAGGACTCCCCTGCCACATACCTTGTAACAGCGTCCACAACCTATGCATCTTTCAGAATCAATGGACTCTATAAACTTAGGTGTCCAGGACTTACCACCCCTTGTATAGCTCACGATCCTATCCATATATCCTCCCAAACAATTATGCTATTGCCTCACCATCACGTTCATCCGTTCTTATCCTCACGGCACCCACTATGGGTGATACGAATATCTTTCCATCTCCATGCTTTCCTGTCTGGTTCACCTTTATTATTGCCTTTACCAGCTTTGTCACAACATCATCAGGCACCACAATGGTAAGCAGCTTCTTCGGTACATAAAGCGCAGCCTTGGGCAGGGTATGCTCAAGGGCATATGTGGAGGGGGTGGGTTTGAGTTTGGCTGCTGTACAGAAGCTCTCCGGCATCTCCGAGTCCATCTCCGCACACATATCACCCTTTTGCTTGCCCCTTCCATCAACACTCTGGATCGTCAGAGAGGGATAGCCGAGCTCCTCAAGGACCCTTTTTGTCTCGGGCAGCTTGTCCCTTCTTATGATTGCCGTGATCTCCTTCATAGACCTGCCTCCCCTGTCCTAACGGTATAGGCACTCTCTACGGGACTGACAAAGATCTTGCCATCACCAATAAATCCGGTTCTTGCCTTGTCCTGAATCAGCTTTACCACCCTCTCCTCATCCTCGTCATCAACAACGATCATCAAAAGGGTCTTTGGCAGTTCGTCGTAATGCACAGGACCAACCTGAAGCCCCTTCTGTTTGCCCCTGCCGAATACTGGCATCTTTGTAACAGAGGGAAACCCTGCTCCCTCCAGTGCCAGAACCACTTCCTGTTCCTTCTCAGGCCTTATGAATGCCCTGATCATCTTCATCTCTCTTCCTCCTTATGTTTTCTGGCAAGAGGTTATAGGCAATGGGCAATAGGGATAAATAAAATTCTTTCCTATCGCCTGTAGCCTTTCGCCTGTTGCCTATTTGTTATTCATCGCCTTTCTCAGCCATGGCGGTGGAGAGGTTCTTAAGGTATCAAGAAGCCTCTCTAATGACTCCTCAATAGTGACCACCTCCTTCACCTTTACCGGCATTATGCCCTTCCTGGCAAGCCTTGCCGCAGAGGGTGCACCAATCTCTGTGAGGTATATGATCTTGCAGTCAGCAAGTCTGTCAACCTTCTTCTGAACTATATCCTCGTGCACCTCTTTCTGCTCCCTCGTCTCCTCAACAGCGGTATCCCTGCCCTCTGCAAATCTCCTGATCTCAACAAACTGGTAACCATCCTTTGTCAACTCGTATATGGCAAACATACCTGCCCTGCCAAAGTGTTCATCTACATTGACACCGTCTGTTGTTGCAAAGGCAACCCTCATCAATGCACCTCCATTAAAAGATTTGCCATCTCCATAATCAACTGAAGTGTTCCCCTGTATCCAATGGTGGACTTTGCTGGATAACCAATGGTACGATACACGGGAAAACCCATCTCATACAGGGGAATACCGAGCCTCTCTGCCGTGATCTCTCCATGTGAGTTTGAGATGAGGAGATCAAACCCTCCATCTATGGAAAAGAGGTCTCCCACCCTTACCTCCTTTGCAGAGATCCTCTGCAGGGAGGCAGAATGATTGGGAACCACTGCAAGCTCAACCACTGCACCCATCTCCTCAACCACTCTGGAGAACTGGACCGAAAGGTCAGGCTCAAGGGCTGTACAGAACCTCTTTCCTCCATAGTAGAAATGGGCATCCCTCATTGCATCAATAAGAACCCTTCTCTGTCTTTCATACCTTGCAGGCAATGCCCTGCCACTCAGGGCTGAAAGTGTGTCCATTAAAGTGTCTGTTCCTCTCAGTCCGGAGATACCTTCAAGGATGGTGTACTCAATCCCGAACCTCTCCCTCAGTTTTCTTGCCGGAGATTCCATGCTCACCCCGATGGCAATGGTGTACTCCGAAAGTCCCATCAGGGATATCTCCGAAAGCCCTGTTCCTCCCGATGCAAGGGAAGAAAACCCCTGCCTGCTTCCATCAAGTGCAGCCAGGTCTGGCAGAATAATCGGCCTCAGTCCGAAGGCTTCAACTATCTCCCTGAGTTCTGTAAAGTCAGCAGGCGTCAGATGGGAACCCACAAGGAGGTTCACCTGTCCGGTGACCTTTCTATTCTGCTCTCTCTGCCCAGGCACTATAGTATCAAGCAGGGCCTCTACTGTCTTTGCGTAGCCATCCTCAATTCCGCCATCATAATCAGGAGTGGAGACATGTACAATACTGCATGGGGCATCCATGATCCTGCATCTTAAATCTTTGATTGAACCCGCCACATCATCACCTCTGACCTCTGAAAGCCCCGAGGTGAGAATTGCTATCAAACCTGGTCTCTGTTTCTCCACGATCCCCTCTATGACACTTGATAGTCTTTCCTCGCTTCCCATAACCACATCCTCTGTAAAGAGTTTTGTGCTTGCAAGTGCCACAGGCTCTCTGAAGTGCTTTGTTACAAGTACCTTTGCAAGAAAAGCGCAGCCCTGGGCACCATGAATCACCGGCAATGCCCTGTCTATCCCCTGGAGTGCCATTACAGCACCGATGGACTGGGAATGTTTCAGGGGATTAATAACCGCATCTCTGCCCTGAAAAATCCTTGATTTTTCAGGCCCCCCTCCTGGTTCCTTAATTTTTAACTCCTGACACCTCTGCCCCGGAAAATCTCCAATTTTCTGGGGACCCCTCCTGACTTTTGACTCTTGACTGAAAAATCGGATACTCTTACTGATATCTTCTGCAAGGTTGACAAGCCCCTCATATCCAGCATAGGGGGTGTGTCTCTCCTGGTTGACATCCACAAAGGGGAAACCCTCTTTCAT
>DROX01000298.1 GCA_011321725.1 Nitrospirota bacterium | reverse complement strand
GGTTGCAGGGTTCAAGGGAAAGGATAGAGATTAAAAGTTTTTATTTATTACTTGAACCCTCGACTCCTTGAATCCTATTTTACTGATACTATTGCTACATGGCATTCTTCACCACCTCTGGGCCTATAGGGTTTGTTTCTTTACTTGATTTAGTGTATAAGGATAAAAAAGAGGTTACTTTATTGTTTAATCCTGTGGTTGGCTTATTTTTATGAGGTGCCCTGCCTTGACAGGGATTTAGACAGATATGATAATAAGTATGGTACCAAGGGAATGCGTTCCATATAAGTTATCAGTAATGCCAGGAGAAGGATTACAGGACTAAACTATGCGTGTGGATCTGTTTGATTTTGATCTCCCAGAGGAGATGATCGCAAGGCAGCCCTCTGAGCGGAGGGATGCCTCAAGGCTGCTTGTGCTGGACCGCAGCGGTGGCGTTGAACACAGGCGGTTCAGGGATATAGTTGAATACATTGAGCCAGGAGACCTCCTGGTGCTGAACAACTCAAAGGTCCTGCCCGCGAGGATTACAGGCAGGAAGCCAACGGGCGGCAGGCTGGAGATACTACTCGTCAAAAGGATAGATGAATCAAGATACGAGATACTCTCAAGGGGTGGCTATAATGGGAGGGTCTTTTTTGAGGATGGCCTCCAGGCAGAGATAGAGGAAGGCAGGGTGGCACGATTTAACAGAAAGGGGATCAGGGAGTATCTTTACAGATACGGCATGATGCCCCTTCCACCCTATATCAGGAGGGAACCTGTGAAACAGGATATGCAGTGGTACCAGACCGTGTATGCTGAGGTTGAGGGCTCCATAGCAGCGCCCACTGCGGGGCTTCATTTCACCAGGGAGCTTCTCTTCAAACTTGAGGGGAAAGGGGTTATAATAAAAAAGGTCACGCTCCATGTAGGCGTGGGAACATTCAGGCCCATAAAGACCGATGATGTTGAGGCCCACAGTATGGATGAGGAGGAGTTTGAGGTCAGTCTGGAGCTTCTGGATATGATTGAAAGGGTGAAGAGGAAGGGCAGACGTGTCTTTGCTGTGGGTACCACTGTGACAAGGGCGCTTGAATCCGTTGCAGGAGCTGGCACCTCATCTGCGGTGCTGGAGAGGGTTAACGGTTCCATAAGGGGATCTACCAGACTCTTTATATACCCCGGATACAGGTTCAGGGTTGTTGATGCCCTCATAACCAACTTCCACCTGCCCCGCTCAACCCCCCTGATGCTGGCATCCGCCTTTGCAGGCAGAGAGAGACTGCTTGAGGCATATGAGGAGGCCGTGGCCAGGGGTTATAGATTTTTCTCCTACGGCGATGCTATGCTTATATTATGAAAAGGAAATACCATTATAGGATCCCCCTTGAGATATTCTCGGGAAAGCTGATGCTTGTTGTGGTTTTGTTCACGGTAAGTTCGCTCAGCTTCATCCTTGGCTATTATGTGGGCAGGAATTCCGGCAGTGTTGACACCGTGGTGAATGAGCAGAACTACCAGATCGCAGATACCACCACCAGTGTCAGGACCACCGGGGAGGCAGTTGAGAAAAAGGGAGAGGGGATAGCGCAAAGTGAAGAGGTGGTTACCGCTGATATCACTGACAGGGGTATTGTCGGGAAGGAGGTTCCCCAGAGGAAATCTCCAGGTGAAAAGGTGGCAGAGAAGACACCGAGGAGATCCAGTACTAAAAAGACAGGTGCTGAGACAAGAAGGATAGACAGGAAGTTCTACTATTCAATACAGGTTGGGGCCTTTAAATCAAAGAGCCAGGCCGAGGTGGTCAAGAGGAGGCTTAAAAGGAAGGGCTATTATGTCAGTATTGCTGAAGGTGGAAACCTCTACAAGGTAAGAGTCGGAAGGTTTGAGACCAGGGGCGAGGCAGGGCTTTTCCTGAAGAAGATCAGGGAACGTGAAAAACTTCAAGGAATCATAGTAAAGAGCAGGGGATAGATGGCTGAGATAATACTGGAAAAGGAGCTGAATACCCATACCGAAGCGGATATATTCTTCGCTGGGCTTGACAGAAGCCTGAGGCTTATAGAGGAAGAACTGGGTGTTATCATATCCACAAGGGGGAACAAGATATTCATCAAGGGGCCCGAGGATGTTGCCCACAGGGCAGAACGTCTTGTTGATGAGATCAGGGAGCTGAACAGGAAGGGGTTTGTCCTGAAACCCGAGGATATAAGATTTGCTGTATCCGCCATTTCAAGGGGTGAGGAGACATCCCTGAAGGATCTATTCCTTAACAATATTCCCGTTTCATCCAAGAAGAGGTTCATAGTCCCGAAGACAGAGACCCAGCGTGAATACATAAATGCGATACGTGAGTATGACATTGTATTTGGTATCGGCCCTGCCGGCACGGGCAAGACCTATCTTGCAATGGCGATGGCGATAAATGCACTTATCAAGAAAGAGGTGAGCAGGATCGTCCTTGCAAGACCTGCTGTTGAAGCGGGTGAGAGGCTTGGCTATCTTCCCGGGGATATGTACGAGAAGGTACATCCCTACCTCAGGCCACTCTATGATGCCCTTTATGATATGATGGACTTTGAGAAGGCATCCCGTCTGATTGAGAAGGGCGTGATTGAGATAGCCCCCCTTGCCTTCATGAGGGGCAGGACACTGAATGACTCCTTTATCATACTTGATGAGGCTCAGAACACCACATCCGAACAGATGAAGATGTATCTGACGAGGCTTGGATTCAACTCAAAGACAGTAATAACTGGTGATGTTACCCAGGTAGACCTCCCTGCTGGCAAGACCTCCGGGCTTATTGAGGCAGAACGGATACTGTCCAATATCAAGGGGATCAAGTTCATATACTTCACAGAGAGGGACGTGGTGAGACATCGTCTTGTACAGGAGATTATAAAGGCCTATGAGAGAGAAGAGAAACGGAAAGAGGAAAGAACTGAAGGAGACTTTACAGAAAAAGCCTGAGATACCGAGGATCTACATCAGGAAGCTTCCCCTTGTATTACTCTTCGGGCTTCTCACCTCAGTGGCTGTATCAAAGTCACTGAGCATCCAGTATATAGCAGGTGGTTTCATCATTGCGGGTATTCTATTCTCCATCTTCTATCGCGATATCATCCGCTACAAGCCTGACTATATCAAGAACTACAGGATGTTGCTGCTCCTTGGTCTGCTGCTCATATTCACCGTGACCACGGGCAAGATGTTTCAGTACTTCTTCCAGAAGTTTACAATCGGCCTGGGTACGGTTCCCTTTGGTACAGCAATATACGGGATGCCCATAGCAGCAGGTGCCATACTTGTGACCCTCATATTTGATTTCCACACAGCCATCATATTCTCCTTCACGGTAAGCCTGCTGACCGGGCTCTGGGCCGAGACACCCCTGTATCCAGTCTATGCCTTTGTGGGCAGCCTTGTTGGTGCCTTCTCGGTGATGCGCTGCAAGAGACGTTCCGACATCCTCAGGGCAGGCATATATGTGAGCGGTGCCAACATACTCACACTGACAGGCATACTCCTCTTCAGCGGCCCCTTCAATCCAGGGTATGCCTCAACTGCCTTCATGTATGCCATTGCCTCGGGTATAGTGGTCTCTGCAGTGGTTTCATTGGTGCTCCCTGCAATTGAGACGATATTCAAGGTCACGACGGACATCACACTGCTTGAACTCCTTGACCTGAACCATCCGCTCATGAAGAACCTGATGATCACAGCTCCGGGGACATACCATCACAGCATAATAGTGGGTACCCTTGTGGAGGCTGTGGCCGAGGATATCGGTGTCAATCCCCTTCTTGCACGGGTGAGTGCCTATTACCATGACATTGGAAAGATGAAGATGCCCGAGTATTTTGTTGAAAACCAGACAGGTGCGGTGAGCAGACATGAAAGGATCACCCCCCATATGAGCAGCATGATCCTGGCTGCACATGTGAAGGACGGGGTTGAGATTGCAAGGGAGTACGGGCTGCCAGAGCCTGTGATTGAGATTCTTCAGCAGCATCATGGCACCAGGTTGATGACCTATTTTTACGAGAAGGCAAAGGACAGGGGTGATGGCGAACCCCATGAGGAGGACTACCGTTATCACGGACCAAAGCCCCAGAGCAGGGTAGCCGCCCTTGTGATGCTTGCAGATGCAGTGGAGGCAGCCTCAAGGGTCCTGAAGGACCCCACACCCGGCAGGATTGAGTCCATGGTAGACAAGATAATAAACCATATCTTCATTGACGGACAGCTTGAGGAGTGCGAGTTGACCTTAAGAGACATCTCAATGATCAAAAAGAAGTTCACCTATATCCTGACGGGTATACTCCACAAGAGGATAGACTATCCGGGCTTTGATTTCGGAGAGAAGGCGGAGAAGAAGGAAAAGAAGGAGGCAAGAGGCAGGGAGAGCCATGGAAATAGTGACAAGAAACCTGCAACGGGCGGTTCCTATAGAGAAAGAGCGCCTTATACAGGCGCTAAGAAAGGCAGGTAGTATCCTCTCCACAGAAGATACCGAGATAAGCATCGTCTTCGTAAATGACAAAAGGATGCAGGAACTGAACAGGAGATACAGAAAGATGGACAGGACCACTGATGTCCTGTCATTCCCTATGTTTGAGTCAAAGAGAGAACTTCTAAAGGCAAAAAAAGGACATCCATCCCTGGCCCCGGGGGAGAAGCTCTTTCTTGGGGAGATCATAATAAACCCCCACCAGGTAAAGAGGCAGGCCCAACTGTACGGTAACACCTTCCAGGAGGAGCTTTTGAGGGTTGCCCTTCACGGGCTTCTGCATCTGCTCGGATATGACCACGAGAGAAATAGCTACCAGGCAAAAAAGATGAAGGAAAGGGAGACGTTTCTTTTCAATGCCATTAAGGAAATGGGTTGAGTCTGCAAACAATGCGATTGAGGGTATTCTCTATGCAGCAAAGTCCCAGCGTCATGTCCGTTATCATCTCTATGCAGCCTCTGTAATCCTTCTGTTGAGCTTTCTCCTTGGTGTAAACAGGGGGGAGTTCCTGATCATATGTCTCATATCCGTGATGGTGATTGTTGCAGAGATGATCAACTCTGCCATAGAGGTTGTGGTGGATATGGTGATGCCAGGACCCAGTGAGAGGGCCCGTATCATCAAGGATATGGCTGCAGGTGCTGTGCTGATTGCCGCCTTTGGTTCTATCGTTATAGGCTATATCATTCTTCTTCCATACCTTGAAAGGGCTGTAAAGGAAGGTATCAGGATAACCAAACACTCTGCCGAGGATATCGCAATAATTGCCCTTGTGGTGGTATTGATTCTTGTTGTAATAACAAAATCCCATTTCGGGAAAGGACATCCCCTGAGGGGTGGGTTGCCAAGCGGACATGCAGCAATGGCCTTCTCCATCTGGGTATCCGTCAGTTATATCAGCTCTAACTTTATCGTCTCGCTGCTTACCTTTGTTACGGCCCTTGTTATTGCACAGAGCAGGGTTGCCGTAAGGGTGCATACCCCCTGGGAGGTCTTTCTTGGTGCAGCCATCGGATCATTGATAACCTTTATCCTTTTCAGTATATTTTATTAGGGAGGTTTTTATGGAGCTTTTTGAAGCAATAAGAACAAGGAGAAGTATCAGGAGATTCAGTGACAGGGATGTGGAGGATGATAAGGTCACCAGGATACTTGATGCTGCAAGGATGGCCCCTTCCTGGGCGAACCTCCAGTGCTGGAGGTTTATAGTGGTGAGGGACAGACAGAAGAGGGAAACTATAAGTGAGCTTACCTATGTGGAGTCCTTCTTTGCCCCCCTTGGCTACAAGGTGAACCCTGCAAAGAAGGGTATCAGGGAGGCCCCTGTGCTGATTGTGGCCTGTGCGATACCCGGGGACTCTGGTTCCCTGTGGGATCAGAACTACTATCTTACAGATCTTGGTATTGCCTCTGAAAACCTCATGCTTGCGACACACGCCCTGGGACTTGGCACGGTCTTTGTGGGTGTCTTTGATGAACAGAAGATCAAGGAGCTTCTTTCCATCCCTGAAAATATCAGGGTTGTGGGACTCTTTCCCATCGGTTATCCTCTTGAAGAAAAGAAGGAACCACCGAAAAGAAAGCCCCTGGAGGAGATAGTGTTTTATGAGAGCTGGGAAAAGGTATAATATAGTCTCTGTCTGAACAGTATGTAAGTGATGACGGTGCAGCCAATGGAGGTCTGAATGGATATCGCAATGGTAGGGCTTGGCAGGATGGGAATGAACATGGCAAGGAGGCTACTTCGGAGTGGTCATCGCGTTGTTGCCTACAACAGAACACCCGGCAAGACGGACCTGATCGTGAAAGAGGGAGCAGAGGGTGCCTATTGCCTTGAGGAGATTGCAGAGAAGCTCTCACCGCCAAGGGTGGTCTGGATGATGCTCCCTGCGGGCAGGGTTGTTGATGAACATGTGGAGAGGTTCGGTACCATGCTTGGTGAAGGAGATATCCTGATTGATGGTGGGAACAGCTATTACAGGGATTCTATCAGGAGGGAGGAGTCCCTCGGCAGGAAGGGGATACACTATCTGGATATAGGTGTAAGCGGTGGCATCTGGGGGCTCAGGGAGGGGTACTGTCTGATGGTGGGAGGAAACCGGCAGGTCTATGAAAGGATCAAACCCCTGCTGGAAAGCCTTGCAACCGAAGGTGGTTATCTCTACTGCGGTGGAACAGGGGCGGGCCATTTTGTCAAGATGGTCCACAACGGGATTGAGTATGCAATGATGCAGGCCTATGCCGAGGGGTTTGAACTCCTCAATCTCTCCGCATACAGGGATGAGCTTGACTTCAAAGAGATCGCAAGACTCTGGAATCACGGAAGTGTCATAAGGTCCTGGTTGCTTGAGCTACTTGAGAGGGCCTTTGAGGATGACCCGCGGCTTGAGGGCATACTTGGTTATGTTGAGGACTCGGGAGAGGGAAGGTGGACACTGAAGGAGGCGATTGATATGGGTGTGCCTGCCGATGCAATTGCGGTTAGCCTCTTCAGGAGGTTTCGCTCAAGGCAGGAGGAGTCCTTCTCAGAGAAGATCCTTGCGGCACTGAGGGCACAGTTCGGGGGGCACAGGGTGCTGAAGAGACCAAAGGAGGACTGATATCCCTATGAAGAGATATATCCTTGCAATAACAGGTACCACAGGTGTTGTGCTGGGTGTGAGATTGCTGAAGGAACTGGTTAAGGACTTTGAGGTGCATCTCATAGTATCTGACAGTGCTGTGCCTATTCTGCTTGATGAGGCAGGGATTGATCTCTCCAGGGGGTTTGAAGAGGCCTTTCGGGAGCATCTTGGCATTGATACAGAAAGGCTTCATACCTACAGGGAGGCTGACCTCTGGTCACCTGTGGCAAGCGGTTCATTCAGGGCAGAGGGGATGTTTGTTGTTCCCTGTAGCATGAAGACCCTATCGGCAGTTGCAAATGGCTATGCCAGTGGACTTGTTGAGAGGGTTGCGGATGTAACAATAAAGGAGGGCCGTCTCCTTGTGCTCTGTCCGAGGGAGACCCCGCTGAGTGCAATACATATTGAGAACCTGCTGAAACTTGCAAGGCTTGGAGTGAGGATCGTTCCACCGGTGATCGGCTTTTACCACAAACCTGACGGTATTGATGATATGATAGACTTTATTGTGGGAAGGCTGCTTGACCAGGCCGGGCTGAATAATGAACTCTACAGAAGATGGCAGGGAGGATAACCTGAGGATAAGGAAGGCGGTAATAAAGGATGTCCAGCAGATACACAGGCTGATCAATGACCAGGCCGGCAGGGGGCTAATGCTGCCCCGTGCCCTGAATGAGATATACACAACCATAAGGGACCACTTTGTCTGCGAGGTTGACGGTACGATCGTGGGTGTCTGTGCCCTTCATATCCTCTGGGAGGACCTTGCAGAGATACGCTCCCTGGCTATAAGTGATCCCTTCCAGCACAAGAAGATAGGAACAAGGCTTGTAAGAAGGTGCATCAATGAGGCCAGGAGACTGGGTGTGAGGAGGGTCTTTGCCCTCACATATGTGCCGGAGTTTTTCAGATCCCTTGGCTTCAGGGACCTGGACAAGTCAGAACTCCCTCACAAGATATGGTCAGACTGTGTGAAGTGCCATAAGTTCCCTGATTGTGATGAACATGCCCTCATAAGGGATGTGCTATGATTCCGGTATGTAGTTGACCTTTATGTATGAACCCTGTTTCAGCCTCCTGAGATGTCTCTTCAGGAGGGAGTTAACCTTCTTCTCCCTCAAGAGTGTCTCTATCTGGTCCCTTACATCATCAAGTGCAACACCACCTAACCTCTCCCTGTTTGCCCTGTAGAATCGGATTATCTCATCCTCGGAGACCCTGACGAAGGCGCGTATCTTTATGTCTATGTATGTATTGATCAGTTCATCATCAGAGGAACCTTTCAGCTTCATCCTGTAGGCCTCTCTCAGGATGATCAATCTGTTGATGAGGGTCTCAATCGCCTTTTCAGGTGTTAGGCCCTTGTGGAACCGACTGGCAAGCCTGTAGTACTGCTGGAAATCCCTGAGCGTGATGGCCTGGTCATCTATAAATGCCACAACCCTGTCTATGATCCCTCCGTAGGCGGGCATGGATAACAGGGACAGGATAAGCAGTGCCGTGAGCTTCAGGACAATGGCCCTGAAGAGCACCTTTGGTTTAAAATGCATGACCAATGCTGAAATGTATCTCTCCAGCACTTTCGCCCTCCCTTCTGTCAAGTTTATGTCCGTAGTCTATCCTTATGGGGCCCACCGGTGTATTGTATCTCAGACCAAGACCGGCTGTAAATCTCAGGGAGCTGTTGATATTACTTAGCTTCTGCCATACATTACCGGAATCCACGAAAGTCACTACGGAGAACCCCCTTCCCACATATGTCCTGAATTCAAGATTTGAGGCAATGTAGATGTTACCACCTGTAGGGGTGCCATCAGATGCCTTTGGCCCAAGCCCGTCCTGTGGAAAACCCCTTACTGAGTTTCTGCCACCAAGGAAGTACCTTTCAACAAGGGGGAGGTCCCTTGTATCCTTGAAGGATTCAGCCAGCCCTCCTCTCAGGGAGAAGGCCAGGACCACCCTCTTTGATAGGGCATGGTAGATGCTGAAGTGGTAGTTGAACTTCGCAAAATCCGTCTCACCCAGTAGCAGCTGGCTTGCAAACTTCAGGGATGCACCTGCAAAGACGCCTCTGCGGGGGTTGAAGGGGTTGTCCCTTGAATCATAGATGATGCCGGGCATGATGCTGCTTATTGCAAGGGTTCCGGTGTCCTCCCTTGAAAGTACGATACCTGGTTCAACATCAAAGGTCTTCACAAGGGCATACCCGTATGTAAGGTTCAGCCTTATTCTTTTTGATAGCCTCTTCTCAACAGAGAGATCAGCTGAATACCTCCTGACCCTGTAGCGTATCTCACCTGTGTCAACATTCTTCTCCTTCCGTTCCG
Source organism: Nitrospirota bacterium (assembly GCA_011321725.1). Classification (GTDB taxonomy): domain Bacteria; phylum Nitrospirota; class Thermodesulfovibrionia; order Thermodesulfovibrionales; family JdFR-85; genus JAADHP01. Next base: position 5,036 of record DROX01000298.1, on the reverse strand, counting down.
AGTACTGGAACACTGCATTGAGCTTGAGCTTTCTGTTGAGAAAATAGGGTTCATTGTATGTCAGCAGTAGCCTTCTTTTCAGGTCACTCATCTGGAGCCTCATCCCTGCGGTCCTGTTCATCCCCCAGAGGTTGTTGTATCTGATGTCAAGGAAACCCCTGAGCCCTTCATACTCACCATAACCGACGCCGAACTCAAACACGCCCTGCTTCCTTTCCGTGACCTCAATCAGGATATCCCTCTTGTTTGTAACGGTCCTTTCCCTCTTCCCAGGTGCGATATGACTGTATGGGTCAATGATTGTTATCTTCACATCCCTGAAAAGTCCAAGCTGGTACAGCCTCTTTGACAGCCTTGGCAGGAGTCTTGTGTTGAGGGGGTCACCCTCCCTGTAGTTCAGTTCTCTCATTATAACCACCAGTGAGGTTGTCCTGTTACCCCTTACGATGGTCTTTCCGAAATAGTAGGGGTGTCCTTCCCTTATCTCTATCTTTATGTATATGTTCTCTTCCCTGTCGGATTCTACGGCTATCTCAACAGAGGCGTCAAGATAGCCCCTCTCATGATATGCATTAAGGACCTCCCTCTTGATATCAAAGAGGAGGAGTTCATTGTACACAGAGCCCTCACGGGCTGGCAGGTAATCAAGTAGCTCCCTGGTGGGGATGACAGAATTGCCGAAGAACTCAATCTTCTTTATCCTGCTCTGTCTGCCCTCTGAGATGAGGATCCTTATATCCATCTCGTCATCCCTCTCCTGGTAGCTCATATCCTTTATCACCGCATTCATGTATCCAAGGCCCCTGTAAAAGGCCTGTATTGCATCACGGTCATCATCAAGGAGGTCAGGGTTGAAGGGGCCGCCCTCCTTGGTTGCCATCACCTCTTTGATCCTCTCCGATGGCAGGGAGTTCCCTTTGATGGAGATATGCCCCACGGTGTACCTCCTGCCCTCGTTTATATAGAACCTCACCTCCACCTCCTTATCCTTCTCTCTCAGTTCAGGTGAGACAAGGGTGTAGGGATATCCCCTTTTATGGTAGGCCCTTACAATACGTTCAGATGCCTCTGCAATGGTATCACTGTCCAGTTGTACACCCTTTAAGGATATTATCTCTTCAAGCTCCTCGCTGGAGAATTCATGGTTGCCAGTGAAGACAGGTACAAGCCTTTTCCCTGTGTTAATATCTATTGTTAATCTTCCCTCTCTGAAGCCTGAAGGCGTGACAGAGGGGTTGTAGTATCCCTTTCTGTACAGGTACTCCCTGAGCCTCTCCAGGTCCTTTTTGACCTGATCGGTGTCGTAGATATCATTTATCCCTGTATCCATCTCCGCCTTTATCCATGGCTCATACCCCCTGATCACTATCTCCCTTATGATGAGGGGCCTGCCTTCATTGATCTTGATTATGATATCGTACTGCCGTGGTTTCATTATCTCAATGGCATCTATCTTTATCACCGCCTCCGGGAACCCCCTTCTCTTATACAGGGCCTTTAGAGCCTGCTCGGCCTCCCTCAGTTTTTCCATCCTCATGATATCACCCTCCCTGAAGGGCAGGGCCTTGAGGATATCCTCCTCATCAATATGGTCATTGCCTTTTATAACTATTCTGTTGATAAAGGGATGTTCCTTTACGGTGATCCTCAAGGTGCCAGGTGATGTATCTTTACTGATCCCCCTCTGTCCTGCTGGCAGGGGGACAAAGTCAACGATGATATCTTCAAAGAGCCCCATCCTGAAGACCCTTTTGATACCCCTGTCAATCTCTTCGGTGCTAACCATGCCTTTATGTATGTCAAATAGGGAAAGGAAGGTCTCCCTGTCAACCATGCTCAGGCCGTAGACCTCTATTCTCCTGATATTGAAGCTTTTTGCCTGCCCCTCTGTCTTCAGGCTGACACCGCCTGCCTTTGAGGGTGATATGACCATACAGGAAAGGGGTATAAGCATGCCAAGGATGATCATCAGGGCCTTTCTCATCGGAACTCCCACCTGAATTTTATGTCAGCCCCTATGGTGCCGGTCTCATCCCTTTCGCCCACAAGGAGCACGCTGTCACTCAACTTGAACTCAAGCTTGATGAACTGCTCTGCCTCAGAGCCGAAGGAGGTTGAGTATGTGACATAAAGCCTGTCAGACAACAGCCTTTTGGCCACAGTGACCCTGGGGCCAATCTCACCTGTCTTGTCCGAGATGTATGGTTCAACCTCCACCCTGTCAAAACCGGTGATGCTCTGGAGACGCTCTTCTATCGTGTCCTGAAGCTGTCCCGTCAGGAAGGCCGTTGCCTCTGCCACCCCTATGCCTCCTTCAAGGCCCCTGAGATTCCTTGCTATCCTTCGTGTCGTCAGAAGGCTCAGTATATCCATCTCATTGAGGTAGGGTGTTGAGGTGAGGGTAAGGTTAAATTCGTCTATATAGCCCGTCAACCTGAGGCTGATATTGTAGTCATGAACCCTGGTTGAGGCGAGTACATCAAAGAATGGGTAGATCCCCTCGGGGTCAACAAAATCGGCACTGGCCTTCTCTATAAGGAATTCGTTATTCCTGAAAAAGAACTTGCCTCCCCGGAACTCAATCCTGCCAAGGAGCACCGGTCTGGAGGGGGTTCCCTTCAGGAGGAGGTCTATCTTTACAGGTGCTGTGACAAGATTGTTGTCAATGAGGATATCGTCCTCACCTGTTATGGTGATGTTCAGTTCCAGATGCCCTGAGATGGCCTTGTGGTTCCCCGGGGCAGCCCTTCTGCTGAGTATCATTGTCCGCCAGTTTATATCCCTCTTGAACCTTGCCCTGGACAGCACAAGGTTTCCCACAAGCATGGGCGTTCCCTTTTGTTCCGACAGTGTGAGCTGGCCCTTTGAAGTAAACCATACACCCTCAAGGGGTTTCAGGCTTACATTGTTGAGGGTGAGGTCCATGTTGTAGTTGCTGAAGTGCCATTTCTTCAGATAGGCCGAGCCGACCATTGTGATCTCCCCTCCGCCGAAGTTGCCCTTCAGGGTTTCAACAACAACCCTGTTGTTGTCAATATAGGCATAACCCGTTATATTCTTTATCCTTTCCACAAAATAGGTGAGTTCAATAGATGTATCATTTATAAGAAGGCCTCCGTTTATCAGGGGTTCCTTTAGCGTACCCGTCAGGGCAAGAACGAAATCCACATCTCCCCTGATGGATTCTATCCCCTTGATGAGGGTTTTGAGGGGTGTAAGATAGGAGGTTCCGTAGGCGGTTATGTTTATTTCTCCGGATGTTGTAACATTGCCTGTGAGATTGAATGTGGCAGGGCCGGCCTTCATCCTGAAGGACTCAACACTGATATTGTTCTTCTGTACAGAGAGCAGGATATCCCCTATGTTTGTGAAGCTGTATCCGTATAGATTATAGACAAGCCTGTTGAACCTTACTGAGCCGTTGATCTCCTCAACCCCCCTGCCCTGAAGTCTTGCACTGGCTGAAACATTCAACAGTACCTCCCTGGGTACATCCATGAAGTACCCGAGCAACCTCTCATACCTCCCGCTACCGGCCTGGAACTCAAGATTCCAGCTCAGGGTATCTGGCACAAGGCGGCCTTTTATCCTTATCATACCCCCGAGCAGGTCAGAGCTGATCTGAAGGGCATCTTGAAGATACCTTATCTCAATCCTGCCAATCTCTTCTGATGCTGAGACAAGGGTGCCTGAAAGCGACAACCTGGGGCTGTTGTTCCTCTTGAATGCGGATATGTCCGCCCTGAGGAGTATCTCCTTCTTCAACCTCACAGGTAGGTCTCTTGAGGAGAGGATTATCTGTCCATCCCTTATCTCAAGGCCACCTCTGTCAGCATAGGCAAAACTACCCTTTATCATGGATTGTCCCTTTTTCAGGGATAGATCCTTGAAAAGGTAATGGCCCCGGGAAAAGATAAATTTTGACCTTAGCCTGCCAAGGGGGGTCTCTCTGTAACGGAGGTCATCGCTTTCTACTGAACCCTCAATCATGGGCGAGCCAGGATGTCCCGTTATCCTGGCATCACCCTTGAGGTGTCCCTTCAGATCCTTTATGATGCCTTCCTGGAGCCTGCCTGAAAGGGAGACCAGGGGTATTGAAGAGAATCTCAGATCAAGCATAAGCCTGGGTTCCTTGAAGACAAATGGCCTGGTTGAGCCTGTCTCTATCTTTCCCTTCATGGTGAGCTGCCCCTGATGCATGGCACCCACAAGGGAGTGGATCCTGATCACACCCTTCTGATAGGAAAGCCTGGCCCTGGTATCACCAAGGGGGATATCAGCTATCCTGAAGTCCCCTGCATTTACTATCCCGGCAATCAGAGGGGCGGTGGTCTTACCTGTAACAGAGCCTTCTGCCTCTGCCCTGCCACTGAAGGCCTCAATAAACTCACCCAGATCCTCTGTCTTCAAGAGGAAGTCAAGCCTGATATCTTTCTGTTGCAGATTTATTGTTCCCCTTGAGGTTATCAGGGTACTGTCTGATGCAACCTTCAGATCATCAAGCCTGAGACGATTATCCCTGAGATAGAAGTTCCCTTCAATGTGCCTGATTCGGTTCAGCAGACCTTCCCCATCATTGGCGGAGCTACTCTCAAATATGAATCTCCCAGAGGGTGAGAACCTCCTCCCCTCTGAAAGGAGATGGCCCCTTACCTTTCCCGACGGCAGTCCTGGATCAAATTTTATTAGTTTCAACAGGGCCCTGCTGTCCAGCCCCTTTGCAGCTACAGAGAGGGAATACCAGTTCACCACTGGCAGTGCAATCTTCACCTCAACCTCTGCTGTTCCGTTGTATACATGCACCAGGGAGTTGCTGAAGGTCATCATGCCATCCCTATACTGAATTTCGGTCTGTAACCCATCCGTATCTACGCCGTAGATGTTCCCCTTCTCCATGCTGGCGGTGAGGGCAAGCCTTGGGGAGAGGTAGCTACCCCTCAGTCTGCCTTTGAACATGGCCCTGCCATAGAGGGGTTCCCTTTCTTTCAGGATCTTCATGAGCAGCTGCAGGTCGGTATAACCCTTAAGTTCAAGGT
>DROX01000297.1 GCA_011321725.1 Nitrospirota bacterium | reverse complement strand
GTGCCACAAGGTCTTCCTCCCTGCCTTCTCCGTTTATGATCCCTTCAAGCCTCAGCCTCGCTTCATATGTCCCCATGGCACAGGGAAAACACCTCCCACACATGGGCCCTCTTAAGAATTCCTCTATGTAGTACAGCGCCCTCTGTACTGGACAGACCCTCTCGTCTGCCTCTGCCTTTATCTCCTCTACCTTCATCGCCTTCTTTCCTTCCATAATATACACCCCGAACTTTTAAAAATTCTAATTCCTAAATTCTAAAAATCTCTAACCTTAAATCTAAAATCAATATAGTGCCTCTGCCAGATAGAACACCTCAGGCAACACATAGCTTACAATGTCACGATAATTTACCAGACCTACAATCCTGTCACCTTCCACCACGGGCAGATGCCTTCTCTTCTTCTCAGCCACAACCTGAAGGGCCACTGAGATGTCATCATCAGGAGAGAATGTCATTATATCGCTGCTCATCACAGATCCCACAGGTTCGGATTCCAGATCAATCCCCCTGGCTGTACAGTGAAGCACATCCCTCTCTGTAAACATACCCACCAGTTTGCCATCCTCATCCACAACCATGAGTGCTCCAATGTTATGCTCGCTCATGAACTTAACTGCATAGGCAATGCTCTGGTCTTTTCTTACAGTGTAGACCTCTTTTGGCTTTGCCTCAAGGATATCCCTTAACTTCATCTTTGTTCTCCTTTCAATGGTTTCTATCTTTTCAGGAGGTATCTTCAGGGCTTCAACCATCTTGAGATGGCGCTCCTTCCAGATCTTTACAGCATCCACCGGACAGACCATATAGCAGGCCTTGCACTTTGTACAGTAATCCCTGTCTATAATGAAGGCATCCTTTGTCTCCTTTACCGCATCAAAGGCGCAGGCCTCTTTACAGAGCCCACACCTGATACACTGGGTAAGATCAATGGTAAAGACACCCATGTTCTTGCAGACCTTGGCACTGCAGTACTTGTCATATATGTGCTCTTCATACTCCTCCCTGAAGTACTTGATGGTACTGAGAACCGGGTTTGGTGCACTCTGGCCCAGACCACAGAGAGAGCCCTCCTGTGTAAGTTTTCCATACTTTATAAGCCGCTCTATATCACCGGGTTGCCCCTCTCCGTTTGTGATACGCTCAAGGATCTGTAACATCTGGTATGTTCCAAGCCTGCAGGGTGGACATTTACCACAGGATTCGGCCTGTGTAAAGCTCAGGAAGTACTTTGCCACATCAACCATGCAGGTATCCTCATCCATCACAACCATTCCACCTGATCCCATCATGGAGCCTACTTTTCTCAGGGAATCAAAATCCACGGGCAGGTCAAGATGCTCCTCTGGAATACACCCGCCTGAAGGACCGCCTGTCTGTACAGCCTTGAACCTCTTGTCACCAAGGATACCGCCGCCTATCTCAAAGATGATCTCCCTGAGGGTTATACCCATGGGAACCTCAACAAGACCCGTGTTCTTTACCTTGCCTGTCAGTGCAAAGACCTTTGTGCCAGGGCTTGTCTCGGTCCCGATGGACTTGAACCAGTCAGCACCCTTCTCAATAATCGGGGGGACACAGGCATAGGTCTCTATATTGTTAAGATTTGAGGGAATGCCCCAGAGACCACCGCCTGGCTCACTGAGCCTTGGTGGTCTGGGTCTTGGGAAGCCCCTGTCACCCTCAATGGAGGCAACCAGTGCCGTGGACTCACCACAGACAAAGGCTCCGGCACCCTCTCGCACGTCAAGATAGAAATTAAAACCTCTGCCAAGTATATTTTCACCAAGAAGTCCGAGATCCTCTGCCTGTTTTATGGCATGACGGAGATTCTTCACAGCAAGGGGATATTCATGGCGGACATAGATAAAGCCATACTCAGCACCAATTGCATAGGCACATAAAAGCATCCCCTCTATGAGGCTATGGGGATCGCCCTCCATGATGGACCTGTCCATGAATGCACCAGGGTCTCCCTCGTCACCGTTTGCTATAACGAACTTCAGATCCCCGGGCGCCCTCTTTGTATGTCGCCACTTCTTGCCAGCAGGAAAGCCTGCACCACCACGGCCACGGAGATTGGCCCTGTCCACCTCGTCAAGCACCTCATCAGGCGTCATACTGCTTAGCGCCTTCTGAAAGGCTGTGTAACCACCCACTGCTATGTAATGGTATATGTTCCTTGGATCAATACGGCCATTGTTACGAAGGGCGATACGTAGCTGTTTCTTGTAAAAGGGAAGTTCATCCATCAACTCATGAGGCTCTTTGAGTATGGAATCCCTGTTCAGCAGATGTCTTACAGAGAAACCAGCAGAGAGGGTATTACTGACAATTGGATCTGCATCATCAGGCTTCACCTTCTGATAGAAATACCCAAAGGGCTCAACCTTCATCACAGGCCCCTTCTGACAGAGACCCTGACAGCCCGTCCTCACAACCTGGATATCAAGCCCCTTCTCCTTTGCCTTTTCCTCAATCCGCTCTATCACCTTGTTTGCACCTGTTGCCATGCAGGCGGTACCGGTGCAGACCCTTATCCGTTCCTTATCCTCCGGGAATGTCTCCTCCTGAAGAAGGAGCCTCAGATTCTGTAGCTCTTCAATGCTTTTTAATCTGGCCATATCCTCCTCGCTTTAAATAAATGTTTAATTATACCTATCCAAGACAAAAAATTACCAAGCCAGGGCACCTCATAAAAATAAGCCAACCACAGGATTAAACAATAAAGTAACCTCATTTTTATCGTTATACACTAAAACAAGTAAAGAAACAAACCCTATAGGCCCAGAGGTGGTGAAGAATGCCATGTAGCAATACCT
>DROX01000296.1 GCA_011321725.1 Nitrospirota bacterium | reverse complement strand
TGCCGATTGTGACGAATATCCTCTTTGACGCAGCACCTGCATCAACTGAGGTTATGAATATGGCACAAAAGAGAAAGAATATTAGTCTCCTTAAAGTCATGACAGCCTCCTTTCCAAGCCGGTTCTGTTGTTTTTCAAAAATTATATGATGGTAGGATATTTTATCATGAAAGGGGTATAAAGGACAGTTAAGAGTCTATAAAACCTCCGCCCTCAAGCCACTTTATGGCAAACCCCTTTCTCTTTCCAGCCTTACGAATCTTCTCTGTGTAAAAGCCTCGTGGCCTTAGGTCAGCAAGCTCACCTGCAAGTTTTTTTATCACCGTGGTCTTGCCAACCCCGGGCTTTCCCGTGATGAGAAGGTTTCTGACAGTCTCTTAATGTTTTATCAGACAGCATTCTGGATAGAATACAAAAAATCTATTTTTTCATTTTCTTCTATTGGAATTATTTATTTAATTTTTCAATGCAAACTATTGTATATTTCAATATAAGCTTTCATCAAAACAACACCAAAAAGGAGGTACAAGAATGAAGAGATTGTCCCTTTACCTTCTACTGATCACTTTACTTTGGGTATCGGTTGCATCAGGGGGTACAAGAAAGGGAACCATCATGATGGACTTCACTATTACCTCTGGGAAAGGCCAGCATACGCAACTATGGATCCCCTATCCCCTTTCAGATGAGTTCCAGAGGATCAGCAATGTCCGTATCAAGGGTAATTTTGACAGAGATGGCATCTACAGGGACCCTGATTCCGGTGCGATCTACCTCTATGCTGAATGGAACAGCCCTTCTGATACACCCCGCTTGAGCCTGAACTTTGATGCAGAGGCCAGAGAGAGAACCGTTAAAGAGATGAAGGAGTCAGGTGATATCCCTGTTGAGGTGAGAAGATACATGAGGGGTAACAGATTTGTCCCCACCGATGGCAAGATCAGGGAGGTGGCAGAGCAGATCATCAGGGGCAAGAAGACGATACTTGAGAAGGCAAGGGCTGTGTATGACTGGGTTGTGGAAAACACCTACAGGGACCCGGGTGTGCGTGGGTGTGGCCGTGGTATCGTGGAGGAGACACTTGCCAGACGAGGCGGGAAGTGTGCTGACATCAGCTCTGTCTTTGTTGCCCTTGCAAGGGCAGCAGGCGTTCCTGCGAGGGAGGTCTTCGGCATCCGCCTTGCCAAGATGGCTGAAAAGGATATGACCGGCGGATATCACTGCTGGGCAGAGTTTTACCTGCCGGGCACCGGCTGGGTCCCCGTTGACCCCGCTGATGTAAGAAAGGTGATGCTTGTAAAAAAGCTCTCACTGAAAGAGGCAGAACCCTACAGGGAATACTTTTTTGGCAAGGTTGACAAGTACAGGATTGTCCTTGAGAGAGGGGGACGGGGGGTGGCCCTTGACCCACCCGCATCTGAGCCACTGAACTATTTCATGTATCCCTATGGTGAAGTTAATGGAAAGCCCCTTGACTACCTTGACCCAAAAAGTTTTTCCTACTCCATTTACTTCAAAGAAATAAAATAGCATCTCTTGACAGAGGGGTAAGGGGCCGGTGCCCCGGCTGGTCTGCAAAACCAGTAAGGGAGCCTCTTAGGTACAGGCTCTGGTGGGTTCAACTCCCACTACCCCTCTCCATGCTACAGGCTTCTGAAGAGGAATCCTTAAAAAGAACCAGATTGAGAGATTTTATGATACATACTTTATTTTAGAAATTCTTTTGGACAGGAGTGAATCGTAGTATAATATATGATGATAAAGATCAGGAGGTTCGGTATGAAGAGTCACAGGAAAGAACTCTGGTTTGAGGTGCCCACAAGGAGGGCCTTTATAAACATCACACCTGAGGTACAGGAGGCGGTAAGGGAAAGCGGTGTAAAGGAGGGGCTGGTACTCGTAAATGCCATGCACATAACCGCCTCTGTGTTTATCAATGATGACGAGCCAGGGCTTCACCATGACTTTGATGTCTGGCTTGAAAAGCTGGCACCCCACGAACCTGTCTCCCAGTACCGCCACAATGTGGGTGAGGACAATGCCGATGCCCATATGAAGAGGCAGATCATGGGCAGAGAGGTGGTGGTTGCCATAACTAACGGGGCCCTTGACCTTGGCCCCTGGGAGCAGATATTCTACGGTGAGTTTGATGGAAGAAGGCGTAAAAGGGTGTTGATAAAGATTATAGGGGAGTGATCATCTTTTCTTCTTGCCCTTTTTCTTACCCTCAACAGCCTTTATCATCTCACTGACTATCGTCCTTTCTTCCTCTTTCAGGCGTTCAAAGATTGCGTCATCCCTGCTGTCAAGATACTCTATAGTTACATAAAAGGGATGGAGCCCTCTTTTCAGGTCTTCATAGGGAGTTTCTTTGATAACCTCGAGTGCCTCTCTAACTGCTTCAATTCTGCCCTTTAAAAGACCTCCTTTGAATGCTTCTGCAAAGACCTCAAATGCCTCTTTCTCTCCTCCAGCATGGGAGATACAATCAAGTGCATCCTTGAGATACTCCTTTGCCTTCTTTTTGGATCTTTTAAAGTCCCTGATGTAGAGCTGTTGCTTTATTATCAAATTCATATCTTCGTGAATCTCCTCAGGGGCAAACCATATCTCAATGAGTTTTATGATGAAGCCAAGCCTCCTTCTGCCAGCCTCAACCCTCATCTGCCTCCAAAGACTGAAGAGTCTTTCCTTTAC
>DROX01000295.1 GCA_011321725.1 Nitrospirota bacterium | reverse complement strand
TCGGCACCATTCTTACAAGAGACCTTTCATTGACAAAGCGCTGGCGCTTTAGAGTAAAATAAATAGGCTTCCCCGGTAGCTCAGTTGGCAGAGCGGGTGGCTGTTAACCACTAGGTCGCTGGTTCGAGTCCGGCCCGGGGAGCCATTTTGAATATTGGCTAACCAATCAGTATATAGAATTTCCCGAAGAGATAAGCCTGTGTGGGATAAATCCCAGCGGCTTATTTTTATTTTGTTCCCATAGAAGACAACCTCTCTTAAAAGAACCTGAAGAAGCCTCTGCTGGTCAATTGGTTTAAGGCGGTCAAAAAGAAAATCAATTCATCTCTTTGGTTTCATTTCAGTTTACTTCTGAGTTCCTCTAAGGTACCGTATTTTTGCTGTAGTTCCACATACCTTGCACGGGCCTGTTTGAGTTCATCGGCAATACGACGCAGGTTTTCCATTAAATCCGAAACATCTCTGCCCTCGGCCCTCTTTTTATCAATAAAATCACTCAAAAACTTCCACTGTCTTCTTAAACTATCGTACTGCTGTTTTGCTTTTTCTAATTCCTGAATGCGCTTTTTTATCTTCTCTTTTTCTTTAAGGGTAGAAGCCAACTTTTTCTTGGCTCTTTGAGTCTGAGATGGTTTGGCGGCTATCTTAAAGGAAAGAGGATAACCCATTCCGCCTCTCACTACCACATTGAGTTTAGCCCCTTTAGAATAGGTGATCTTTATAGGTTGCTCTGGACCTATATAGATTCCGCTATCAGGATCGGTTTCTTTAAGCCATATTGTTGACTGTCTGCCACTTAGCCAGAGTCTTCCATCCATTACCTCCTCAATTCCTGGACAGTGATTTTCTCCTCTAGCTCTAACCTGCACCAGAGTGCCGGGGGCCAAGGGTGAGGAGAGAATATCTCCCTGGGGAGAGATTATCTTCAGTTCCTGGGTATTTAGCCCATGAATCAAAGAAGGATAGGCAGAGAGTTCATGTTCATCAAAAAAATCTACTAAATCAGTATCTTCAACACCTATAAAATCAACCTCATTAAATACAAATACACCTTTATCCGTAGCAATACGGGCCTCTCTTTTATTGTGACAGTAGGGATAATTAGAGGAAACTGTGCGCAACTGAGAATAGTTCTCCCAGCAGGCTTCAAGGAGGTGTCTAATACCTGCCTTATCCTCTACCAGGTTAAACCATTTGGTTAGAGAGGATTTTTCTGGAATAATCCTGTATTCGTCGTACTGACCCCACTGCAGATCCTCTTCATTACCACACCTTAAGGTAAGGTCTTTACTTTCCGAATCCTCATGAATTTTACAGGTCTTTTTTTCTTTTTCCAGAAATGTTTTTTCTCTAACCTGAAACGTTTCTCTCCCCAATAACTCTCTGAAGTCATCCCTCCCTTCAAATTGATAGGTGATTTTAATAAGGGTTTTTTTGAAATCTTCTGGTATCTTGCCAAAGAAAGGTTTAAGTTCAGATTGACTCCTCTCCATCTCCATACCCAGGGGCAAAATCCTCTTGCTCTCTTTAAGAACAATGCGGGCCTTGCCCTCAGGATATACCTCCAGCGCTACACGAGCAGGTGCGCCTGCCTTATAACAGCCTGAAACTTCGGGCATAGACACAACCTTTTGGGGTGTCTTCTCAATATCTATCTCGATTAAAAACCTCCCCACAGAGGGAACCCTGTCCTGACGCTCAAAACACACCTGATGTAAACCTTTAAGAGAAAGGAGTTCTTGGGGCAGTTTAAGGGATACTGTGTTGTCTGAAAGAGATGTTATGAGAAGTTCTCTTTTTTTGTCGGGTTTATCGCAGTCAATCCAGACCCTCGCCTTTCCTTCTCCCTTACTCAAATTTTCTCCTTTTATTTCAAATCTCCCCTCCTCATCTTTAACTACCGCCACGATGTCTCGGTTCTTTTTGTCCTTATCTGGCATTAGATGAAAAACCGGTATTTTTTTACACCAGTTCTCCACACTGTTGTAGGTGAGATTGCTGGCTGAACGACGGTAGGGTTTTTTGACATAACCTGGAGGCAGATAGAGAGGCACCTTTTTGTCCTTTGAATATTTAAAACCCAGAAGAGAGCAGAAAGAGTTTAACCCTTTACCCTGGGGGCTGTGGTCTACAGTACGCCGTTCTCTCTGCTGACCTGAGTACTCAGGGTCTGTTCCCTGATATACATAGTCTGATAGATATTCGCACACTGCCTGATCTTTCCTGTCTTCACCTCCTCTTAATTGGGGTAGAATTTCTGGCAACTTCCTGCACCAGAAATAAGCCCCTGCCCTGCTGAAAAAACCGTAAACTGTCTCCAGGTCCCTTCCCCGCCAATTATTTTTATCCTTATAGGGAAAGCCATAGATATCATCGGGAGGAAGGTACGAGGCTATCTGATAATCCCTGCCCGGAAGAATGGAGGTGTATTTTTCTTCTGTTAACCAGGTCCTCTTGCGGGGTTTAAGCACAATCTCACCCAGCCCTCCTTCTGCCATATCAAGACCTTCAGGATTCTTTTTAGAACTCTCCCACAGACGCACACTTATTCTCACCATTAATTTTGACAGTCGTCGCAGAGTTGGTACATTTTCCTTACCCACAATCTGCTCGCTCAGTTGCTCCAGATCAATCATTACAGGGCGTTGAGGGGTTAACTTCATCAGTTCTTTTCCGGTCTTCACAATATAAGGGCCTACTTCCAGCATCGCCCTCCCCAGTTTTGACCAGAAGGTGGGACGACTGAATGGCCAGGCCCTTGCCATAGATTGATTATTTACATAGGGATCAAAGCAGTTATAACCCAGAGTCTTGAAGGAAGGGGCGTCCTTGCTCAGGGGTATCTTCTGGATTCCGTAGCCACCTTCAGGGTTTTTACCCAATGCCCTTATCACCTCGGCCCAGCCGGCTTTAAGACAGCCCATCATCTCTTTTTGCTGGAATGGAACGTTCAGGGGCAGGGAATTGATAAATCCATAACGTCTTCCGACCTTTCCATCAGACATGTCTTTTAAAAAGTGGTCTCCTATGACAAACTTAACAGCAGCCCCTTTATTCTGTGATGCATGTTTGTAGGCTACAGGCTCCATCTCCTTTAATTCCACCCTTGGGGTTTCCCCTTTAACCCACCACCTCATGTGACTCTGGAGAAAATCGTCTAAGTATTTCGTACTTATCCATGGACCGCATAGAGGGTCAACCCAGAAGGTGTGGGGGGCGAGTCGCTTTTCAATATAGGGAATTTTCATAGTATGCATAAACGACTCCCAGCCATGGATTATCCCCGAGATTCCCGCAACGGCAAAGTTGGGGAAGAATCTCGTGTCTGACAGCTGTTCGTAATCAGGAGAGTTCCACCTCTCCCACATATGACCCGAAGACCATCTATCCTGAAGAAAGTGCTGGGCAAACCCCTCATAGGCCAGGGCCATCCATTCTCCCTCACGGACAAAATCAGAGTAAGCCTCAAGGGCTTCTTTATCTTTAGAAAGGCTGCCGCGTATGTCTCTGGTGAGTTCAGCGATACTCAAGGCAAGTCTGTGCAGGTGTTGATAGGTCAAACTCGCCTGAGTCCCGAAATGGGAAGAGTTAAGTGCTCCCAGCCAGCCAAAGAACCTGTGACAGCTATTTCTGCTGTCTGCACCAGGGGGAACAGTCGGACATAAGGCATTTTTGTTAATCCAGTCGTAGATGGTAAAACTGAAGTCAGGCAGGCCGGAGAATTGAGGCGGAGGGGGAAGGAGTCTTCTTTCCAGACCATCTTCAGGAGTGTACACAGGGGCATAACTGTCTTTATCCTCCAGCAAGGAGCGTTTGAAATAACTGGCGTTGAGGTCAACAACTATCGGCAGGTCTCTACCTGTCAGAAGTTTGCCTGCCCCGATCTCTAAAAGGGCCTGTGCAGAGAGTTCAGCGTGTTCATTGCCCAGATGAGGAATTGTACCCTGCTGATCCAGAATGGCCTGACCCTCATAGATGGAGCGCCAGTCCGCCCCATCAGGAGACTCTTTCACCATGGTTTCCCAGGCAAAGGAGGAAGATGACAGAGGGTTTAAACACAGAAGGAGGAAAAGTGACAAAAGGCATATCTTACGGCACACACCCTCCTCCTTCAGCCACAAAATACTCATCAAAGTTCTGCCATAAATCTTCTGTGCTGTTGACTTTCATTACTCTTTGCTCAAACCCTTCTTTGCACCTCTGAGGACAGAGACTCTTGCCCACACAATCCAGAAGGACTTCCTTAGAAAACTCCGTGTTTTTTTCCACACAGAGGCCGATTGAACTCAGACAATCCGACCACTGGGCTATCTCATCGTCAACCTCTCTGTCTACAAGGATGGAGAAAGACATCCCTTTATTTTGTGGCAGTGGCAGGTTTAACATCTCCTCGCACTTTCCCTTCAAACAGCGTTCAGGATTAAAGGGGTTGCGGGTGGGTTCCCATATGGAAGGTTTTTCTTTAGATGTTTTCCAGAACGAAAAAACGATGACAAAAAGGAAGAATGTAAGAAAGACTACCAGATGTCCTTTTTTTATCTGCATCCTATCTTAAATGCGGATGACTGAATCTGATCAACCTGTCCCAAGACCTCTGCTTTAAGCAGTGAACTTTCTGTGCATACAGAGATGCCTCACTAATCAATACAACCACCTCACTTTAGCTTCCTTATCCTGAAATAATCAAATTCAGTAACGGTTTCAGTGGCATTGTTTCCACGCCAGGCGGCTATTCCAGGCCTTAACCCCTTACCAAGATAGGTGTAAGAGCCGACCTCAAGCCACTTTTTACCGTCTTTACTTACAAAGGCAGTGTATTTGAACTTCTCCTTCCTTATTTTGAAATAAAAGGTCTTTTTGACATCGCCGGGTTTCTGGAGGCTCCGAAAGAGATATAAATTCGCTTTTACGGGAGGAGTACTTTTCCCCTTCTGAAATTTGACAAATAAGCCCTGGATAGTCCACGGAATTGGAGGATCGGTAACATAATCTGTAACAGTAACAAGAGACATCAAGTTTTGAGGGTCTTTCAAAAGCACCAGTCCTGACCACTGTTGGCCTTCATTCAATGAGTCCCAGTCAGTGAGTTCAACCCTGAAGGCAGTGACAAACTCATAGTTTTTTGGTAGGTCTCCTCTGTAGATGAGCAGGTTCTTTATATTGGGCTTCTTTGATTTTGGTGAGTTGAAGAATGAACCAGTCTGGTTGATTACCATCAAAAATCCCTCATCTAAAACCATGTTGTCAGGGTCCTCATTTATAACCTCCCAGTTTTCGGAAAGTGTATCACCCTCAAAGTCATCGTAGAAGATGTCACCTCCAGCCTTGAATTCCTTCCTCTTCTTTATTGCCTTCTCTGCAACCTCCTGCTTTATC
>DROX01000294.1 GCA_011321725.1 Nitrospirota bacterium | reverse complement strand
TGTCATTCTCCAGCCCCCTGGTCAAGCCAGAGGGTATGCTTGACTGGGTAATCCACTTACCGGACAGTAGTGATATAATATAACTATGATCAGTAGTATCCAAAATAATTTCAGTTTTATATAAACAAGGCAGGGTACCAATAAGACAGTCAAGAGTCAGGAGTTAACAGTTAGCAGTAAGCAGTGAGCAGTTTATGGGTGGATGGGTAGATGAGTAGATGGGTTGATGGGTTAGCAGTAAGTAGTAAGCAGTGAGCAGTAATAAAGGCCCTCCGAAAAATCGCAGATTTTTCGGAGTATAAAGAGGTGGTTCATCATGGCATTGATGCACCCCCACCTTCATCCTCCCCCTTCAAGGGGGAGGTATGGAGGTGGTGGTCTTTTAAGACTTAAGTGGATAGACATTTTTATGAGGTGCCTGCCTTTGTAATTTTTTATCCTGGACAGGTATGATAAATATAAATAAAACTCAAAAGTACAGGAGGAAGATATGGCTATTATTACATGGAACGACTCTCTGAGTGTAAATATCTCAGAGATTGATATGCAGCACAAGAAGCTCATTACCATGATCAACGAGTTAAACGATGCAATGGGTCAGGGGAAGGGGCAGGAGGTCCTGGGAAAGATTATTGATGGTCTGGCCGAGTATGCAGCAACACATTTCAGGACAGAGGAAAAATATTTTGACCAGTATGGATACCCCGACAGCGCCAGCCATAAAAAGACTCATGCAGAGTTTGTCAATAAGGTCTCGGATTTCAAAAAGAAGTTTGAAAAGGGTCAGATAACCCTGTCTATTGAGATAATGAACTTCCTGAGCGACTGGCTTAGGAATCATATCATGAAGGTTGACAAGAAGTATTCCCGGTTCTTCAACGAGAGGGGGTTGAGATAGGCCCGGACCCTGCTGTGCTACAGGATTGCTGTTTGTAAAAAAATATGCTATCCTATCACTATGAAGGCAATATGGAAGGGAAATCTCACAATTGCCCTTATATCAATTCCTGTAAAGCTCTATCCTGCCATCAAAAGGAAAACCATCCAGTTGCACCTGCTGCACAGGGAATGCTCCACTCCCCTGAAATATGAGAGATACTGCCCTGTTTGCAACCGTGATGTTGAATGGTCAGAGGTAATCCATGGCTATGAGTATGAAAAGGACAGGTATGTAACCATTACAGATGAAGAGCTGGATTCCATATTCTACGAGGAAAGCAAATCAATAAAGATCCTTTCCTTTGTCTCTCTCAAGGAGGTTGATCCCATCTTTTTTGATACCACCTACTACCTTGCCCCGGAGGAGGGTGGACAGGAGGCCTATATCCTGCTCAGACGGGTAATGGAGACCACCGAGAGGGTAGGCCTTGTAAGGCTTGTACTCAGGGGAAGAGAACACATGGGTATCCTGAGGGTATATCAGGGTATCCTTGCAATACACACAGTACACTACCTCAATGAGATTGTTAGACCTGATTTTATAGACCTGCCTGAAGATGTGGGGATTGATCGCAAGACCCTCACACTTGCCAGGGAACTGGTAAAGGGTTACTCTGCCTCTTTTGACATGACAGCCTTCCACGACAGATCCACAGAGGCGCTCATGGAGTTGATAGACAAAAAGATAGCAGGCAAGGAAATCACGGTAAAGCCAGCAAAAGAGGTTCAGAAGGTGGTAAGCCTCATGGATGCCCTGAAGAAGAGCATTGCAGCTACAGAGATGAAGAAAAAGCGCAGAAAAGCAGCAGGTTGAGCTACAGGAGATGCCATCCGTCCTGCCTACAGACCTCTGGCCTATAAAACCGATGTTGGCCAGAAGGGCCGAAGAACCCTTTGATTCAAAGAACTTCATATACGAACTCAAGTGGGATGGAACAAGATGCATTGCCTATATTGAGAATGGGGTTATAAGGCTGCAGAACAGGAGGCTGATTGATATCACCTACAGATATCCGGAGTTTAAAGGGATACCCGGATCAATCAGGGCCAGCAACGTAATACTTGATGGTGAGATAGTTGTACTGCAGGAAGGTATACCTGATTTCAAGAGGCTTCAGAGCAGGGAACAGACCGATGACACACACAGAATAGCCATCCTCTCAAGGCTCTCGCCTGCCCTTTTCGTAGTCTTTGACCTCCTCTTCCTTGAGGATGGAACATACTTTGACCGGCCCCTTGAAAAGAGAAGAAAGAGCCTTGAGGGAATTATAGAGAAAAGCGATTTCATCATCCTTTCAGAGGGTTTTGACCAGGGGACAGCCCTTTTCAAGGAGGCTGTCAGGAGAGGTTTTGAGGGGATCATGGCAAAGGAGATCCACAGTACCTACCAGCCAGGGGTCCGTTCCCCCTCATGGCTCAAGATCAAAAAGTCCCTTGACATAGATGCAATAGTATGTGGCTGGCTTGAATCAGAGAAAAGGGGGTTTTCATCCTTAATCCTTGGCCTCTATTCAGGCAACAGACTCATCCACATCGGACAGGTGGGCACAGGCTTCACTGATGAGGAGATGAAGGTGATCAAGGCACAACTAAAAAAACTCAGGACCAGCACCCCTCCTCTTGATATAGATATCCCGGCAACAGAGAGGATAAGGTGGGTAAGGCCCCAGATGGTGGTAAGGGTCTCAGCCATGCAGTGGACATCCCACGGTAGACTGAGGGCCCCTGTTTTCATCGGAATAAGGCCTGACAAGTCCCCCGAGGAGTGTACAGACCAGCAGTAACCCCTTTAATTTACCGCTGATTTAAGTTTTTTATTAAACCAGTGGCATGCTTTTCTTCTTGAAAAGGCCTGACTATGGAAAATTCTTAAAACAAAGTCTTTACAGAACCTTTACACCCTTTGACATCCCTTTTACTGAATAATATGAGATCCTATAAGTAGAACCTAAAGTATTGGTTATAATATGTCATTATAATTGTTATTAGCAGGTGTATCTTTATGACATGATTCCTATAAGGAAGGAGGTGACTGGAACATGCCCTTTAACAAAGGAGGCATAAGGATCATTATAGTGCTGGTCTTTTTTGGTGCCCTCCTCCTCTCATTTGTTGTTGCCTCTGTAGTAAGGTCAACAAACACTGTTAACTTCTGTGCAAGCTGCCATGAAATGAGGGTTTTCTACGAGACATGGAATGTATCCCCCCATGGAAAAGCTGAAAAGGGTGTAATAAAGGCCAAGTGTGCTGACTGTCATCTGCCTCAAAAAGACGTACTAACCTATCTAACAGCCAAGGCATTTTATGGTGTCAATGATATCGGGGCACATTTTGTCAAAAAGAAGGTAGACTGGATTGCAAAGTGGGAAGGACGTGAAGAACACGTTCATGAGGCCTATGAATCGGGCTGCAAGAAATGCCACAAGGACCTCACAGCACCTGGAATACCTATCAAAGCCTTTCTTGCTCACAGGGCCTATGAGTTGGGTGAAACCCGGAAGACCTGCATCTCCTGCCATAAACATGTGGGTCATGGTGACCTTGTTTATGCTATCAGAAGCAGAATGAAGATCTAATGTCCCATAAAAAGGGAGGAGGTGAGAGAAAATATTAATATTTTAAGGTTTGTATCCAGGGAAGTGCTCTCGCTCCAGAAAAAGACCAGTCTGAACAGCGCCTCCTCTGAATACAGGTGAAGATGTGCCATAAGAAATAACACTAATCTTTAAAATAAGGAGGCGGTATATGCAGTATGGGAAGCTGTATAAGATAGCCACTTTTATTATGATCTTGACAATCCTTTTCTGTACGCCTGCAAATGCTGAAAAGAAGAAGCTTGGGTTCCCCAATCTCTCCGAGAAAAAATTTGAGATCAAGCGTGGATTTACCCAGGAGGCCCTAAAGTGTATTGATTGTCATTCAAAGAAGACACCTGGTATAGTGGCAGCCTGGAAGAGCAGCCGCATGGCCCATGCAGGGGTTTCCTGTTTTGACTGTCATGTGGTAAAGAAAAGCTCTCCCATGGCAAGCCAGTGTGAAGGTGTAAGAAGAGAGATGCCCGATATCTATACTTCACCCATGGTCTCACCAAAGACATGTGAAAGGTGCCATCCCTCTGAAGTGGAACAGTTCAGTAAGAGCGCCCATGCAAAACTTGCTGGTGCACCTGTAATTGAAAAGAAAAAATTCCAGAAACTTATGTACTATGCCGAGGGTGGCCAGTTTGCTGGTATCCCGGAAGGTGACCCTCGCACCATCGCAACCAGACAGAGCGGCTGTCAGATGTGTCATGGCTTTGAGGTTAAGCTTAGAAAGGACAACAGACCCACTGATGATAGCTGGCCGGCTGGCATAGGCACACGCTATCCAGACGGTGGCATTGGTAATTGCACTGTCTGTCACAACAGACACCAGTTCTCTATCGCCCAGGCAAGAAAACCAGAGGCATGCGCAAAATGCCATATAGGACCGGATCATCCAAATATTGAGATCTATTATGAAAGCCACCATGGTCAGGTATATCTCACATCAGGTGAAGACTGGAAATGGGACAGTGCCGCAGATGCATGGGAGCCTGGGGACTACATCGCTCCAACCTGTGCTACATGTCATATGAGCGGCATAGGCGACCTGAGCACCACACATAATGTCACAGAGAGGCTTAAATGGGACCTTGTGCATGGTAAGAGCGTTATCAGGTCAGGCGAACGGGGTGATGGTGAAAAGGGACGTGAACTCATGAAAAAGGTCTGCAACAACTGTCACAGTAAGATCCATATCAACAACCATTTCGCCAAGCTCGACCGTGCGGTCAAACTCTATAATTTCTACTATGATGAGGCACAGAAGATGCTCAAGGACCTTAAGGCAAGAGGGTTACTGAAGAAAGACAAATGGAAGGACCCCTTCCAGGAACTGAATTACTACCTATGGCATCATGTGGGAAGAAGGGCACGTCATGGAGCTGCAATGGACGGACCTGACTACGCACACTGGCATGGTTTCTTCCAGCTCTTCCAGGTCTTTAAGGATATGCAGGATATCTACGAGTGGAGAATAAAGAACAACAAGATTGAACCTCTCAGCCCCGTTATGTCCTCAGCCCCCTACTGATGCTATAAAGAAATACAATTAGACATCAATTATACATGGGCTTGTCCCATATATTCAGGGACCAGCCCGTGTATCCTGTATGAGATACCACTGGATCTCCCATATCCTCAACAGGGTATCCCTGTCCCTGTAAAGCACAGGTCTGGAGGGGCTATTGTATCTGCTGGCACTCCCATCGCCTCATTGGAATAGGCACTCTCGTTACCATAGGTATCCACAACATCCAAACAAATAAGGGTAGGTATTGCTTTGAGGGGATTTTAATTTTGCTTAAGATTAGTCATCAGGGGCACTGCCCCTGAGACCCCAGAAAATAAGGAAAGTAATTTCTCAGGGGAGTTTGAGGGGCTTTGCCCCTCAAAGCTCTGGTGAATCGCAAATTGCCCCGGAAAAGTCGCGGACTTTTTGGGACAGGGACTTGGATGTCCGCTGAAAAAGGGAGCCCCTGAAAATGGCAAGATTTCTGGAATGCAGGTTGAGCGGTAAAACCAATACCTACGGCTGACAACTCAATCGGCAAATCCGGAAATGGGCCGGATTGTAGACAGTTTGAATCCTTACTGGTATAATAAGAATAATAATGATAGCCCTCTTTTCAGAGCCAATCTACACAGAGATTGCAGGTTTTCTTACCCTTCTGGTTACTGTAATAACCAGCATCCATGTGATTCTTAACAAAAAGAATGCCCGATCAGCCTTCTCCTGGATAGGCATAATATGGCTTGTGCCATTGCTTGGAGCCTTCCTGTATATTGTGTTCGGCATCAATAGAATCAAAAGAAAGGCAAGAATTCTCAGAAGCGGGGTCACGGGCATACATGAGGGTGCAGGCATCTGGGGTGACCCGGTGGTCAAGGATCCACTGCTTTTTGATGATCATATATTGAATCTCTCAGAGATGCTGGGAAATGTTGTAAATACATCCCTTTTGCCAGGCAATCATATAGTCCCCCTTGAGGGTGGTGACAGGGCATACCATGAGATGTTGAAGGCCATTGAGACTGCAAATGACACAATAAATCTTTCTACATACATCTTTGATAATGACCATGCAGGCGCTCTCTTTCTTGAGGCCTTTGCAGAAGCACGGAAACGGGGCGTGGAAATAAGGGTGATTGTTGATGATGTGGGAGCTCGTTATACCTTCCCTCCCATCACCAGAAAACTGAAGGATCTCGGGATCAGATCTGTCAGGTTTCTTCCCACTGCCATTCCCACCCGGATGCCTTTTATCAACCTGAGAAATCACAGGAAGATCCTGGTGATTGACGGCAGGGTGGGATTCACAGGTGGCATGAATATACGGGAAGGACACATGTTGAGTCTCAACCCGAAGAAACCGATAAAGGACATACATTTCCTTGTAAGAGGACCCGTCGTTCGTCAGATGCAGCAGGTCTTTGCAGAAGACTGGTTTTTCTGCACCGGGGAATTTCTTGATGGTGAAAGATGGTTTCCCGAGCCGCAACTTGAGGGCACAATATGGGCAAGGGGTATTCCTGATGGTCCTGACGAGGATTTTGAAAAACATCTGATCACTGTGCAGGGTGCATTGACTACTGCAAGGGAGTCTGTAAGGATTGTAACACCATATTTCCTGCCTGAATCAGAGCTGATTTCAATCATAAGTATCGCCTCTCTGAGGGGTGTAAAGATTGACATTGTGCTACCAGGGCTTAACAATATACCCATAATAAAATGGGCATCCTTTAACATACTTGAACAGATTATAAATGAAAACTGCAGGGTCTATCTTTCCCCTCCACCTTTTGACCATTCCAAGATCATGATCGTGGATAATGCCTGGTCACTGATAGGCTCTGGCAACTGGGATGCACGGAGCTTCAGGTTGAACTTTGAGTTCAACATTGAATGCTATGATTACAAACTTGCAGAGCATCTTTCCACGATTGTTGACAGAAAGATAAAAGACGCAACACCTCTCACACCAGAGATATTAAACAAAAGACCTCTTCCAATAAAGATACGCGATGGCCTTGCCTTTATCTTCTCACCCTATCTCTGATCGCACTGCATCCAGGACCAATAAGGTATCCGGCATCAAAAAACTTATCTACTTGTACGCTCTAAAACAGTGTTTACCCTGTCTATCTTTTGATAACCCCACTGTGCTATACTTATTGGACTGTAGTTGTATAGCTGAATATCCTTTTATTTAAGCCAGGATGAGGGAGGTCTGAGATTCATATTTCATGCTCTCATAGACTAAAGCTGCTCCTGATCGTACCTTTCCTGCTCATATCTGCTTTTCAACCTGCCCGTGCTGCAGACATAACACTTTCATGGAACCCGCCTACAGAAAACGCTGATGGAACCCCTTTAAATGACCTTGCTGGCTACAGGATATACTATGGCACAATGTCAGGCAATTACACCACTGTTATTGATGTAATGAATACAACCACCTACACCATTAAAAACCTTCCCGAGGGCTTCACATATTACTTTGCAGTCACAGCCTACGATATCAATGGCAATGAAAGCGGGTTTTCCAACGAGGTCTCAAAGAATATCCCCTCCATCCCCCTGTATCGTCTTACGGTCTTCAAAAATGGCGATGGCAGCGGAATTGTCTCAAGCTCCCCCTCGGGCATATCCTGTGGTGCTGACTGCGATGAATACCTGCCAGCCGGAACCGTTGTGACACTGAGCTATTCTACCTCGCTGGATTCTTTGTTTTCAGGTTGGTCAGGTGACTGTGCAGGCACTCTGTCATCCTGCACAATCGTAATGGATTCTGATAAAACCATTGGTGCCATGTTCAGCAAAAAGTCATTCTCAATTACTGCCACTGCCGGGCTTAATGGCATGATATCACCCTCTGGCACAGCTGCTGTTTCATATGGAGGCTCTATTACTTATACTATAATGCCTGATTCAGGTTATGAGATATCAGATGTTGTGGTTGATGGCCTATCAGTTGGAGCTGTAAATGCCTACACCTTCTCTGGCGTTACATCAGATCATACAATTGAGGCCTACTTCTCACCGTTACAGCCCTACCCCGACATCCGGGATGACACCACTGTATACGAGGATGCCGAGGATGGCACGACCCTTGGATGGGAGGTCTACGATAATGACCCTGACTGGGCATACGTATCAAACATCTACGACACAGACCGTCAGAGCCGGGTTATAGAGCTAAATGGATACGGTCTTTACAATGGCTATCGGCTGAGAAACCCCGACCTGACACCATGGAACAACTCAACACAGCATTATCTTGAATGGTACTTTAACTATGATGAGATGTTCATGGTTTTTGTGGATGTTGAGACCTCAGAGGGGCAGAGATACCTTTCCTATCTGCCAATGAACTGGGAGCCATCCTATTCAGGGAGTTATATATTCCTTGGTCTAGGGGATAATCTTTTGAATAATGGATGGCACAGAGTGATAAGAGACCTTGAGGCAGACCTTAAGACAGTTGAGCCACTCAACAGAATCCTGAAAGTAAATGGTTTTCTGATTTACGGTAGTGGAAGAATTGATGATATAAAGCTGCACAGCACCATGCCTTTACCCTGAAAGCCCCATTGGCAGTACCACCAATTGACTGCTTCTTTTCAAATCCATTACAATCAACTATTGGGAGTGTATGGGGTTCTGGTGTCCCCCCCGGACTTCAAATCCGGTGTTCCCTGCCACAAGTGGGGAAGGTGGGTTCGATTCCCACACGCTCCCGCCAGGATAATTCACCGCCTTTACACCTTCCAGACCGGTTTTTTTGAATGCACCTCACCTGCCGGCCCCTTGCAAATGTAAACTACGGGTTTAAATCATGCTTTTTATGTAGTAATAACCCATTGAGAGGATAAGTATTACCCCTTTGTCTATTTTAAGCCAAGTAGCTCCATTCTTAATTGTTTGATTTTGTTTAACAAATCTACAACCCTCCTGTAACCTGCCGGCGAGTCAGCCTCCATGGCTTCAAGCAACCCGGCGCAGAAGAACCATGTACACCTGTAAGGTCTTTGCCACCTTGGCCTTGTGCATCCTCTATTTGACAGGAACTGACATCTCTCTTCAGGGCCGAGCCTATCGTCAGCATCATTGATTTCATAACCCAGTGTTTTCAGGAAGAGTATGTCCTCTCTTTCATAGATGCCAAACCTTTGCCTGCAGCAGGGCTCGCTGCACTCAGGACATACCCTGCTGGTAAAGGACTCTATAGCAGGGCTTAACTCGTCATAGACTTTTTTTATTTCCTGGGCAATTATGTCCTTCATGCTGTTTTGGAAAAAAAGACATCTTTTCGTTATAATATACTTCCTGACAACAAATATAGTCAAAGTTGTGGAAATAAACTTGCCAGGTTTGTTAAAATTACTGGTTGAAAAACCTTGTGGAGGAATACTATGCATTTGAAGGGACAGACAGCCCTAATTACAGGTGCTGCAAGGGGAATAGGCAGGGCCATTGCCGAGACTATAGCAAAAGAAGGGGCAAATATAGTTGTGGTTGACCTCAACCAGGATGAAGCACAACAGTGTGCCGAGCATATAGAGACCCTTGGTGTTAAGGCCCTGGCCTTGAGTGGTGATGTTTCCAGATCAGATGATGTGAGGAATATATTTGAAAAGGCTGTTGAGACCTTTGGTGCCATAGAGATACTCGTCAATAATGCGGGCATCACAAGGGATGCCCTCCTGCTAAGAATGAAGGAAGAGGACTGGGACTCTGTACTGAACGTCAATCTGAAAAGTGTATTCTTATGCACAAAAGAGGCGGTGAAGTTGATGGCAAAGAAGAGATATGGAAGGATCATTAACATCGCCTCTGTGGTTGCATTCACAGGTAATCCCGGTCAGGCAAATTATTCTGCTTCAAAGGCTGGTATTGTGGGACTTACAAAGACCACAGCAAAAGAGTATGCCAGCCGGAGCATAACCGTTAATGCTGTTGCCCCTGGTTTCATAATGACAGCCATGACGGAAAAGCTCCCTGAGAATGTAAAACAGGAGATGCTTAAGACAATTCCGCTTGGGAAGTTTGGTACACCCCAGGATGTTGCAAATGCTGTACTTTTTCTGTCTCTTCCGGTCTCAGGTTATATTACAGGGCAGGTGATCCATGTCAATGGTGGCATGTTTATGTAGATGAACGAGTTATCGTATGAGGTCTTCCTGGCCTCTTATTATGCTATGTGGAGGTATCAAAAATGGTAGAAGAGAAGGTGAAGGAGCTTATTTCAAAACAGTTAGGAGTGGATCCTTCCCAGGTAACACCTGAGGCATCCTTTGTTGAGGATCTTGGAGCAGACTCCCTTGATACGGTTGAACTTGTTATGGCCTTTGAAGAGACCTTTGGTGTTGAAATACCTGATGAGGATGCAGAGAAGATAGTAAAGGTCCAGGATGCAATTGACTATATCAAAAACAAAACAGCTGCAGCCTGAGGTCCCATGGCCAGCGTCATATACTGCTGAAAAAAGACAAAGACCTGTCCAGGATAGCACCTTAACTATCAAGACATAAAGAAACAGGATACAAAGAAATACTTGTATGCAAGGGGCTGTAATATCAAGAAGACTATAAGGATAGTTCTGGTGCTGTGTCTGTCATAATATGAATAATCTGCCTTAAAAAGGAGAACAGGTGAGTAGTACAGTGAAAAGAAGGGTTGTAATAACGGGGCTTGGTGCAATTACACCCCTTGGAACAGGGGTACAGAAAAGCTGGGATGCCCTTTTGCAGGGCAGGTCGGGTATATCAAGGATTACCCACTTTGACCCAGGAGACCTGCCTGTACACATCGCTGGAGAGGTAAAGGACTTTGACCCAGCTGACTACATTGAGCCAAAAGAGATAAAGAAGATGGACAGGTTCATCCATTTCGCACTTGCCGCATCTCAGATGGCAGTGGATGATGCACAGCTGAAGATTGATTCCTCAAACGCAGACCGTGTTGGTGTGATAATAGGTTCCGGTATAGGCGGACTTCCCATGATTGAGCACTACACAAAGGTCCTGAACGAGAGAGGGTACAGAAGGATAACACCCTTTTTTATCCCCATGAGTATAATAAACCTGGCATCGGGCAGGGTCTCAATACGGTTCGGAGCAAAGGGTCCAAACTCGGCTGTGGTTACAGCCTGTTCATCGGGTTCTCATGCCATAGGGGATGCCTTCAAGATAATCCAGCGTGGCGATGCAGATGTTATGATAGCAGGTGGTTCCGAGGCTGTTATCTCACCCCTTGGTGTGGCAGGCTTTACAGTGATGAAGGCGCTTTCAAGGCGGAACGATGAACCTGAGAAGGCAAGCCGTCCTTTTGATGCCGAGCGTGATGGTTTTGTAATGGCAGAGGGTGCAGGGATAGTGATACTTGAGGAGCTTGAATATGCAAGAAAGAGGGGTGCCAGGATATATGCAGAGATTGTGGGGTATGGAATGACAGGTGATGCCTACCATATAACCTCGCCTTCACCTGATGGTGATGGTGCTGCAAGGTGCATGTCCCTTGCCGTAAAAGATGCCGGTGTCCAGCCCCAGGAGGTTGACTATATAAATGCCCATGGGACTTCAACAAAGTACAACGACGAGCTTGAAACACTGGCCATAAAAAATGTCTTTGGAGAACATGCCCACAAACTCGCAGTGAGTTCAACAAAATCCATGACAGGACATCTGCTTGGCGCTGCAGGTGGTGTGGAAGCGGTTATATGTGTGCTGAGCATATGCAATAGCATTGTACCCCCCACGATTAATCTTGACAACCCTGACCCTGAATGTGACCTTGACTATGTTCCCCACAGGGCAAGGGAGATGGAAGTGAGATACGCCTTATCTAATTCCTTCGGCTTCGGTGGAACAAATGCCTGCCTCCTATTTAAAAAGTTTGAAGAATCTTGAAAAGAGATTAAACTACAATTTCAGGGATATTAACCTTCTTGTTGAAGCCCTGACACATACATCCTTTTCCAATGAGGCACCAAATGAGTATATTCCCCATAATGAACGCCTGGAGTTCCTCGGGGATGCCGTGCTTGGTCTTGCCGTGGTAGAGGAACTCTACAGGGCAAAGGAGGGGATGAAGGAATCCGAGATGGCAAAGCTCAAGGCCTTTCTTGTCTCAAAATCCGTGCTTGCCAGGGTTGCAAAGGATATAAAGCTGGGAAGATATCTAAGACTCGGAAAGGGTGAGGATGCCTCAGGAGGGCGGCAGAAGGAGAATATCCTTGCCGATGCAATGGAGGCGGTCTTTGGCGCGGTGTTCCTGGACAGTAATTATGAGAAGGCTAAAGATGTTATATCAAGACTGATGAGGAAAAGGCTGGACAGCACCATCAGGACAGGGCATGCCCATGATTACAAGACAGAGCTTCAGGAGCTTACGCAACAACTCCACGGCAGCCTTCCCGAGTACAGGACCATCAAGGAGGAGGGGCAGGAGCACAATAAGGAGTTCACCGTTGCAGTATATGTCAATGGAAAAAGACTCGGAAGGGGAAAGGGAAAGAGCAAAAAGGAGGCGCAGATGAAGGCGGCAAGGGGTGCCCTCAGGAAACTAAAGGGTACCTCCCATTGAGCATGTCCTCAATTTTCTCATCTCTGCTGTGACAAACACAATGGCAGACAGAAGGGCCACAGATGAGGAGAGGGTTATTGTCAGAGGTGTGCCTAAGGTGTCAGCTATCGTACCTATAAAAATGCTACCAATAGGAGCCATACCAAGAAGGACGAGTGAGTAGACGCTCATTATCCTGCCCCGTATATGGTCAGTCACCAGTTGCTGGATGGTATTGTTTGCATTGGCAATGAAGCTGACTATCGTGAATCCCGCTGCGAACAGCACAAGATAGGACAGCAATGGCAGCCTGCTAAGTGAAAAGACTAACAGGGAGGCAGGAAAGACAAGGGCAGAGGAAAACATATAAACCTCTTTTCTCTTTATGTTACCCCTGATGGCAAGAAACACTGCACCTGTGAAGGCACCGGCTCCAGCAGAACCCATCAACAGCCCCAGTCCTCTGGCGCCTGTCCTAAGGATATCCTCTGCAAAGACCGGCAGGAACTGGTTGTAGGGTATTACGAAGAGGCTGAAAACCATGATGATGAGAATGATATTAGATACCTCTCTCTTGCTGATGATAAAGGATATGCCCTCCTTTAAGTCCCTCACAACACCCTGGGAACTTCCTGGCGTAACGGGGAAGTTGGCCTTTATGGATCTCAAAGCAATAATGATCGGTATGAAGCTGATGGTGTTAATGAAGAAACAGATGGCCAGATCATATTTTTCAATTATAAACCCTGCCAGCAACGGGCCGAGCATCCTTGCTCCGTTGAATGCAGCAGAGTGAAGCGCTATCGCATTGAGGAGCTTCTTTTTCCCTACCATCTCAATCAGGAAGGACTGGCGCACCGGAAACTCAATGGCATTAATGGTGCCCATAAGAAAGGCAATGATGATCACATGCCACACAGTAACTATCTTCAGTATTGTAAGCAGTCCGAGCACCAGAGGCGGTATCAACGCCAGGTATTGGATAAAGACAAGTATGTTCTTCTTTTTGTATTTATCTGCAATGATACCACCGAAGAGTGTGAAAAAAAGGATGGGAAATGTCAGGGCCGCCCCGGCAAGACCCAGGTAGAGTGGCGATCTTGTGAGTTTATAAACCAGCCATCCCTGTGCTACATAATGCATCCAGGTACCAAGAAGTGAGATTGCCTGACCAAACCAGAATCTCCTGAACTCTTTGACATAAAGTGAGACAAATGGTTTCATAGAGTATATTTTAACAGACCTGTTCAAAATCAGGAGACGGGATATGACACAGGCGGCTTTTGGACCCGGGAATGCCGCCCGGTGGTTTTTTTTATATAATTTATGTTAATATTTAAAATTATACTGATTAATCAAGGAGTTTGAATATGAAGATGCTGGGAGCACAGATAGTAATAGAATGCCTCAAGCGTGAGGGTGTAAAACACATCTTTGGTTATCCAGGTGGTGTGGTCCTGAATATATTTGACCTTCTCTATGATGACAGGGATATCCAGGTGATCCTGACACGTCATGAACAGGGCGCAGTGCATGCTGCTGACGGATATGCCCGTTCCACGGGTAAACCTGGTGTGGCCCTCGTCACATCAGGCCCTGGTGCGACAAACACGGTAACAGGAATTGCCACTGCCTACATGGATTCCATCCCCATTGTGGTCTTTTCAGGACAGGTGCCCACCATGCTGATCGGCAACGATGCATTCCAGGAGGCTGATATTGTAGGAATCACAAGACCCTGCACCAAACATAACTACCTTGTCAAGGATGTGAAGGATCTGGCAAGGATAATAAGGGAGGCCTTTCATATAGCAACCACTGGAAGGCCAGGACCGGTGTTGATTGACCTTCCCAAGGATGTTACAAGCGACAAGACCCAGTTTGTATGGCCTGAGTCTGTAAGCCTCAGGGGGTACAACCCGAAATACGAGGGTAACAGGTGGATGATAAAGCAGGCTGCCCATGCAATACAGAAGGCCAAAAGGGCTGTGATTGTTGCCGGTGGAGGTGTAATACACTCTGATGCCACAAAGGAACTGAAGGAGCTTGCCGAATTCACACAGATTCCGGTGATAATGACACTCATGGGGCTTGGTGCCTTCCCTGGCACCCATAAGCTTGCCCTTGGTATGCCAGGCATGCACGGGAGCTACTATGCCAACATGGCTATACAGAACTCGGACCTCCTGATTGCTGTTGGCATGAGGTTTGACGACAGGGTAACGGGCAGGATAAAGGATTTCGCTCCAGAGGCAAAGATAATCCACATTGATATTGATCCCTCATCAATCAGAAAGAATGTAAGGGTTGACATCCCCATTGTTGGCGATGCAAAGCGGGTGCTTAAGGGGATACTGAATGTCCTGAAAGAGGAAAAGGAGAAGAACCAGTGGGATGAGATAAGAAAGGCATGGCTGAAGCAGATAAACAGATGGAAGAAGGAACATCCCCTAACATACGAGTATGACGAGAATGTCATCAAGCCCCAGTTCGTGGTAGAGAAGCTCTATGAGCTAACAAAGGGTGATGCCATAGTTGCCACCGAGGTGGGGCAGAACCAGATGTGGGCAGCACAGTTCTTCAAACTCAACAGGCCCCGCTCATGGTTGACCTCTGGAGGGCTTGGGACAATGGGCTATGGATTCCCTGCTGCAATGGGCGCCCAGGTGGCCCATCCTAACAAGACGGTGATTGATATTGCCGGTGATGGAAGCATACAGATGAATATACAGGAGCTTGCAACCTGTGTTACCTATAAACTGCCTGTCAAGGTTGCCATACTGAACAACCGCTACCTTGGCATGGTAAGACAGTGGCAGGAGCTGTTTTACAGGGAACGTTACTCCTACAGCCATCTTGACACTGTACCGGACTTTGTCAAGGTGGCTGAGGCATATGGTGCTGTTGGGCTCAGGGCAGAGCATCCTTCCGAGGTTGAGCCTGTAATCAGAGAGGCACTGAAGGTGAAGGACAGGCCGGTGTTTATGGACTTTATTGTAGACTGGAAGGAAAAGGTCTTCCCCATGGTGCCCGCAGGTGCTGCCATTCATGAGATGATATTCGGCGAAGAGAAAAGACCGAAGAAGGAAAAGAAACTAAGGGCTGTCAAGTAAGGGGGATGAGGGATGAGACATACAATTAGCGTGCTTGTGGAGAACAAATTCGGAGTTCTTTCAAGGGTTGCTGGTCTCTTCAGTGGCAGGGGCTACAATATTGAAAGCCTCTCCGTTGGTGAGACAATTGATCCCCAGCTGTCAATCATGACGATTGTCACTACCGGTGATGATCAGATTATAGAGCAGATCACGAAACAACTAAACAAGCTGATAGATGTCATCAAGGTAGTGGATCTTACGGAGATAGACCATGTGGAGAGGGAGATGGTACTGGTGAAGGTAGCCCCCAAACAGGAGGACAAGGCAGAGGTTCTGCGGCTTACGGAGATATTCAGGGGCCGTGTGGTTGATTCCTCCCCAAGGACATACACTGTGGAGATAACAGGTGACGAGAGGAAGATAGAGGCCTTTGTGGAGCTCATGAAGCCCTTTGGTATCAAGGAGTTCGTCAGAACAGGCAAGATAGCCATAGCCAGGGAGGGTGTAAAGAGGTGAGCAACAGGCTGAAGGTGATCTTTCACATCAACGAGCCTGACCGCTGGGATGTGGCGCTGGGCAATATAACGAATCTCCTCAGGGACGTGGGGCAGGAAAACGTTGAGGTCCGTGTGCTTGCAAACGGCCCTGCAGTGCTTGCCTTCTCTGATGATGAAAAGATGGACAGGATCAGGGAGCTCTCTGTTATGGGTGTGAGGTTCCTTGCCTGCAGGAACTCTCTGAAGAACATCTGTTCTACATCAGAGGTGTGTATAACCGAGGAGGCTCTCCCTGATTTTATTGGTGTTGTGCCTGCAGGAATAACAGAGCTGATAAAAAGACAGGCTGAAGGCTACGCATACATAAAGCCCTGATCATGGTAGCACGCCTTGTTTTATATCTGAGGATGATCAAGTTCTCCCACTCCGTCTTTGCACTGCCCTTTGCATTCACAGCCATGGTGCTTGCGGCTGATGGTATTCCCCGGGCCGGGCAGATACTATGGATTGCTGTTGCTATGGTTAGCGGAAGGACCGCTGCCATGGGTCTGAACAGGATAATAGACAGAAGGATTGATGCTGAAAACCCCCGCACCGCAGGCAGAGAGATCCCCTCCGGAAAGATAAAGGTGACAGAGGCGATGGTGTTTGTACTCATCTCACTGATAGTTTTCTTTTTCGCTGCCTACATGCTGAATCCCCTCTGTTTGAGACTCGCACCCATTGCGGTTTTTTTCTTTATCCTCTACCCCTATACAAAGAGGTTTACATGGCTGAGTCATGTTGTCCTGGGGATTGCAATCTCCGGTGCCCCCCTTGGCGCATGGATTGCAATAAGGGGAAGCATTGATGTGGATATCCTGCCCCTGTGCATCGCCGTTGTGTTCTGGCTGGCAGGTTTTGATGTGCTCTATGCGTTACAGGATCTTGATTTTGATCAGTCCAAGGGGCTCTACTCCATACCGGCAAGGTTCGGGGTGAAGAGGGCCTTGTTTCTTTCAAGGGGATTCCATCTGATTACATGGTCATTGCTTCTTGTTACCGCTCTTGTCTTCAGGCTGGGTGCACTCTACTACATCGGGCTCCTGCTGGTTGCAACCCTACTGGTTCATGAGCACAGGCTTGTGAAGGAGGATGACCTGAGTAAACTCAACATGGCCTTCTTCAATATGAATGGTTATATAAGCATTGCTGTCTTTCTTTTCACAACGCTTGATATCTTCATGAAATGAATCAGTCCGATTCCTTTTTCTCTTCCTCCTTTTCCTTATCTTCTGACTTGATGCTCACATCCCTGACAAAGTCAGGGCAACGTATGTCCTTGCCGGAGATGGAAAACTTCTTCTGACATGTCGCCCTCCATGCACATATTGCGCAGATCTCCACTGTTTCCTTGCTCATCTGCACCTCCCTGTAAAATAATAACTGAAGATTGTCTCAAGGTTGTTTTCAATTGATGGCTTTGAGTTGGATATAAATACACTGTCACCTGCCACAAATATCTCAGCGTGAAGCCTTCTTACAGGCATCCCTGTCTTGTTGAGCCCCTTCAGCTCCTCCTCAAACATAGGTACCATCTTGTCCTTCATTCTCAGATGGGTATCCATAAAGAATATAGAGAGGTCAGGACATAGTTCATCATGCCTCTGCAGGAATGCCCTGACCTCCCTGTCGTAGACCTGTCGTGGAGGGGCTGATTTTACCTCCATGTAGAGAAGGTCTTTATGGAGGCTGGCGATGAGATCATAATCACCGCCAACATGGCTGCCACGAAACTTTACGCCCCATATCGCCTGCACCGAAAATTCCCGTCTCAGTATTTCTGCCAGGAGCCACTCAAGGGTATCACCGAAGGTGCGTATCTTTTTTCTGAGTACAAACCCCTGGCCGGTACTCTCAATAAGCCCTGCCTTTAAAAGGTAGTCTATATACTCCCTGGTTACCTCTCTTGTGGCATACCTGGTGACGTCTCCTTCAGAAAAGGGTCCTTCCTGTTTTATCACATCCCTCAGAAAGAGCCTGAAGGAATACTTCTTGAGATTCTCATAGTAGGAATCCATGAATTCTCCCTCTGGAAGGAGGAGGTCCTCTCCCCGTTCCATCTGGTAGATCACGAAGCCCCTAAGCCTCAAAATGCTCTGGACAGTACAACACCTTGTTGTAAGCAGGCCTCTGAGGTCTTCTATTTCCCTTTCAAGCTCTTCTATCTTTTTACGGATACCCTCTGACATCAGTTTGACTCACAGAGGTGTTTCATCTTTTCCTCCTCACCCATTAGCGCACTTGCATCACCCACGGTGTAGAATGACCCTGTGATCAATAAAACCTCATCCCTGCTGCAGGTCCCCGTTGCAATATCAATCGCCTCTTTCAGTGATGATGACAGTATTAGAGGGGTTCTCAGGTTCATCTTCTTTTTCATACCCAGGGATAAATTAAAAAGCCCTTCTGGTCCCATGGCCCTTGTATAGGATGGTGATGTTACAATCACCCTGTCGGAGTGTTTCAGTACTGGTAGCATAATCTTTTCTGCATCCTTGTCAGACATTATGCCTACCAGGGTGGTGAGTTTTCTGAAAGGAAACCTGTTGTGCCTTCTCAATTCGGTGATTGTCTCAAAAAGACTGTTAATTGCCCTGGGGTTATGTGCACCATCCAGGATAAAGGGGATCCCCCTGTGGTATCTTATCTCAAAACGTCCTGCCCATCTTATTCCTCCAAGTGCATCTTTAATCAGCCCCTCTCTCCCTCTGATACCCCCGAGCAGCAGATCAACGGTCTTTATGGCAAGGGAGGCATTCTCTGCCTGATGGGCACCTGTCAGCGGAATCTTTATCTGTCTGAGCTCGGTCCTTCCTGATATATAGTCAAAGAGGGTTCCATCAAGGTTCAACTCCCTGAGCCTCCAGACAAAATCCCTCCCGGCGATATAGGCCTCAGCCTTTTTTTCACAGGCTGTCTCCAGAAGTATCTCAAGGGCCTCTGTCTGCTGTTTTCCGATAACCACAGGAACTGACTTCTTTATAATGCCAGCCTTTTCAAAGGCAATCCGGGAGATACTGTTGCCAAGAAACTCCATATGGTCATAGTCAATGGGTGTTATGACGGTTATCCGGGGCTGCAGTATATTGGTTGCATCAAACCGGCCCCCCATCCCTGTCTCCACAACTGCATAGTCAACACCCTCTTGGCTGAAGTAGAGGAATGCCATTGCAGTGATAAACTCAAAGAAGGTCGGACGGAGGTCTGCCCGGGCATCTACCATCTTCCTTATCAGACCGGTAAGCTCTACAACCCTGCGTTCGGGGATCTCCCTGTTGTTGACGCGGATCCGCTCGGTGAACCTCACAAGGTGGGGGGATGTGAAGAGTCCCACCCTGTATCCGGAGCTCTGCAGTATTGATGCGATTATAAAGGCCGTGGAACCCTTTCCGTTTGTGCCTGCAATATGTATTGATTTGAACCCCTTCTGTGGAGAGCCAAGGAGGTCTGATAGCCTCCCTATGTTCTCAAGGCCCAACTTGATACCATGCTTTGTCAGGTTGTATAGATATTGAACCGCCTCATTGTAGTTCATTTTGTCAGGTTCAGGAGACGGGAGATGGTCTCTTTGAGGTGCTTGCGGTCAACAACCATATCAATCAGTCCATGCTCCAGTAGAAACTCTGCACGCTGGAAGTCATCAGGGAGTTGCTGTTTAATGGTCTGCTCAATAACCCTTGGGCCAGCAAACCCTATGAGGCTCTTGGGCTCTGCAATGATTATATCGCCAAGCATGGCAAAGCTGGCACTCACACCACCGAATGTGGGGTCGGTCAGCACAGAGATATAGGGCCTGCCTGAGCTCTTGTACCTGCCGATTGCTGCAGAGACCTTTGCCATCTGCATGAGAGAGAACATCCCCTCCTGCATCCTGGCCCCACCTGAGGATGAGCATATTATGAGGGGTAGTTTTTTCTCCAGGGCAACCTCGGCGGCAATGGTGATTCTTTCGCCCACCACAGAGCCCATGCTGCCACCCATGAAATGGAAGTCCATGATTGCTATCACAACGGGGATGCCCTTCAGCCTTGCCTCGCCCGTGATTACAGCCTCGGAGAGGCCTGTCTTGCTGACACTCTCCTTGATCCTTTCAGTATAGTCCCTGGAATCTCTGAATCTGAGCGGATCCGATGTGGAGATCTCCGAGCCGATTTCATCAAAACTGCCACCGTCAATCAGCAGATTCAGCCTCTGCTTGGCGTTTATCCTGAAGTGATAATTGCACTTCGGGCATACCTGGAGGTTGCGTTCCACCTCTTTCCTGTAGACGATCTCCTTGCAGTTGTTACATTTGACCCACAACCCCTCGGGTATCTTCACCTTCTTGTTTCCGTTCTTTGTTTTCTTAAACCAGGCCATCTATCGCCTTCCTTATATCTCTGATATACTTCCGTAAGGATCCCCTCTTTTCCTTTATCATTTTCACAATAGAACTTCCCACTATCACGCCATCGGAGCAGTTCGCAACAGCAGCGGCCTCCTCCGGTTTTTTCACACCGAAACCGACACAGACAGGTTTGTTTGAGAAGTTCTTAATCCTCCTTACCATCCTCACCAGATGCCTGTCTATCCTGAGGCGGGAGCCTGTTATGCCTGTTATTGAGACATAGTAGATGAAACCCGTAGATGCCCTGCTGACAAGCCTGATCCTTTTGTCGGTTGAGGTGGGGGCAAGAAGGAATATGGTGGATATGTCTTGTCTTCTTGACTCTTTCAGGAGTTCAGCCGCCTCGTCCGGGGGCAGGTCCGGCACTATCAGTCCGTCAACACCCGAGGATGAGGCATCTTCAATAAACCTTCTCAGGCCGTACCTGAAGACAGGATTGTAGTAGGTCATGAGAATGATGGGAATGTTTGAGCTGCGCCTTATCATCCTCACGGTGCTGATCACCTTTCTGAGTGTCACACCACGGCCAAGTGCCCTTGAGGCTGCCTCCTGGATAACAGGCCCGTCTGCCAGCGGGTCGGAAAAGGGTACACCAAGCTCAACAAGGTCGGCACCTTCGTCCTCAAGGAGTTTCACAAGGGTAAGGGTATCATCAAGCGAAGGGTCTCCTGCCATGATGTAGGGAATGAAGGCCTTTCTTTTCTCTGTCTTCAGTTTTCCGAAGGTTCTGTCAATCCTGTTCATTGATCCAGGCTCTGTCCTTATGTATTTGTTTTTTTAATTCTGGTATGAGGCCATGAATTGTATAAGGTTAATTATAACATATCATTGGCATGCAAAATAACCGTGCCTTTGAACCTGGACAGTCTGTAGCTTCACCTTTCTGTGCCTGGAGATATATAATATCTACCTATGGGCATGAAAAGAGATATAATCCTGAAGATATCCATCCTGGTCTTTCTTTCCCTGCTTTTGCCTGCCATGGTGTTCAGTGAAGACAAGCCAGTGGATGGTGCCAAGACAGTGATCACCTCTCAGTATCTGGACTATGACGAGAACAACAGTGTATACCACCTGAAAGGAGATGTGGAGATCAGGAAGGGGGATGCCTGGATCAAGGCAGACAGGGTGGACTACTATGAAAAGACCGACCTTGCCGTGGCAGAAGGCAAGGTCTATTACGAGGACAGGGATGTAAGGATAGAGTCAGAAAAGGCAGAGGTCTATCTGGGGAAAAAGCAGGGAAAGATATTCAAGGCAAGGGTCCTCTTCAAGAAGGACAACTACAATATCACTGCAGAAGAGATTGAGAGGATTGATGAGAAGAACTATATCCTCCACAGGGTGAATTTTACCACATGTGACACCCCCTTTGAGGCATGGTGTTTCAGCTCAACAAAGGCAGACGTAAGGGTGGGAGATGCAATAAGGGCAAGCAATGTGACCTTCCGTATAAAGGGGCTGCCAGCATTCTATCTGCCCTATCTCTGGGCACCCATAAATACCGAGAGAAAGACGGGGCTGCTGATGCCGGATTTTGGTTACAAGAGTGACAAGGGTATATTCTGGCGGCAGCCTTTCTTCCTTGTCCTGTCAGAAAACAGGGATATTACATTCTATCTTGACTACATCGCCAGAAGGGGGATAGGAGAAGGTGTTGAATACAGATATGTGGAAAGAGGTATCGGAAAGGGAAGGCTCTGGCTCTATCAGATGAAGGATAAGGTGCTTGATGTCAGGTTCTTTGAGACAGTGGCTGAGCACAAGCTGTTCAACAGGGATGGCATCTCGGGTACGCTTTTCCTCAATCTTGTAAACAACAAAAGATACTATAGGGAGTATGGCCAGGAGATAGAGATATGGGCATCAAGGTATCTTGAATCAAAGGCAGAGCTTTACTATTCCCTGAATAACAGGGGAAGGTTCTACATAGAGGGCAGATTCTGGCAGGAGCTTAGTCTCAACCATGAAACAGGCGAGATAGCGCAGAAGCTCCCGGAGATAGGAGTATCAATATATCCCCGGAAGAAAGGCCCCTTTTACTTCACCTTTAACAGCGCCTTCAACAACTACTATTCTGTTGACCTCTACAGGGTGAAGAGGATAGACATCTTTCCAAGGATATACCACAACTTCGGAAATGCTGTTCAGATATCACAGGCCCTCGGGTTGAGGGAGGTCTTTTATAGTATAAGCCACTCTGACACCTATAATGACCGTATATCCAGGGCATCCTTTGACTATTCACTGAGGGCCCACCTTCGTCTGACAAGACAATACAGCAGCTTCAGACATGTCCTTGAGCCTGAGATAGGCTACCAGTTTATCCCGGAGATCAAGGATGAGCCCCCGCTGCTTGACAGTACAGAACTCTACGACAGGAAGTCAGAGGCATACGCAGGCCTCAGGAGCTACATATTCACTGATCAGGGACTCCTGCTATCCCTCAGGCTATCCGAGACATATGATTTCAACCAGGGAGACCGTCCCATGGGATTGGTCAGGTTTGAAGGTACCCTGTTCAGGCCCTTTACAATCAAGATAGACAGTTCATATAACCCCAACTCGGGCAATATGGAAAAGATAAACTACTCGGTCAACTTTGCTGTCAAGGGTATCAGCACCTCAATAACACAGCGATAC
Source organism: Nitrospirota bacterium (assembly GCA_011321725.1). Classification (GTDB taxonomy): domain Bacteria; phylum Nitrospirota; class Thermodesulfovibrionia; order Thermodesulfovibrionales; family JdFR-85; genus JAADHP01. The sequence goes on along the minus strand of DROX01000294.1, from coordinate 3,798 downwards.
TCAAAGGAAGACAAGATCTTGAATTATTCCGCTTCGGTGTCAATCCCCATAACGAATAAGTGGTCCATCGGCAGCAGCATCTATTATGATGCAAAGGGAGAAGGTATGAGAAGTCTTGTGAACTCGCTGACGTACAACTCCAGATGCTGGCGGTTCAAGGTCTCATACACAAAGAGGCCCTATGATTACCAGATAATGTTTCTCATAGAACTGAAGGGTATCGGGGTGCTCAACATAGGAGGGCTGGGTTTTCTTCAGTCACAGGGTGGCTGAGACCTGAATATCCTTTCCTCTATCATGTCTACCGCCCTGTCCAGGGGCGTCCTGTCAGTTTCAATCACGACCTCGGGGTTCAATGGTTCTTCATAGGGCACATTAACACCCGGGACAGGCCAGCCAGCCTTCCCCTTGAGGTAGATGTTTGATGGAGCGCCAAAGCGTTTTCTGCGCTTTGCCTCCCGTAGAGCACACTCCTCAGGGGAACATTTCAGGTAAACCTCATAATACTCGGGAATTGTCTTCCTGGCAAGCTCCCTCCATCGTCTCATATTGCCTGTGGCATCTATGATTACATCATGGCCAAATTCATTCAGCAGTTTTGCGATATATACGATGCTTCTGTAGGCAATCTCTCTTTCTTCATCTGAATAGGTAGGCTCTGGTGTGGCAAACCTTCTGTACTCATCCATGCGGAGCACATAAAATTCAGGGTGCCGCTTCTTCAGCTCCTCAGAGATGGTGCTCTTACCGCTTCCAGGAAGCCCCGTAATCCAGATGGTCTTTGCCATTTAAAATGGTTTAAAGATTATCCTGCCTTGATACCTTCAATGAGCGTGATTGAGAACTTTTCATGCTGGAAGGGGTGTATATCTGGAAACTTGGAATAAAGCCAGCCTTTAAAGACCTTCTTGTTGTTTTCATAGATAGTAACATTTACAGCAGGATTCTTTGGTTCTGTTGATGCGGATGTTATTGTGAGACCATCCATCTTGAAATCTGGCAGAAAGTCTCCAACCTTGATCTTCAGCTTTGTCCCGGGGATCTGATACTCTGAGTGGAGTTTCACTGTTACCTGTTCTTCCTTATTGGTCTCCTTGTTTTTTATGGAGAGCTTTACCGAGGACCACTTGCCCTTTACATTGTCAGGTACAACCACCTTGATCTCACCCTTTGGCATTACTACAGAATGGGGTGACTGTGTGGGCTCTATCCCCTTTGGAACCGGTGGGGGTGGGGTCTCTTCCTTCTTTTTGCAGGCTCCAAGGGTTATAGCAAGGGATAAACCAAGTATTATTGCAAGTGCTTTAATCTTCATGATTCCTCCTGATCTAAATTTTGGATTTAAAATTAAGTTTAAATTTATTAATATTACATATCTGTCTAAAACAAATCCCTGTCAAGGCAAGGCACCTCATAAAAATAAGCCAACCACAGGATTAAACAATAAAGTAACCTCTTTTTTATCGTTATACACTAAATCAAGTAAAGAAACAAACCCTATAGGCCCACCCACAAACTGCTCACTGCTTACTGCTCACTGTGAATAAGGTGTGGTGCTTATTTTTCTTCGGCACCCTGCCTTGGTTTGTAAAACTGAAATTACACTACTGATAATATTAACATTATGGGAAAACTAATATCAATAACACCCGGGAAAGCCGACAGAAAAAGGTCAGGCCCAAAAGCAGGCATGTAGGTATTGCCATTGAGGGGATCAGAGGGATATCCTTTTAATCAACATCGTTGCATAACTACCGCTGGGCAGACTGAAGAGGAGTTTCAGGGCCAGCCTTCCTCTGTATATGGTATCCCTGTGGAATTCCCAGGTGAGCCCTTCGGGGAAGACAACAGCCCTCCTCATGAAGGATTTAAAATGTGCCTGTCTTATGGTCCTTAGATTAAAGGAGGAGGCCTTCAGACCATGCTCTTTGAAGACCTCCTCTGTAATGTACTGAGTGAGTTCATCCTGGAACTGCATCCTCTGTGCAGCTGTTGGTATCAGGAGCTCCCTGAGGTATTGAAGGGCATCCTCCGTGATCTCCCTATAGAAGATATAATCACCTGCTATCCCCCTGTATGATGCGGTATCAACGGAGTACCTTATTACAAGCCTCCTCAGCACCTCATTCCAGAGATAGGACTGGTAGGCAGAGAAATAAAGTGACATCTCCTCCCCGGGGATCTTCTTCAGGAGCGGCAGGAATGCCTTTTCATTGCGAAGAAGTGAATGAAAACAGAGCCTTTCAAAATCTGTTCTTGATCTCCTCAGGCATGCCCTCCAGTCACCCCAGTGTTCATGGAAGAATCTTTTGCGTTTCTTCTCCTCTGCCTTATCCCCGGGATGGACATGGGTCAGGTAGATCTTTAGTGCTCCATTGTAGTGCTTCTTGATGATCTTCTCCGCAATGAAGCCGCCTCTGGGATCAAAGCTTCCGAACCTCTGGTCATCAAAGTAGTTGGGCAGGCCTTCACGATTAACCTTCCGGAGGTTCTGCTCAAGCATTTCGGCCCTGTTCTGCTGAATATCCCTGACAGTTATATCAAACCTATTTGCCTCAATAAGGTCAGGCCCCATGGGCCTGTCCATGAAACCTATAAAACTGAGGGAGTAGTTTCTATCTTTGTGTGAGATATCTTCCTTGTTTTTTATAGTGATATACTGTCTGGTAAGTCCGTACCTGTCTTTCTTGCCTCCATAGGAAAGGTTTCGCAGGGGTATCTTGAATGCCCTGGAGAGTCTGATCAATAAATCAACTGTGTTCCAGTTCTTCTTCTCAAGGATATATACCCTGTAGGAACCCTTTTTCTTCAGGGGCAGGTGAGCAACCTCTTCAACTATAAAATCCTCAGGTTTGACCTTTATCTTCACCTTTTTTGATTTCCCTTTCTATCTGGCTGCAGATGCCATGAAGCATCCTCACCTCCCATGGTGTAAGCCCGGAGCGGCCAAGCATGTGTTTGAGATTACGCATGATCCGTTCCTCCATATCCCTGTCACCCCTGGGGATATAGTTCAGGAGTCTCAGCGTCTTTCTGATATGTCCGAATAGTGCATCCAGTTCTCTGTGGGGAACAAGCTCCGGTATCTCAGCAAACAGTTCACCCCTTGAGAGTTCATAGGCAACAAGGAGCACGGCCTGGGCCAGATTCAGTGATGGTGCATCCTCAGAAGTGGGGATGTTTATGAGGAATCCACATTCTTCAACCTCCTCATTGGTTAAGCCCCTGTCCTCCCGTCCGAAGAGGATGGCAACCCTGTTATTTGATGCTGCCTTCCTGATCTCTTTCGCTGCCTCTTCAAGGGGCAGTATGAGACCCCTTTTCTTTCCCGTACGTCTTGACGTTCCCGCAACCAGTGCCTTGTCAGAGAGGGCATCCTTCAGGCTCTGGTATACCTCAGCCTCTTTGAGGAGGTCCGTGGCATGGCAGGCAAGCCAGAAATCATGGCCTTCAATAAAATTCTCCGGCGGATTTACAAGCTGGAGGTTTTTAAAACCCATATTTTTTATTGCCCTTGCAGCAGCCCCGATATTGCCAGGCTCCCTGGGATTTACCAGGACAAAATATATGTTGTCAGTCCAGTTTGACATAACTTAATATTTTAACTCATTAGAAGTAAGTATCAACAGTTTCTGCGTCAATCATAACTGTTAAAGATAAATAGCAACAAAGCAGGATACCTCATAAAAACAAGGCAAACCACAGGATTGATAGAAGGCAAATCCGAAGAGGTATTAATGATTAATGCTCAAGGTGTCAAGACGTTAAAACCCTCTCTGGTGGCAGCTCTGTTAAGTC
>DROX01000293.1 GCA_011321725.1 Nitrospirota bacterium | reverse complement strand
TTAAGAGTGCTATACGAGGTTCATTTATACCGTAGATAGCCTTTGCATAGGCATTGCCCATGAGGGCAAACTGGAAGAGGTTTTCCGGCTCTGAATCAACATTTGCACCGGCGTCTATCAGGATAAACTTGCCTTTCAGGGTGGGCAATGTGGCAGCTATGGCAGGCCTGCTTACACCCGGAACCTTGCCCAGGCGTAGCAAGGCTGTGGCCATTACAACACCTGAATGGCCAGCACTTACAAAGGCATCGGCCTTTCCGTCACGAACAAGCTCTATGCCCTTGTGGATGGAGGAATCCTTCTTCCTTCTAAGAGCGAAGGAAACCTCGTCATCCATTGAAACAGTCTGTGAGGCATGCACCACAGTGATTCGTTGAGAGGGATATCTCTTGTCTTCAAGTTCTCTCCAGATGAGGTCCTCTGCACCAACGAGCACTACCTCAATATCATCCACCTCATTGACCGTCTCAACAGCGCCCTCCACAGTCACTACAGGGGCATGGTCACCACCCATTGCATCTAAGACTATCTTCATAGCTCCTCTTTCTCTACAACAGATATGACCTTGCGGGAATTATAGGTCCCGCAACTGAGACAGGCCCTGTGGGGGAGTTTATATTCGCCGCAGTCAGGACATCTGATAAGGTTCGGGATAGAGCCTTTCCAGTTGGCCCTTCTTTTGTCTCTCCTGCACCTTGAATGACGAGAATGGGGATTGGCCATCTTATCACTCCTTTCTTTCCAGTAGTGTCTTTAGTTTTGCCAGACGTGGATCAATGTATTGTTTACCGCAATCGCATGACTGCAGGTTCAGATCAGCTCCGCAGTATGGGCAGAGCCCCTTGCATTGCTCGTCGCATAAGGGCTTCATGGGGATGGTCAGGAGAATCTGCTCTGTTATCATATCCGTAATGTCAAGCTCATCATCCCTGTAGAAGGCAATCTCTGCCTCATCTCTGCCAATCTCGTAGGACTCTTCTTCGGAGATTGCAGGAAGCGGCTCGTATAGAAGATCTACATTGATATCAATGTCATGCTGAAAATCAATCAGACACCTGCTACACTGCAACACCACATGCCCCTTTATACCACCCTTTATGGATACCTCTTCCTCATAACGGTGTATTTCAAGGTGTGCCTCTACAGGACCCACGGTTTTTATAGAGGCCTTTGTCAATGATGGCTCCTGGATATCCAGGATAAGCCCTTCTCTTTCTATGTCTGAAACGGTTATTTTCATTTCTACACCTCATAGGCATTGATACTTTATTTTAAACTATTGATTTAAGATAATGAAACAGCAAAGGGGATGTCTAAATTATAGATTATATCTTTAAATTTTTTTACCTGTCAAGCAAAAGTGTTACAGGCAGAGGGAGGTGGTTCATCATCCCATTGATGCACCCCACCTTCCCTACATGGAGAAGGTATGGAGGGTGTGGTCTTTTCAGACATAAGTGGATTGACTGCTATCCTGAAAGGATCAAGGGTGTGGTATGAAACAGAAGAGCGGCCCTTTGAGATCAAAGGGCCGCTCTTTCCGGGTCTTTAATCTTCAAACTCTATCTTGTAGGCTATATTTACAGGGTTGCCCGAGGAGTTCCGGCCTTCAAAGTATTTAACCTCAATTTTGTTTGATGTTGATGGAATACTGTCAGCACAGATAATCCTGTCTGATGCTGAGGTTTCATCTTTGATACGGGTCTCCTTTGTTATGTTAATAGTCTTTCCAGAAACGGTAATCGTGTAGTTTACAGGGTCAAATGTATACGGGTCTGTTCCTGTAACCTCAATCTCAGGCTGCACCTTTAAGGCGGTGTAATCTGTCATGCTTCTGTCTGGCACAGTGCATGGGGTATAGGCAATGTCATCATCCTCGTCAACCTCTATCTTTGTGGCAACAAAGACCGTGCCGTTCCATACGCCCTCAACTTCTACCTTCATGCCCACCTGAAGATCGGCAGATCCGGATATGGTACAGGTGGACTTTCCGTCATCGTCATCGCAATCAAAGTCTGTGCTGCTGTCAAAGGTAACGGTAACGCTTGTACTATCTGGCATGAAATGCTTGGCCTTAAGAATCCTGAGTACAAGGCTGTTTGCACCTGTATCAATAGTCTCTATTATGCCCTTAAGCCCATAATCGTCACTTTTCAACTCAAAATACCCTTCATGTTCGGAACCGTCGGCATCAAGTACTATCTTTGCACGGACTTTATTGGTTGCGGCATCATAGATGAACTGTTTAAGGTCAAAATCAAGGATAACCTGCTGATTGGTGGTGACATTTGCTGCCCCTGGAACCTCTATGGTACATTTGCCTGCGGAACAGGTGGTCCAGGCATTGGAATCATCAAAGGTTGGATTCAGCTCATTGCCAGAGTTGTCCACCAGAATCAGCCCGTCATCAAGTGTAAGATAGACCTTACTGTAACTGCCCTGTGGAAGGGAGCCAAGCCTCTCAATTACCCCTCTCAGGTCTGTCAGGTCATAGGTGACACCCTGGGTATCCTCAAAGGCTGTCACAAGGGTCTTATCCGACGCCTTTTCAAACTCCACCTTGTAGAGGGTTACAAGAACCTGCTGATATGAATCACTCATATCATCGGTGATGTAAAGACTGGCCTTACCTGTGCTTGTGGAACCACTGCTACCACCGCTGCCTCCTCCCCCGCCGCATGAGTACAGCGCAACGCCGAGGATCAAAAACAGAACAAGTACAAGGCCTTTCCTCCGATCTGTTACTCTTTCACTTTGCATGTTAATGCCTCCTTTTGCTTTTTATTTGCTCTATCAAAGAATCTTGCTCCTCAGTTGATTCTTTCAATCTCCGCCTTGTCTGCATAGAAAACATTGTCTGATGCCGAAAAGCTTCCTTCTACCTCCACAATGTCACCAGGTGTCTTTGAATCATCAATTGTATTGAAGAAGGTATTCTTGCCGATAGGGTTACCATCTCTGTCCTCAAACTCAACTGCCGGACCGTTAAGATCTACAAGGAGGTTGAGTATTCTGATACTGGCTGATGTTGCAGTCAGGTCTTTTGAATTCTGGTCCACAGGCCCCTTGATCAGATCCTTGCCTGTAACAGGAGCATCAATCCTCTCCAGCTTTGTTGCTATAATCTCCCCACTGTCATTGACAAATCCGCCAATCTCAACATAGTCACCAGCCTGTAAGTCACTGAGCCTGAAACGACTCATCTCCTGAGCTGATTCATCCTTCATCACTGTTGAATTGTTGGTTTTTACTGTAAGACCGAAAATAGTGAGCGAGGACTGTACTTGATCCACGTTATCCACGGCTCCTACAAGCCTTACCTCCTGTTTTTCCACAAAACGGAACTCCACCTTTTCAGCGACAAGAGTACCTGAGGCATCCATGCTGCCCTCCACCTCAACCCTTGTATTCAGGGCAATATTGTCACTGGTGCCGTTTTCAAAGGCTGTCTGTGAAGTGGTTTTCACGGGAAGACCGTTTACCTCAAACTCTGTCTGTGAACCAAGAGTTGTTATGATTCCCTCAATCTCCATCTTATCACCGGGGTTACCGGAAATAAGGGGGTGCTCCACCTCTATTTCCGACGCCATTAGAGTGGTTCCTGAGAGGGTTCCTTCTATTTCCACAAAGTCTCCATTATTCAGGGTTGGCGGTGAGGCAACAGCACTGTAATCAATTGTCTGCCCGTTTATCTCAAACTGTTTTGATTGCTTGTCAAGATTTGATACATAACCTTTCAGCTCCATTCTGGCAAGGGATGTCAATTTTTCAATAAAGGTAGCCCTCAGGTTCATAGTGGCATCAAAGAAACCGCTGATAGAGAGAAAATTCCCTGTCTGCAGGTCATTCAGACTGGAGAACCCTTTGAACACAGTGGCACTGTCTGTAAATACCGTCTGACCCAGAACGGTTATCTTGTTGTTAATTACATCTATATTATCAACGGGACCCTGAATTTCAGACTCAAAGGTCACATTAGTTGCCACATTATCCTCTGCAATAACATTGACCTTCATTCCCACCTCCAGGTCTGCCTCTGTTGCTGACTGACCATTAACAAGAATAGTTGCCTGGTTGGTGGAAAACTCTATGCCATTGACAAAGATACTGCCAAAACCGGAAACCACACCTGTATATTTTCCTGTGCCAACAACACCTCCGCCAGCATATTGAGTTGACCCGCCACTGCCTCCACCACCGCCACAGGAGATGAGAAAGATAAAAAGTATTAAAACAAGGATGGCCTTGAGAAACCCTCTGTTAGGATCCTTTATCCCTGTTACCATAAATTCCTCCTTTTTATTCAAAATAAAAGATACCAAGTCCCATCCTCTTGCGTCCCGTGCCTTTTACAGAAGGATTAATATCTCTGTCATACCTTGAAAGAATCTGATCCACATTCTCAATAAACTCCTCACCCATCTTTTTAAGCCTCTCCCTGAGCTCCTGAACAGCCTCTTCGGGAATGTTGTCATAAAATACCTTTCTCTGTAGAAATGCCTCAGAGGGGTCACTTGTGATATTGTGATAGATCGTGGAAATCAATTCGCTTACATCCTTGCCCATAATATCTAACTTGTCCACCTCGCTTTTGCTGACAATATATCCCTTTGTGAGAAGCCGGATCTTCCTGTTTTTCCGTTCAACCACACCAACACGTACCATTTCATCCAGGATCGCCCTTGGAGGAATGTCTCCGCTGTATTCCCTGACCAGGCGAGCAAAGCTCTCCTCACCGCCCTCAAAGGGAAGTTCCTTTGGATTTCCTTTGTTATCAAGGAACCGTGGGTCCTTGATCCATCCTGTCAGAACCCTTCCTGCGCGGTTGTATCTTTCTGAGGCACCAAGATCGTCTGGCCCGGGTAACTCTTTCAATCGCTTTACCTCTTTCCTGGTAAGCCCTGTAATAGTGGATACCCGCGAGATTGTCTGTTTTCTTCCAGGCACGCCAAACTCCTTAAAGGCAACATCAACATATACCCATTTGGCAAGATCTGCAAATGTTCCATAGGGAATATTGTTTCTCAACAACATCCTTACCAGGGGTCTGAGGATCCTTACTATGGCAGAGGCTATGGCACGTTTAATCTCATCCTTCATATTTGGTATTATATTCCCAAATTTTCTTTTTGTCAAGTATTTTTTAGAGAATTCTTCACAAATTTGTTAATACAGCTCCTTTGAGGTGGGCCCGTGTTAAGAAGATTGAAAGGCCGTGAATCGGGAACGGATCTATTTTTAAAGCCTCTTTTTGAGATCTCCCGGGGTCCTCCGGGTCAGAGGACCCCGGGATACCTAACTATTATGAACCTTATAGTGGAGCTGGTTGAACTTTGGCCTGAACGGAAAAGTTCTTAATACCCTTCCTTGATAATTCGGCCATTTAATGGCTGTGTTGGTCTTGCGTTCATCCTGTAAAAGGATTCAAACCTCTTGATCTGATTTGCCGAGACCTCAACAGGACTCTTCAGGACAAACCATTTTACACCCTCTGTGCAGGGTGGAGTGGTCAAGGACCCCTCAAAGGCATAATAGGCCCTGCTCTCAGGGAGAAAATCCGAGACATTGATAACAACATCATTAAACTTTTCTTCATGCCCCATCTTCTCCGGTAGATGCTCCCACACCCTCTTGATAAAAGCATTTTCTTTGCCTTCCTTCATGAAAACCGCAACAACTGCCAGTTCACCATCATCACTTCTGTGCACAAGATGTGCCTCCATATCAAAGTGTTTTCCCTTTACCGTGTTTTCACTGGGTCTGTGGAAATGGAACTGCAGAAGATTATATTTCTTGCCATTGACAATTATATAACTCCCTTTGGAATAGTTTACCTTGATGGTGTGACCATTGTTGATAATATTCAGGATTGTATTACTGTAGTGAAATTCAATGGAAGGGAGTTTTTCCTTTACCGTGTTTCTTATATCCACAGGTGACTGGCTTTTACCCTCTTTGCAGGACCTGAACTCTGGTGAAAGGTCTCCCCAATGTGCTGGTCCAGCCTCTCCCTCGTAGCCCCAGTGTACACCCTGATGAGTTGCTCCTGAAAGGGGTGAAACATAAAGCAATAAACCCATGATTAGAACCAGAAAGACAAATCTCCTCTTCATAGATAATACCTCCTCCTTTTGAAATTGTTTGTCTAAACCAGTAATTTTATATTAAATTATAATTACAATTGTCAAGTCATGTCACATCTTTATAACACCCCTCCAACGGCCAAAGGGAATTTTCTCGCGACGATCCATATCCAGGTTGTTATTCCCTGCCATAATCCTTTATAATTCTATATTTTTATAAGGCAATTTCAGCGATAAACTTTACAGCAGTGGTATGGTAGAGTCTTACACATCATTCTCAGCAGCCATCCATGGCTGCTTCCGAGGGAATTTTGCGATTCATCCGAGCTTTGAGGGGCATCGCCCCTCAAACTCCCCGAAGAATACTATTATTTTCCTTATTTCTGGGGTCTCAGGGGCAGAGCCCCTGAAGACTAATCTTATGCAAAATTCAAAACCGTTCAGACTCTACCATACCACTGTTTTTTAGTAGTTCTTCTAAATCCTTACGGCTGAATTTGTGTATAAGGTAATGGCTTTGAAAGGCTAAAGGCTAAACAGGGAAAGATCAATGGAGTTTCTCCACAACCTTACCGAGATAACAGGAAAGATAGCCGGCTATGCCTGGGGGGTTCCTTCAATAGTACTGCTTGTGGGAACGGGGGTTTATCTGACCGTCCGGTTGAGAATGGTGCAGATAAGGGGCCTCAAACATGCCTTTGAGCTTATCTCCGGACGATATGACAGGAAGGCTGACCCTGGAGAGATATCACACTTCCAGGCACTTTCTGCCGCTCTATCAGCAACAATAGGTACCGGAAACATAGCAGGGGTGGCCACTGCCATAGCCTTTGGTGGCCCCGGAGCAGTGTTCTGGATGTGGGTAACAGCCCTTGTGGGCATGGCAACAAAGTATACATCATGCAGTCTCGCCCTGAAATACCGTGAGATTCACCCCTCCGGAGAGGTCTCGGGCGGTCCGATGTATACACTGAAGAACGGTCTTGGCATGAAATGGCTTGGTACCGCCTTCTCAGCCTTTACCCTGATTGCATCCTTTGGAATCGGTAACATGGTGCAGGCAAACTCAGTGGTGGATGGGTTGAGGTTCATATTCCCCGGGGCTGAGAGATATCGTCTCCTCTTTGGCATTATCATTGCCATCGCAGTAGGGCTGGTAATCATCGGTGGCATCAAAAGGATAGCAAGGGTAGCATCAAGAATCGTGCCCTTTATGGCCATTACATACTGTGGAGCAGCCCTTGTCATACTTTTGATAAACATTGACAAGATTCCCTCTGCCCTTTACACCATATTCAATCATGCCCTCAACCCCCTGGCTGTTGGCGGCGGAGCCATTGGAGCAGCCATAAGATATGGAGTTGCAAGGGGTGTCTTCTCAAACGAGTCTGGACTTGGTTCTGCGCCTATGGCCCACGCTGCTGCAAAAACCACCGAACCTGTCAGGGAGGGCCTGGTTGCCATGGTGGGCCCCTTTATTGATACCATCCTGATCTGCACCATGACAGCACTGGTTATTGTGATATCTGGTGCGTGGGGTGATGCAAGACCTGAGTCACTCCAGGGAGCCGCCCTCTCTGCATACGCCTTCAAGGAGTTCCTGGGGTCTTTCGGTTCATGGATTGTGGGATTCGGACTTGTCTTTTTTGCCTACTCTACCATTATAGCATGGTCCTATTACGGTGACAGGAGTGCTGAATTCCTCTTTGGAGAGGCAGCGGTTATGCCTTACAGGATAGTATACACACTGCTCGTCGTAATCGGTGCATATGTACCATTGAAGCTTGTCTGGAACTTTGCAGATATTGCCAATATCTTCATGGCAGTGCCAAACCTTGTGAGCCTCATACTTCTTGCAGGTATGGTAAAAGAGATGACCGATGCCTATTTCAGAAGCCCCGGAAATTAGTCCATCTCAAGATCACCGCCCAGTTCCCTGAGCAGCCTTGAGATATTCTCTGTGTGGCTTCCCTCCCAGTATATCCGTCCGCATCTGGGACACTGCTGGAACCTGCTGTTGTGCAGATACACATATTCAGGAACAAGACCCTCAACCTCTCTTTTCCTGATATCACGAATGGGTGTGTTGCATTGCATACAACGCCTTTCAGAGCGGTCCCCGGGGAAGGCAGAAAGCACCTCCTTTAACTGTTCCCTCACATCTTCTGACCTTATCAACAGGTGTGACACACTGAATCGTTTCGTGAGTTCCCTGTCCCTCGTCAATAAGATTCTATCCTCAGCCCTGGCAGTTCGTACAAGCTCGCGGTCATCAATGTCTCTGCAGTAAAGCACATCATAACCAAGGAAGCGCATCCATCTGGCAAGCCGACCAAGCATTGCGTCAGCTATGAACCCCTTCTTTTTATGAACATCAGCCTTGCTCAAGACCTTTTTAAGAACAGCGCATTATAGACTATCTTCCAGATAATATGTTACCATATGCCACCGGGAAAAACATCTTTGTTGTTTTGATTACCTATCCCAGAGATAAAATTCATAACAGGGATACAGAATCTATGAAAAAGATACTCGTCACAGGCGTGGCTGGCTTTATCGGGCACAAGGTAGCTGAACTGCTCCTGCAGAGAGGCTATGCAGTGGTGGGCATGGACAACATGAATGACTACTACGACCCAAGGCTCAAAAACTGGAGACTTTCCCCCCTGAAAGAGCACAAAAACTTTCACTTCATCCGGGCTGATATTGATGATTACAAAAAGGTTCAGGAGGTTTTTGAAACACACCCTGTAGAGGGTGTGATCAACCTTGCAGCAAGGGCGGGTGTACGGGCATCTGTGGCTGACCCCTGGGTGTATCTTGACACGAATATCAAGGGCACCCTGAATCTGCTTGAGTGCTGCAGGCAGTGGAAGATAAAAAAGTTTATCCTTGCATCCACATCAAGCCTCTACGGGTTCAACGAGATGCCCTTTGAGGAGACCCAGAGGACAGACACACCGCTGTCCCCCTACGGTGCCACAAAGAAGGGTGCCGAGGTGCTTTGCTATTCCTACCACTATCTCTTTGGTCTGGACATAATCATTCCCCGCTATTTTACAGTTTATGGACCTGCTGGAAGACCTGACATGAGCATCTTCAAGTTCATAAAAAACATGGATATGGACAGGCCCATACCCGTATTTGGTGATGGAAAACAGAGACGTGATTTTACATACATTGATGATATCGCTGAAGGTACCGTAAGGTGCCTTGACCTTTCCGGCTTTGAGATCATAAACCTTGGTAATGACAATTCCGTTGAACTCATGTATGTCATAAAGCTTATAGAGGAGGGTCTTGGTAAAAAGGCGAAGATCAATTACCTTGAGCGGCACCCTGCCGACGTGGAGGCAACCTGGGCCTCCATTGAAAAGGCACGCTCACTGCTTTCCTGGTCGCCAGATGTGGCTATTGAAGAGGGTATTGAAAGAACCATCAGGTGGTACAGGGAAAACAGGGATTTTGTTCTGTCACTGAAGGAGGTAGAATGAGGAGAGTTACACCTTGGATTATTCTATTGATTTTCGTAACCCTTACTGCATGTGGCGGTAAGAAGGAGATAAAGAGGCCATCCCCTGAGGCTGAGACGATCAAAAGGGCATTTCTGGTAGCTGAAAAGATAAAGAATGCCTATCTCAGAAAAGACCGCGATACACTGAAGCGATATTGCAGCAGGAAGGGGTATATCACCATACTCAGCTCAATGAAGGACTTTGATTCAGCCATATTGAACTTTCAGCTTCGGTGGGCTGATATAAAGAGGGACAAGATAATACTCTACATATACTGGAGGGGTTCCTGGTTGCTGAAGGGGAAGTTATACAAGGACAGCGGGCTTACCGCCTTTGCCTTTACCGGTTCCCCGCCTATGCTCTCAGACATCCTCAGGGCAAATCCCTTCAGTCAGCCCCAGTAGGAGAAGGGTTATCCACAACTGCTACAGGCGCTCCCGCTACTGCCACATGATGAGCAGCCACTGCCGGACTGACCCGCAAAGGGTTTTTCCACGCCTGACATGCCGAAGAGGGAAAACTTCTTCTGCACATCGGCACTTTCACACTTGGGGCATCTGATCTCGGGCGTTCCAAATACGAGTTTCTCAAACTCTTCGCCACAGCTCTTGCATTTATACTCAAATATGGGCATCCTCAAGACCTCCTAAAAAATATTAACATTTCACATTCAAAATAGGCAATTGACCTGTAGTGTCCAAAATAATTTCAGTTTTATAAACCAAGGCAGGGTGCCGAAGAAAAATAAGCACCACACCTTATTCGCAGTGAGCAGTGAACAGTGAGCAGTAAGAAAGGCCCTCCGAAAAATCGCAGATTTTTCGGAGTAGAGAGGTGGTTCATCATGGCATTGATGCAATGGGATTTAATTAATTAAAAGACAGAGTCTTTTAGGACTTAAGTGTATAGACAAGGGTCTTGATGTAAGACACCTGAGGTATTGCTACATGGCATTCTTCACCACCTCTGG
>DROX01000292.1 GCA_011321725.1 Nitrospirota bacterium | reverse complement strand
TAAGACAGATTGAGGCCAAGGCCCTGAGAAAGCTGAAACATCCGAGCAGACTGAGGGCCCTCAAGATATTGACATCTTCATAAACAGTCCGGGGACACCAAGGGGTGTCCCCACCATCAACCCTTCCCCTTACACCATAACCTCTTTAAAATCACATACATCATATAGTGGTTTAAATTGGACCACATAGATTATATTCAATTATGGAGATCCTAAAGGTCCAGGGCCTGAAAAAGGTCTTTAACAGTGTTATTGCACTGGATGATCTCAATCTTACCCTCTCAAGGGGTGAGATCCTGGGAATCCTTGGCCCGAACGGGGCAGGAAAGACCACATTAATCCATTGCATACTGGGTCTGATAGAACCCACTGAAGGTGAGATAAGCATCTTTGGAAAGGACCTCACACTCCACAGGAGCGAGGTTCTCAAGAGGATCAACTTTGCCTCCAATTATGTCTCACTGCCATACTCCCTTACACCCTTTGAAAACCTGATGGTCTTTGCCCATCTCTACGAGGTCAAAGACCCCGCTGAGAGATGTCACAGGATGCTCAGGCTCTTTGAACTTGAACATCTCTGTAATAGGCCAACAAGGAGGCTTTCATCTGGGCAGATCATGAGACTCAATCTTGCCAAGGCCCTGCTAAATAAGCCCGAGTTATTGCTGCTTGATGAGCCCACGGCAGGGCTTGACCCCGAGATAGCAAGGAAGACAAGGGATCTCCTCCTGAAACTTGCCCGCACTGAGGGGATTTCCGTTATATATACATCCCATAACCTGAAGGAGATGGAAGAGGTATCAAAGAGGGTGCTCTTTCTGAAGAAGGGCAAGGTGGTTGCAGAGGGGATGGTAAACGACCTGATAAGACAGTATGGCACCGCATCACTTGAAGAGTTCTATTTCAAGGTTATAGGCCATGAGGATTAAACGGATCTGGGCGGTTGTACTGAGACAGACCTATCTTTATCGCAGGAGCCTGCCAAGGCTGCTTGAGGTATTCTACTGGCCCATGGTGGATCTGCTGCTATGGGGCTTTGTCAGCCTCTATCTTCAGAGGGCGAGTGCTGATATTCCTGATTTTGTAATCTATTTCATCGGTGCATTGATACTCTGGGACATACTCTTCAGGGCACAACAGGGGATATCCGTCTCCTTCCTTGAGGATATGTGGGCAAGAAACCTTGTAAACATATTCGCATCTCCCCTTAAAATCCAGGAGTACATAGTTGGCCTTCTTTTTATCAGCATCCTCAAGGTAACCATTGCCTTCGTGGTAATGTCATCCCTTGCATGGCTGTTCTATTCATTCTCCATTTTCAAGCTTGGTGTGGCCCTGATACCATTGGTGCTCAATCTCATGGCAATGGGCTGGGCAGTGGGTATTTTCACCATGGCACTGATACTGCGGTTTGGACAGGAGGCAGAGGTGCTTGCCTGGGCAGTGGCATTTCTCTTTATGCCCTTTTCTGCCGTGTTCTATCCTGTTGATACACTGCCCCCTCTGCTGCAGAAGATCGCTCTCTTTATTCCTTCAGCCCATGTCTTTGAAGGGATGAGGATACTTATTGATAAAAAGGTTCTTTCAATAAAACACCTGAGCATGGCATCAGCGCTCAACCTGGCATTTCTCTCTGCAAGCACCCTCTTTTTTGCGAAGATCTACCGTACAGCAAGGAAAAGGGGCATTTTACCAAAGATAGGTGAATAAGTGTATAATAGATTTATGTGGAGCTTCAAAGGGGTCACTTCTATTATAACCGCAGTGGTGCTTTCAGTATCAGTCCTGTCCGGCACGGTCTGCTGGGCCACAGGCCTGGATTCACTCCGTAAGGAGACAAATGCACTGATCCAGCAGACACGGAAACTCTCCCAGCAGAAAGGCAAAGAAATGCCGGAGGAGTTTCAAAAGGAGCTGGATGCCCTGATAAAAGACCTTGAGAGGCTCCAGAAGAGCCTTGAGCGGGCAACAGAGAAGGAGCAGAAGCGGCTTGAAAAGACCTTGAAGAGACTGAAGAAGAAAGAGAAAGAGCTTGAGAGGGAACTGGAAAGGATCGCCAGCGATAAAGAACTCTGGCAGAAGGCGGTCCAGAAGCTCAGGGAGATCCTCAGGGTCCTTCGCTCCTTCTTTCAGGAAGAACCGAAAAGCGATACCATCTGAGGAGGCTAACAACTCCTTCCGATCAGAAATGAACACTCCGCATGGCGCATGATGTTTCTTGAGACACTCCCGAGCATGCCCTTCAGCCCCTTTACACCTCTGCATCCTGTTACAATGATGTCAGTTCCAAGGTTTTTTGCCACAGAAAGGATCTCTGTAGAGGGATCACCTACCTTTATGAGATGTTTGATACCTTTGAAATTGCCTGACAGGAGGCTGATGGCATGCTCAATGATCCTGTCGGCACGTTCAAACTCCATTTTCCTGACATTTGCCACCTCCTCCTTTATCCTGTCGTCTATCTCCACAAAGAATCTCTCCGGAATGTCATGCACCGGAGACTGGATGACGTGCAGTACCGTCAACTCAGTGTCAATATTAAACGAAATGCTGGAGAGAAAGGTGGCTGCACTTTCAGAATACTCTGAACCATCTGTGGCAAACAAGACCCTGAGGGGCGGCTGTACATCCCATTGTCTTCTCTTCACTGCCAGCACAGGAACGGTTGAGTGAAGAACAACACCCCTTGTTGTGCTACCCACAATAAACGAGGTCAGTCCCTTTACACCTTTGGCGCCCATCACTATGAGATCAACCCCCCTTTTTGTTGCTGAACCGATAATCTCCTTTTCCACATCACCCTCGCTGATCTCATCAGTGATAACCGCAGGCACCCCTT
>DROX01000291.1 GCA_011321725.1 Nitrospirota bacterium | reverse complement strand
CTTACCGTGGATGATGCCCTCGCTATGGTAGGGCTTGGGAATAGGGCGGATACCCTGATAGCGGAACTGAGCGGTGGTGAAAGAAGAAGGGCCTTTATTGCCATGACCCTTCTTCAGGGCGCCGGGCTGCTACTGCTTGATGAGCCAATGGCTAATCTTGATATCAAATACCAGCTTGAACTGATACGGTTACTAAAGGGGTTGAGGGCTGAAAAGGAGATTTCCATGGTTATGGCCCTTCATGACATCAACATGGTTCACCATTTTGACAGGGTCTGTGTTGTTAAGAACGGTTCTGTTGTGGCCTCTGGCAGGCCTCTGGAGGTGGTGACAGAGGAACTGCTCAGGGAGGTTTACGAGGTTGAGATAAAGATCTATCCCCAGGAAAACGGAACCTTTCTCTTTGGTGTTTGAGATGGCTGACAGGGCACTGATCATAGGTATTGTAGTATCGGTTACATTACATCTTGCCATCTTTTCCGTCCCCCTTTCAATGAATATAAAGGGTAAACTCACAAACAGGCTCCAGGAGATAAGGCTTTCTTCCTACCGGATATATTCAGAGATCAAGAGGGAAAGACCTCCCCGAAGAAAAGGCCACCTCAAGACCACCACGGTGCAGAAGAAGAGAATGGAAAAGGCACGGATAAAAAAGCCTGCCACACCAGAGACTGTTCAAAAGAGGGTAGCCAGAAGGGTCCCGGTAGCTGAAGAGGCCCTTACAGAAAAGGAGATGGAAGAAGAGAAAGCCCCTGATAATGAAAAGACAATCAAGGCTCCCCGGAAAGAGAGGGAGACAGGGGAAATACCCGCAGAGGACAGGGTTCACAGGGAAAAGAAAAGAGAAAATACCATTACAGGAGAGGGGGATGGTATAATTGAACAAAAACAACCTCTGGCAGAACCACCTCCCCCCTCAAGGCCGGAAAGTGCAGGTCTTTACAGGGGCGAGTTCGGGACATCCCAGGGTCCGAGGTTTCTAAAAAGGGTAATCCCCTCTTATCCAAGGGTTGCAAGAAGGCTTGGCAGGGAAGGTACAGTGGTGTTGAAGCTCTATATAGACAGAAAAGGAAGGCTGAAAAAGGTGGAGGTCCTGAGGGATGATGGTCCTGCTTTTGCAAAGGCAGCGGTCAAGGCGGTCAGGCAATCCAGCTTTGTACCAGCAATGAAGGATGGCGTGCCCGTTGATTCAGAGGCTGTCTTAACGGTAAAATTTAGGCTGAAGGATTGACAAATTCCATAAAAGGGGTCTGGTTATGATGGAGATCTTTCTTAAAGGTGGATTCTTGATGTATCCCATACTGTTGCTTTCAGTGGTGGCAGTTGCGATTATTATCCAGAAGGCCCTGCAGTACAGGGCATTGATCAAGGGGCTTGACAGGTCCTCTGAAGAGATATTCAGAGAACCTCCGGAGATCTTCAGGCCCATAATGGAAACAGCAGAGAAGGGCTGTGACGAAGAGGAGTTGACCGTGGTTGGCACCAGGCAGGTCAGGGAGATTGAAAAGGGCCTTAGCTGGCTTGGTGTGATTGCCATGATAGCCCCACTTCTTGGACTGACAGGCACTGTGCTCGGGATGATAAAGGCCTTTATGGTTATTTCGGTGCAGAGTTATGTAAACCCCTCAATGCTTGCCGGAGGCATATGGGAGGCCCTGATAACCACTGCGGCAGGGCTCCTGGTTGCAATACCAGCACATATAGGACACCACTGGCTTGAAAAACAGGCAGACGAGATTGCCTTCCTGCTAAAGGAGGTCACACTGGTCTTGTATCGCAGGTGCAGAGATGGAGTTTAAACGGAAAAGATACAACCACTCCTATCTTAACATTGCACCCCTTGTGGATGTGGTCTTTCTGCTACTGCTCTTCTTCATGCTCACCTCACACTTTATTGAGGTACAATCCATCAGGGTAAGGCTGCCCGAGTCCAGGACCTCTGAATACACCGAAAGGGCAGGGATAAAGATATTCATCAATGAAAAGGGAGATGTTGTCCTCAACAGTGAAACGGTAAAGGTGGAAGACCTGCATAAACTGTTAAAGGAAGAGCTGCCCCTTGAGAAGTCAAGGAGCGTTGAGATACGTGCAGACAGGGATGTGAAGGTCTCCCTTCTTATGAAGGTGATTGACGAGATAAGGCTTGCAGGGATCAATGACTTCAATATTGTAACGGAAAAGAGTTTCCAGAGGTAGTTTTTTATCTAAAGCCCTGTCTTTTCAATATTACCTACTATCACAAGTAGATACCTTTCAGGATGAAGGTATTTTCTGGCAACCCTCAGGATATCATCCCTCGTAACAGAGTTTATATACTCAGGGTATCGCCTGTCATAATCCATACCGAGGCCATAGAACTCTGTTAGTGCAAGGAAGTCAGCGATCTTTCCAAGGGTGTCAATCCTTCTGGGGAAGCTGCCTGTGAGATAGGACTTTGCATCCTTCAACTCTCCTTCTGAGACAGGTTCTGACTGGATACGTTTCATCTCCTCAAGGATTACATCTATCACCTTCCTGGCTGATCTGTTTTTTGTCTGCACCTCCACCTGGAACAGGCCCTGTTCAAGATCCGAGCTGAAGTAGCTATGGACATCATAGGCAAGCCCCATCTGGTCCCTGATCCTTGTCATCAGCCTTGATGCAAACCCGCCTCCACCGAGTATGTAGTTCATCACCGTAAGTGCATAGTAGTCAGGGTTTGAACGGGATACCCCAAGGTGTCCCAGAATGATATTTGCCTGGGTGATATCCCTGTCAATCTTTATAACCTTTGTTGAATCCAGGCCTTTAGCAGAAGGGAAACTTTTCGGTGGCAGAGATGCCCTTTTCCATCTGAGGAGATATACATTTACAAGTCTTTCTATCTCCTCCTCCGTTATGTCACCAGCCACAACAAGAATTGCATTATTGGGCCTGTAGTAGGTGTTGTAGAACCTTACTATATCCTTCCGGGTGATACTGTCAAGGCTTTCGGGTGTGCCGGCAACAACCCTGCCATAGGCATGAGCCTTCCCGTAGAGGGCCTCCCTGAAGGCCTTCTCAGCCACAAAGGCAGGGTCATCCTCGGACTGTCTCAGGGCACCCTTTATGAGGGCCTTTACCCTCTTTATCTCCTTCTGAGGGAAGGTAGGGTTGAGGATGATGTCAGAGAAGAGATCAAAGCCCTTTTCAATATCCTTCTTGAGGACCGATAGGCTGACCATGGTATAGTCCCTGTCTGTAGAGGCCCCGATGCTACCGCCGATAAACTCAATCTCTTCGCTGATCTGCTCGGAACTCCTCTTTTTTGTGCCCTCTGTAAGGAGTTCAGCCACGAGGTTTGCAAGACCTGCCTTCTCCGGAGGCTCATCAAAGGGTGATGCCTTTATGAGCAATCTAACCCTGACAATGGGAAGGTTGTGTCTTTCTGCATAAAGAAGGGTAAGCCCGTTGGGCAGTATCTTTCGCTTTGCATCAATTGCAAATGAGGTATCACTGTAGAAAAGTAAAACAGAGAAAAGTAAAACAAATAAAAAAACACTAAAACTATTCATAAGGAGAGGGGGTATTAATTTTGAGCGGATTTTAATTTTGCAATCCATACCCTTTTTCATTTTATTCTATTATCCCCTTCTGACTTCTGTGCCTTCACTTCTGGCTTTTTTGCAGGTATCAATATCCCCACGGTCCTGTTATCCTCAACAAGGTACCTTCTCGCAACACGCTGAACATCCTCAGGTGTAACACTACGAATCTGCTTCAGATACTCATCAATGAGCCTCCATGAACCAAGGAGTTCAAAGGTTCCCACAAGCCTTGCCTGGCTGTATATGGAATCCTGTCCCATAATGAATGATGCCTCAACCTGATTCCTTGCCTTTTGTATCTCCCGCTCCGAGGGGGGATTTTCCTTGATGATCTCTATCTGTCTGTACAGTGAATTCTCAAGCTCTTTCACGGTATGGCCTGGTTTTGGTGTGCCTCCGAGAAAGAAGAGGAAAGGGTCCCTGTAGAGCCCGCTGTAGGAGACAAAGGCATCTATGGCGATACCCTCATCCCTTACTATGCTTTTGTACAGTCTGCCACTCTTGCCTGAAAGTATGTAACTGAGCACATCAATTGCCACAGCATCCTTGTCAGGGAAGCTTGGTACATGGTATGCCACAAGTAGATAGGGCAGGGTTGCCTCCTTCTTTAGTTTAACCCTCCTCTCTCCCCTTTGAGGGGGCTCCTTGAAGCTGTAGGCAGGTCTTTTCTCAAGGTTGGGTATGTTTCCAAAGTATTCCCTTATCCTGTCTATAATATCCTGCGCCACGATATCACCTGCCACAACAATAAATGTATTGTCAGGGCTATAGTACCTCCTGTAGTGAAGCATGAGGTCATCCCGTGTAATGCTCTTGATGTCACTCATCCAGCCGATCACAGGGTCATGATAGGGATGGGCCTTGTAGGCTGCTGCCAGGACCTCCTCAAAAAGCAGATTCTGTGGGTCATCCTCATAGCGCATCCGTCTTTCCTCCATTACCACATTCCGCTCATAGATAACATCTTCAGGTTTCAGTAGGAGGTCTCTCATCCTGTCCGCCTCAAGCCTGAGTGCTATACCAATACGGTCTGATGAGAGGGTCTCAAAATACATGGTATAGTCCTTGGTGGTGTAGGCGTTGTCAATACCACCGTTACGCTGGATTATCCTGGAGAACTGCCCCTCTGCATAGTTCTTGCTACCTTTAAACATCATATGTTCAAGGAGGTGGCTTATACCTGTCTTGCCCTTGGGATCATCCCTTCCGCCCACCCTGTACCAGACCTGGAATGTTGCAACAGGGGCCTTGTGGTCCTCCACCACAAGCACCTTGAGGCCGTTATCCAGAAGGGCCTCCTTCACCTCAATCGCAGAGGAGGG
>DROX01000290.1 GCA_011321725.1 Nitrospirota bacterium | reverse complement strand
GAAAACCCTCCAGTGAGAAGTTTGATATCTCATAGTGAACATAGTTCCTCTCCGAAAGAACATCGCAGAGATGAAAGTATAGCCCTGATACATCAGGGTCACCAGGAGGTGTGATCCTGCCCTGGATCAAATCTTTATGGAGCAGGGTGTTCTCGTGATATTCAAGTTCATAGGCTGAGATATGGGGTGGTGAAAAGGTGAGTATGCCTCTCAGGGTTTGGTCAAGCCCACTTTTATCCTGGCAGGGTATCCCGTAGATAATGTCAAGGGAATAGTTCTCAAAGATCTCTGAGACCATGTTAATGGCATCTATCGCATCCTCCGCAGTGTGTATCCTTCCAAGGAGCCTGAGTTCACTGTCCTTGAGTGACTGTATCCCCAGGCTGAGCCTGTTGATTCCCTGGCTCCTGAAGGCCCTCAGTTTGACCCTGTCAAAGGTGACAGGGTTTGCCTCAATGGTTATCTCGGCATCATCCTTGATTTTAAAGGCATGGGCAAGGGCATCCAGAATAACCTCAATATCCCCGGGTGAAAGCAGCGATGGTGTGCCTCCACCAAGGTATATGGAGTCAATGGGTTCTCCGTAGCCTGTGGATTGTATCTCTTTCAGTAGTGCCCTCAGGAAGGCATCTCTTGTTTCGTAATCAGATAGGGTGGAGTAGAAGTCGCAATAACTGCATCTGCTGATGCAGAAGGGTACATGCACATATATACCGGCCATACTGGTATTATAATACAGCGCGGTTTCCTAAGGCACTGCTATACTTCAGGGGATGTTTTCAGAAGCCGAACTCCTTCAGCAGGGAATCAACATCCTCCTGGCTATCAAGGGTATCCATATCCACGGTCTCTTCAGTCTCTGTCTGTTGATGCTCAGGCCCTTCAACCTTTACACCAAAGACCTTTATGAGGTTCACCAGCTGCAGCTCAAGCTCGGTGACAAGGGATATGACCTTCTTTATGATCTGGCCTGTGAGGTCCTGGTACTCCTGTGCAAGGAGCACCTCCATGAAATCCAGGTTCATCTCCTCAAGGGAATTCCTGAGGAATGCCATTGCATCCCTGTGTTCATCATTTGCGTCAGAGGAGTTCTTTATCAGCTCATCAAGGAGATCAAGGCGTTTTATGATATCACTCTGCAGGGAAAGGTTCTTCTCCATTATTCCGATTGTCTTGTTGGCAGATTCCTCGGTCTTGCTAATTACCCATTTGAGCTTGTCAGCAGCCTCGGGCATGTCCTCAAGGGTCATGTTTTTCAGGCGTGGATCAATGAGGCTCTTGAATTCTGAGAGGGAGTTGTGGAGATTTCTCGTGATCTTGCCAACCTCGGAGAAGAGTTCCTTATCACCAAGCCTTGACAGTTCAAGGAGGGATGCCTCTGCGGCCTTGAGGTCACCCTCTGAAAGGGCATTGAGAAAGTTCTGGATCTCCTTCATTATGGTCTCAATGTTTTCCGGTCTGTGTCCCTTTGACTGGACCTGTTCAAGGATCTTATCTTTAACCTCCTGTACGATGTACTCCCCACCGATGCTGGAGACCTTCTTTGTGACCACCACCTTGCCATCCTCTGTGAACTCCTCTGAGAGGATGTTGTCTTCAAGGAGTTGCATGTCATCTACGGAGAGTATCTTCTTGAAATTCAACAACTGGACAAGACGGTTCTCTGAGAGCATGGCTATCCCGTCAATATAATCCACCATGCCAGAGGAGATGGAGCTGATATCCTTCTTGATATCCTCTTCAGTGAACTCTATAACCCCTGTTATGGCATCCACTATGCCTCCAACAGTGAGTGTACCGGTATTCACCACGATAACCCGCTGGTCCTTTTCAGAAGAGCCATTGTCTGGTATGGACATCCTTGTCTTGAGGTCAATTACAGGGATCACCTTTCCCCTGAGATTGATGATACCCGTAATATACTCAGGGCTCTCGGGCATCCTTGTTACAGGTACGGGCTTGATGATCTCCTGGATCTGAAGTATTGGAATGGAGAACTCCTCTCTGCCAAGTTCAAAGGCGATATGCTGAAGGGATTGCATGGTAATACCTCCTCTGTTTTTTGTTTAATTCTTTTATCGTCCAGTAACGGAAAATCTTTAATAATTTATTTCATAATAGTCACAATACTGCCCGATAAACCCGACAGGTCCTTATGTATCAGCATTTTGCCGAATACTACTCGGGGTGTCTAAAAAATCCGGGGTGTTCTGGTAAGAAGAGGCAGAGGCCCCTGTTACTCTCCAGCCGGTCTTCTTGGGGGAAGAAAATAGGGTCTCTTCAGGTCCTTCTCAGCCCTGTATGTTTTCCCTTCAGAAGGCCCTTTGGTGGTCTGATCCATCTCTTCCGTTGGTGGAAGATCAGCCGGTAGCAGAGGCGGCATCCCTTCAGGTACCCTTCTGAATCCATGCCCTCTCTGGGGTGGTGCCTTTTTGGGAGATTCTCTTGCCTGTACCTTCAGGAACTTGATCTTCCTGATCTGCCCCTCTTCATCGTAGTAGATGATGTAGTTCCTGCTCTCCATGTTCTGCAGTAATCTTGCTATCACCTGCTCAAGGGGTTGTCTCCTGATCCTGGTAGTTACTCTCTGTTGAAGAAGCCTTCCGCCGAAGTCAATCTCAAAGGAATAACGTCTTGAAAGTTCCACAAGTATGGCTGATAGGGGTTCATCCTCAGCCTCAAGGATCAAAAGGCTGCCCTCCTCCCTCAGGACAACCCCTGATGCAGTGGTAGCCGCAAGGAGCATTATCAGGAGGACCGACAGGGTCTTCTTCATTTAGCCCTTCTCAGCCTCTTTCTCGGCCTTTCTTTCTTCAATGATCTTCTGGGCAAGGTGTGCCGGGACCTCCTCGTAATGGGAGAATTCCATTGAATAGAGCCCCCTGCCTGATGTGAGGCTGTGAAGCTGGTTTGCGTATGTGAGCATCTCTGCCATTGGTACCAGGGCGATAATCTTCTGATTGCCGCCAGCCTGTGGCTCAACACCCTGGACCTTACCGCGCTTTGCGTTCAGGTCGCCAATCACTGTACCCAGGGCATCATCAGGGGTTATAACCTCAACCTTCATCACCGGTTCAAGGAGCACCGGCTTTGCCTCCATGGCGGCCTTCTTTATTGCCAGGGAGCCTGCGATCTTGAAGGCCATCTCAGAGGAGTCCACTGAATGGTAGGAGCCATCATAGAGTGTAACCCTTACATCAACCATTGGATAGCCGGCAAGGATACCCTCTTTCATCGTCTCCACTATCCCCTTCTCCACGGCAGGGATATACTGTTTCGGTATTACACCACCAACTATCTTATCAACAAATTCAAACCCTGATCCCCTGGGAAGGGGTTCTATCTCTATCCAGCAGTCACCATACTGCCCCCTGCCGCCGGATTGCTTCTTGTATTTGCCCTGTGCCTTTGCCCTTGTCCTGATGGTCTCACGATAGGGTATCTTTGGTGTCTTCATGTCAACCTCAACGCCAAACTTCCTCTTCAGCTTCTGTAGTGCAATCTCTATGTGAACCTGGCCCATTCCCGAGATGATCATCTCCTTTGTCTCCTCATCCCTGTGGTACCTCAGGGTGGGGTCTTCCTCCAGGATCTTCTGTATCCCCGCACTGACCTTCTCTTCATCACCCTTGCTCCTTGGTGCAATGGCATAGGAGAGTATGGGTTCTGCAAACTGGACCCTCTCAAAGACAATGGGGCTGGAATCATCGCAGAGGGTATCGCCTGTGTTTGTGTTCTTCAGCTTGGCCACCACGCCTATCTCACCGGGCAGAAGCGTCTGGGCTGATTCCTGCTTTTTGCCAAGGAGGTAGGACACCTGTCCGATCCTTTCCTTTGTTTCCGTAACAGGGTTGTAGACCGTTGAGTCTGCCTTCAGGGTGCCGGAGTACACCCTCATTACCGTCAGTTTCCCCGCAAAGGGGTCTGCAATGGTCTTGAAGACATAGGCAGAGAATGGCTCTGATGGGTCAGGATTCCTGAGGATATCAGAGCCGTCTCTGGGATTCCTTCCCCTTATGGGTGATATACGTGCAAACTCCTCAGGCGAGGGAAGGCAGAGGGGGATATAATCAAGGAGTGCATCAATACCCACATTTGGGGTTGCTGCCCCGCATACAACTGGCAGGAACCTCCGTGTCAGGGAACCCTCCCTGATCCCCTTGATCAGTTCCTCGGAGGTGAGGTCACCACCCTCAAGATACCGCTCCAGGAGGTCATCATCAGCCTCGGCAATCTTCTCAACCAGCTTCTTCCGGAACTGCTCAACCTCTGTGGACTGGGGTATATCAATCTCTTCTTTTTTACCGCCTTCGTATTTATAGGCCTTCATGTTTACGAGATCAACAATTGAGTTGAATGTGCTGCCTTCATTTAGGGGTATATTCAGCGGTATCGCCTCTGTCTCAAAGGACTTCTCAATCTCGTCTATTGCCCTGAGGAAGTTGGAGTTCTCTTTGTCAAGCTTGTTTATGAAGATCATCCTTGGGAGTTCATACTGGCAGGCATACTTCCATATCTTCTCTGTCTCTGCCTTCACCCCTGAAATGGCACTCACTATGATCAGAGCACCGTCAGATACCCTCAGACAGCCCCTTGTGTCCTCAATAAAGTTGATAAACCCAGGAGTATCTATAATATTCAGTCTGTGTCCGGACCAGTCACAGTATGCAAGGGCGGAGGTGATGGAGATACCCCTCTCAATCTCCTCAGGCTCGTAATCGGTCACGGTGTTGCCGGACTCTATACTGCCCATCCTGTCAATCTTGCCGGCATTGTAAAGGATTGCCTCTACAAGAGAGGTCTTACCGGCACCCTGGTGAGCAACCACTGAAAATGTCCTGATCCTTGAAACATCAATCTTACCCATATTACCCCCTTTTGGATTTAATGGTATTGTAAAAATTTGAGCACATGGTTGTTTTTTCCTTCAATAGTATATCAAATTAGATGTTACTATTTCTTGATCAGTAATTCCCTGTTATAACCTGTATTTCAGCTCTTCACGGCAGGATTTGCAGAATCCAGGCCCCTTTCTGTCGGTATCCATCAGGGTGTTGGAAAAATACATAACACATCCGGGGTTGCTGCAATGGCCAAGACCATAGGTATGTCCGAGCTCGTGAACCGCCTCGGTCAATGCCCTTCTGTAGAAAATCTCTTTATTGCATGGAAGACCATAAAACTCCTGTCTCAACCGGCTCAGTGATATTATTGCGGCACGGGTGCCTGCCTCACCAAAGACAAAGTTCAGCTCCGGTACATACAGGTCATGATCAACAATCCCGAGAATCCTTTCATACCCTCTGTATTCCTTCTGCATTGAAATAACCTTCAGTATGGCCGTGGAGTGATACTGCTTTCTCTTTCTGTTATAGGCATATTCAGGTTCAGGCACTGGTTTGCCTATCAGGATATCCTTTGCAAAGGTCCTGCCCAGGGCATCCCTGAGATACTCAAGGATTTCAGTCTCAATCCTGCCTATGGGAACCAGAAGAATTGCCATCTCTGAGATCTAAAGCCATGCCCTCCCCTGGACACTATTTGCGCTCCTTTCCCGCAAGTTTCCTGAGGAGCCTCTCTGTCTCCTTCAGGTACCTGCCAAAGCCGGGCCAGTCCTCCTTCTTCAGTGCCTCTTTTGCCTTCATGAAGCTCTCAAGGGCCCTGCGTCCAAGGGCTGTCTCTTCTATGGCTGCTGGAGGAGCGGCTGCTGGCATACTTTCAAGGCTCATCCCCTCTGTCCTGGCCCTGAAGAGTGCATACAGGGCTGACTGGAGGTTTTTCTTCATAACCACCTCATTCTCGTAGGCCACGATGACCCTTCTCAGCTCAGGCAGTCCCACCCTGTCAGTGGCAACAAGATAGAGGGGCTGAACATATATGAGCGAGGTCTCAATAGGTATTATCAGGAGGCTTCCCCTTATAACATCCGAGCCAC
Source organism: Nitrospirota bacterium (assembly GCA_011321725.1). GTDB lineage: Bacteria > Nitrospirota > Thermodesulfovibrionia > Thermodesulfovibrionales > JdFR-85 > JAADHP01. The sequence continues at coordinate 5,660 of DROX01000290.1, read as the reverse complement.
GCTGGCCCCAGAGGGTGAGTTGCTGGGAGATGTAGGCATTCTGGTCAATCCTTGCATCAATCTGGCGGGGACCAAAGACAAGCCTGTCCCTGGGGAATGTATAGACTATGATGTCCCCGTAGTTTTCACCATCACACCTGGCAGCCATCCAGGCTGCAAGATTGTCCCTCTTGGCAGGTGTAAAGGGTACAAGGAGCACGAACTCCTCTTTCCCTTTGGCCCCCTTTTTCAATGTATCCTTCGGGAGTGTGAGTATAAGATAGTAGGGCTCCATGGATTTCCCCTTGTATACCGGTATCTCCCAGAGGTCTTCCTTGTTGTAGAAGACCCTTGGATCTGTCATGTGGAAGGTGGCAAACATCCTTGATTGTACCTTCATAAGTGTTCTTGGATACCTGATATGTCTCTTTATATCGTCTGGCATCTTGCTGTAGGGCTTGAAGAGACGGGGGAATATCTTCCTGTAGGTTTTTATGAGAATATCCCTGTCATCCACGATGTAGAAGGAGAGGGTACCGTCATAGGCGTCAACCACCACCTTCACAGGGTTTCTTATATAATTAACTCCCCGGCTTATAGGCTCGGAGTAGGGCAGCCTGTTTGTATAGGTGTATGCATCTATGATCCAGTAGAGCTTCCCGTCATCAGAGATCATCATGTATGGATCCTGGTCGTAGAGCATGAAGGGGGCAATCTTGCTGACCCGTTCAATGATGTTTCTGTAGTATATGATCCTGCTTTTCCCTGTTATGTCTGTGGAGAGTATGAGCTTGAAATCCCCGAAGTGCAGTGCGTAGAGGGTTCGCTTGAGTATATTTGACAGCCTTACTCCACCGTTACCCTCGTAGTGCGTATAGACATTCCCGCTCTTCGTGGGATAACCAAACTCCCTTACCTTTGTATTGACCACAACATACTCATTTGTGCTCTCACCATAGTATATCTCGGGTCTTGTAATCTTTATATCCTTTATATCACCCACGGTTACAGGAGGTATATCCTTGAGGATGAACTGGGGTAGACCCTCCTCGGTAATCCCGCTCACCGTACCCATGGTGAGACCTATGCCATGTGTATAGACGAGCCTTTCATTGATCCATGTCTTGCCCGGCAGGTCCTCATAGGAGAGTTCCCTTGGCGAGAGCATGACCTGCATGTACTTGCCATTGATTCTGTACCGGTCCGTATCCACATCATTGAATTTATAGTAGGTCCTTATCTGCTGGAGCTGGCTGTAGGTCTTCAGAAGGGGTTCCTCGTCCCAGAGCCGGATGTTCCTGATGGTGGAGATATTCTTTTCTATGTCACCGGCTGTAAGGCCCTTCCCGGGATTGAAGGGCTGGATCCTTATCTTGTTAAGATCATACCCTATCCGTGTGAATGCTATATGACGTTCAATGTAGGGTTTTTCAAGAACAATCTCATTGGGTGTGACCTTGAAGCTCTGAAGCAGCGAGGGATAGATCCCCACACCAACCACATAGACAATAAGTAGTGCTGCTGGAGGTGCCAGCAGGGCAAGCTTGTGCCGCCTGTAGATACCGTAGAAGATGCTCACAGAGGTGAGCAGGCAAAGCACCACCACGGCATTGTAGGCAAGGAGCCTTGCCTTCACATCTGTGTAGGATGCACCATAGAGGATCTCATGTCTGCTGAAGAGCAGATCAAACCGGTCCAGATAGAACCTGAAGGCGATATTGAGGATCAGCAGGGAGATGAGCAGGGTGGTATGGAGCCTGACACGTCTGTCTATACTGAAAAGCCCCTCTATGTAGGTGATCCCTCCCCTCAGTGCGTAGTTTGCCACAGTGGTAATGATGAGGATGAAGATAAAGAGGGAGCCCACCCTGTTCAGGCTGTTGAGCAAGGGGTACCTGAATATATAAAAGGATATGTCCCTGCCAAAGACAGGATCGTTTATCCCTGCCTTGATGCTGTTTGTGAAGAGGAGGATCTCATTCCAGTACCTGCTACCGTTCAGGCCAAAAAATATGCTGATGAAGATACCCACAAGGAGGGAGGCCTTCTTCACTATATCATTCAGGTCGTATTTCCTGAGCACATAGAGGTTCTTCTCAAGCTGGTAGAGCCTGCCCTGGGGGAAATCCCTTGAATTGCATATAAGGATATTGACTGTATATATGATGAGGGCCACAACAAAGAAAACACCACCTGAGACTACCTGTGTAAGGAATGTCTTCTGGAAGACCGAGACAAGCCCCACCTCTTTGAAGAAGAGGTAGTCCACATAAAAACCCACGGATGTTAGGAGACTTGCAAGGATGAGGAGAACTACCGTGATGCCCAGGATGAAGAATATGTTTCTTTTCATGATAGATAGACCCGTCTGCCCGTATTACCAAAGGTGGTCAGTATCTCGTAGGATATGGTGCCAGCCCAGCCGGCTATATCCTGTGCACGTATCTCTGCTTCATCCTGCCTGCCCATCAGTACCACCTCGTCACCGATCCCCACATCCTCCATGCCTGTGAGGTCAACCATGGTCAGGTCCATACAGACCCTGCCAATGATCTGGGCCTTCCTGCCTTTGACGAGTACATATCCATGGTTTGAGATGGCACGTATAATACCGTCAGCATAACCACAGGGTATAAGACCCACAAGGCTTGACCGCTGGGTTATGAAGGTCCTTCCATAGCTCACAGGGGTGCCCTTCCTGAGCCTTCTTATCTCTATAATCCTTGTTTTGGCGGTCATCACAGGGTTTTCATACCCGCAGCTGCAGGGGTTCACTCCATAAAGCAGTATCCCTGGCCTGACAGCATCAAGATAGGTCTCCGGCAGGTTTATTACAGCAGCACTGTTGGCCATGTGGGACAGCAACTTGAGCCCCTTCTCCCTCAGAACCGAGAGGGCTAACTTGAACCTCTCAAGCTGTACAGTAGCTACGGATCGGTCTGACAGGTCAGCATCCGAGAAGTGGCTCATAATGCCCGTAACCCTTATACCGGGTAGTGCAAGGATTCTTTCCATCTCTTTCTGGAAGACCTCATGTCTGATTCCCATCCTTCCCATGCCAGTGTCAATGTTGATATGTACGGGAATGGTTCTCTTTGTTTTTCTGGAGAGCCGAGAGAGTTCCCTGGCGGTACGTGGGCTGTTTATGACAGGGGTGAGGGAGTATTTTACGATATCGCTATCAATATCTGTATCAAAGAATACGATGATAGGGGAGGTTATCCCCGATTCTCTTAATTCAATCGCCTCTGAGGTGTATGCAACCCCGAAAAGTCTGACACCCTCTTCTTCAAAGAGCCTTGCCACCTCAGCTGCACCGTGTCCATAGGCATCTGCCTTTACAACTGCAATCAGTTTCCTCTGGCCTGTTCTGTTTTTGATGTAGTCAAGATTGGCCCTCAGTCTGTTGAGATCAATCTCTAAGGTGATGCCCCTGTCCACTTATGCCTTTTCTTGGCCCTCTGAAGAGCTGTTTGTATCCTTCTCAACCGGTTTTTTTGGCGTAACATCTATCTCGTCAGGCTCGTTTGTTGCCTTCTTGAAGTTCTTGATAGCCTGACCAATGCCTTTGCCCAGTTCAGGTAGCCTTGAAGCGCCAAATAGTACGACGACAATTATAAGGATTATAATCAGCTCCGGCATGCCTAATCCAAACATATCCTTCCTCCTATGTGTTTTTTAAACTCTTCCGGTGTATTTATATTAATAAAACCCCTTCCTTCGGGGTCAATATGGACCAGTTCCTCTTCGGTAAGGATTCTTGTCTTAACATCCTCCAGGAAGTCTATAATCCTTGTCCTCCCTGTTATTATAGCATTTTCCATATTTTCAAGTATCTCCTTTGTGTATATCCCTATCAGGGGATGGATTATCCCCCTGTGTCTGCAGACAACAATGGGCTCCCCTTCATGAACCCTCATCATATACTCAATAAGCTCCCGTCCAATGAATGGGGTATCACAGGGGGTTACAAAGATACCATCATGTGACGCGTTCATCAACGAGGAATAGATACCCACGATGGGGCCAAGGGAGGGGTAGATATCACCTATCAGCCTGACGTCATACTGGATGTAAAGTTCCGGCGTGTTTGTGCTTATGATTACCTCATCAAAGAGTGATTTGTGGATCTCAAGGAGCCTTTCTATCAGCCGCTGTTCACCTATCCTTACAAGCCCCTTTGGTACAGGAAACCGCCTGTTAGACCCACCTGCAAGTATTACCCCCGTAAGCTTCATGAATTAATAATAATCAAATGGGTTTGTTGTTTTCAAATATCCCGGGCTGTTGTGTATTGAAATCATTCTGTCATTTCAACTATTATTTACAGAACATGAAAATAGCACTGCAATCATTTATAATCATCCTCTGCATAATCGGACTGGCACCACCCACCGGGGCATTCTCCCTTGACGGGCCCCTGCAGGTCAGGAATCTCTTCCCCCTGACCCTTCATGCAGGCCAGCCCGCCCCCGAGAGGGCAGCACTTGAGGATTCCCTCACAGCAGCAATCTCCCATTCAAGCACCTACCTTGTCGGGGGATCATCTTCCTGGAGTATTAAACTTGATATGGAGGTAACAGAGATCAGTCTCCGGTACAGAAGGGTTGTGGCAGATTCACTTGAATTAGGTATCAGCCTCCCTGTGCTCATCTTAAGCAACGGGTTCATGGACGGGTTTCTTGATGCCTATCACAGCAGCTTTGGTTTTCCTGACTATGGCAGGAGCAAAAGACCCCTTAACAGCTTCCTCTACAAGGTGCGAAGAGGTGGGGATCTTATAGTGAAGGGCAGGAACGGGATCGGCCCTGGTGATATAGGGCTTTCTCTGAAAAGATCAATGATAGACTCTGACAGGGTCAACCTCAGCGTAAAGGCCCATATTGAACTTCCCACAGGTGATGCAAAGGGTGGGTATGGTAATGGCAGTGTGGATGCAGGCCTGTCAGTCCTTGCAGACATACCTATCAGGGAGGATATACTCACTATCTGGAACATAGGGGTTGTATTCCCTGGCAGATTAAAGGGATATGAGTCTGTGGACCTGAAGGATTTTCTCTATGGCACCGTGGCCGTGGAGGCACTTCTCGGTAAAAGGCTTGGTCTTGTCCTTCAACTACAGGGCCACTCCAGGATATTGCCCGAGACAGGGATCTCCTCTGTTGATGGTAACGCCCTGCTCGTCTCTCTTGGTGGGAGGTATTACGGAGAGAAGGGAAGCCTTGAATTGTCCCTTACCGAGGACCTGAACACAACAGCTGCACCGGATTTTATCCTGAACATAGGTTACAAAATAAAGCTCCCTTAAATATAAGGTTCCATCTTAAGGACAGTAGTATCCAAAACAATTTCACTTTTATAAAACAAGGCAGGGTGCCGAAGAAAAATAAGCACCACACCTTATTCACAGTGAGCAGTTGATGGGTGGATGGGTAGATGAGTAAATGGGTTGATGGGATAACAGTGAGCAGTGAGCAGTAAGAAGAGGCCCTCCGAAAAATCGCAGATTTTTCGGAGTAGAGAGGTGGTTCATCATGGCATTGATACACCCCCACCTTCATCCTCCCCCTTCAAGGGGGAGGTATGGAGGGGGTGGTCTTTTAGGACTTAAGTGGATAGACAAGGGTCTTGATGTAAGATACATGAGGTATTGCTACATGGCCTATACAGAGGTCAGATCT
>DROX01000289.1 GCA_011321725.1 Nitrospirota bacterium | reverse complement strand
GACCATTCCGGAGCCTCCGGGGCGCTCCTGAAGGAGAATCCAGGAATAAGGATCCTGGTTCACAAGAGGTCTTCCTATTATGTAAAGAACTTTGCAAAGATAGTGGGTGGTGCACAAATGGTCTTCAGGAAAGAGCTTGTAAAGGGCTTTGGCAGAGCAGATCCGGTTCCACCTGAAAATGTTGTCTCCCTTAATGATGGCGATGAGATAGACCTTGGCGACAGGGTGCTAAAGGTAATCCATACCCCAGGGCATTCGCCAGACAACATATGCATTCTTGACTGGAAGGAGGGGACACTGTTCACAGGTGATCTGGCCTGTCTTCACTACCCTGACCTCAACCATGTATACATACCTGCTGGAAGTCCACCGCTCTTTGAGCTGAATGACGAAAAGGCATCACTTTCAGTGCTTGAAAATCTCCAGGTAGAGGAGATCCTCACACCCCATTTTGGTCCGGCAGGAGTTACAGTCAGGGAGTTCATAGACCGAAGCATGAATGCCATTGATGAAACAAGGAAAAAGATAAAGGATATGTTCCTGCAGCGGCTGGAATTTCAGCATATGATTGAAAGGCTACGGGCTGATATTATAAGGGCATCAGGCCGACCTGAAGAAGAGATACCGGAGTTTCTGAGGGATGTATATCTGAGAGAGATGCTGAAGGCCGGACTTATGGGTTTTCTTGCCTTTATGCTTGAGTATGCACCTTATCCAAGAGGGTTTACAACAGAGGGAACTGTACAAACCGTTCAAGCCGTTCAAACAGTTCAAAGGGCCTGAATGAATAGAACTGCTCAAAGGGTTCAAACTATTAAAACTCAAAGGAGTGTAAAGCCCATGAAGAAGGTAAAGACGTATTGTTTTCAATGCTACAACGGTCCTGACCCCTTTGTAATGGTTGTTGAAGGAGACCTGGTCAGACACATAGAGCCTGATTTTGACTGCTCCGGGATAAGCCCTGGCGAGGGAAGGGTATGTGTCAAGGCATACGGACTTGTCCAGAAGATGTACAATCCAAAGAGGATCAAGGCCCCGCTGCTCAGGACAAACCCTAAGAAGACAAGAGAGGAAGACCCCAGGTTCAGAGAGATATCCTGGGAAGAGGCATTTGAGATACTGGCAGAGAAACTGGGGACTCTTCGGAAAAAGGGGCTCATTGATGAGAAAGGCTATCCAAGGCTTGCTGTATCAATGGGTGAGGCCGGCTCACCTGCTGGATACGGCGGGACATTTCCGGCCTTTCTGTCGGCCTGGGGCCCGGTGGATTTCACCCTTGGTGGTGGTGAGGGGTCAAAATGCTACCATTCCGAACACCTCTATGGTGAACTATGGCACAGGGCCTTCATTGTTGCTGCTGATACACCAAGGAACCGTTTCACCCTCTCCTTTGGACACAACACAAATGCCTCAGCAGGTGTCTCGGGTGCCATGAGGCATGCTGATGCCAGAGAAAGAGGTTACAAAAGGATACAGGCAGAACCACACCTCTCAGTAAGTGCTGCAACCTCGGATGAGTGGATTCCCATAAGGCCGAAGACAGACGCAGCCTTTATGTACGGGATGATTCATTCAATCCTGCATGAGATGAACTGGCAGGGGGTATGTGATCTTGATTTTATTAAAAAGAGGACCAACTCACCCTACCTCATAGGACCCAGGGGTTATTATCTCCGTGACAGGGAAAGCTCTGAGGTGCTGGTATGGGACCCTGTGGATGGGAAAAGCCGTGTATACAGTGATCCATCCTTGAAGGACTATGCCCTTACTGGAGGATTCATCACCTCTGGCAAGGAGGTGGGCCCTGATGGTCAGGAATGGTTCTATGAAGAGGTTGAGGCCAGGCCGGCCTTTGATCTGCTCCTTGAGCATATGAAGAGGTACTCTCCTGAGTGGGCTGCCAGGATATGTGATATCCCTGCCTCTACGATCAGAAGGATTGCCCGTGAGTATGTGGACAATGCACTGGTAGGTGAAGAGATTGAGATTGATGGAGAGAGGATCCCCCTTCGTCCTGTGGCTATAACACTTGGTAAAACCATCAACAACGGCCCCGGAGGTTACCAGGCATGCTGGGCAAGAACCGTGCTTGCCATGCTCACAGGCTCTCTTGAGGTGGCAGGCGGCACAGTAGGTGCATCGCAGCGCCTTAACAGGCCCCATCATGACAGGTGGTCAAGCATCTGGCCTGGTGAGGACGGCTTTTTCCAGAACTTCCTGAACCCAACCGACCCTGAGAGGAGGAATAAACTTCCAAAGACACGCTCACACTATACAGAACTGGTACCCCTTGTAGGCAATACAGGCTGGTCTCCCTTCCTGTCGCCTGTTCCTCATGCCTGGTTATGGCTGAATCAGCCCCCTGAGGGATGGGAAAAGCCCACACTGCCTGATGTCTGGATTATCTACAGGACAAACCCCAACATGTCCATGTACTACACTGACATGATGCACGAGACAACCAGGAACTTCCCTTTCATAGTGGCCTTTGGATATACCATGGATGAGACCAACTGGTATGCAGACCTTATTCTTCCGGAACATACCGACCTTGAGGGTCTTCAGCTCTTCCGTATCGGGCCATCAACCCACTCAGAGGCCTACTGGAAGGCCTATGGGTTTGCCCTCAGACAACCAGGTGTACCACCACCCTACAATACAAAAGACATGACAGAGATCTCAACAGAGCTTGCTGTGCGGGTCGGAATACTGAAGGAGTACAATGAGGCCATAAACTCAGGGATTATCCTTGGCATAAGGCTCCAGGGCAGGGGATATAATTATTCCCTTGAGCCTGACAGGAGATACACAACAGAGGAGATCTGGGACCGTATCTGCCGTGCATCAGTAAGGCTTCTTACAAATGGCAGGGAGGAGCGAGACCTGAAGTGGTTCAGGGAAAATGGATACTTCACTGTCCCCTATCCAGCCATCAGGCATTACCTTCATCCAGTAATGGTAAAGTGGGGTCTCCGGTACGAGATACCCTATCAGGGAAGATTAAAGGTAATAGGAGAGGAGCTGAAACAGAGACTGCACGAAAGGGGGATTCACTGGTGGGATGCACAGCTCAAAGAGTACGAACCACTACCACACTGTGAAGACTTTCTGCAGCTCTGGGATGAGGCAGTAAAGGAGATTGGAGATGATCCTGAGAGATATCCCTTTTATATGGTGAATACAAGGAGCATGCAGTATGCCTGGGGAAGCAATGCCTCACTACCACTGATGGCAGAGGTAGCAAGCTATGTAACAGGCTTTGGTGGTATTGTTATTAATGCCTCAGTGGCAGAAAGGCTTGGAATAAAAGAGGGTGATCAGGTGGTAGTAGAGTCTCCTGTTAAAAGAAAAAGAGCAAAAGCAATTGTGAGGGAAGGGATCAGGCCTGACACTGTGCTTGTAACAGGACAGTTTGGGAACTGGGCAGTGCCCTTTGCAAAGGATCTTGATATACCCAATATAAACGAGTTCCTCTTCCCGAACCAGAAACTCTTTGATGCCGGTGGTTCAAGTGCAGATATTGTGAAGGTGAGGATCTATAAACATAATGAGGCATCATCACTTTGAAAAATAAAAAAATCCTGCTGAAACAAGGGGCAGAGAGGTGGTTCATCATCCCATTGATGCAATAGGATTTAAGCTATTAAAAAAACAGAACCTTTTCAGTCTTCTGCTGGTACATAAGGTTGTTTGTGTTTGTTACTGTCGGTATTGCTACATGGTCTTCTTCACCACCTCTCTGCCCAGGGAAATCCTGGATTTTTCTGGCACCTATCTCCAGTGGAAACCTCACCTGATTTCACTCTGCCTATCAATACAGGTTCGTACAAAGACTAATCCTGTGGATTGCCTTATTTCTATAAGGTATCCTGCCTTGTTAGCATTTGTCATTGACGGATGTGAACGGAGGTAACCGAAGATGAATACATTTATCAGGCAACAAAGAGAGACCACCTGTCAGGACGGACTGACTGAACTCAGGCACTATGGGATGATAATAGACCTTACAAAGTGTCTTGGATGTCAGACCTGCACTGTGGCCTGCAAGCTCTTCCATGGCCTTGGCCCGGATATCGTAAGGGTGAGGGTGGTGGAGCAGGAACTCGGGCAGTACCCAGATGTGGAGCGGCTCTATATTCCTTTAAGATGCATGCACTGTGATGAGCCGGAGTGTGTGAAGGCATGTCCCACAGGTGCAACAAAGAAGCGGCCTGACGGTATTGTTACGATTGACAGGGATGAGTGCATGGGTTGCAGATACTGCTCAGTGGTATGTCCCTATCATGCCCGAAGCTTCATACCAGTGGAGAAGAGATATTTTCCTGAAAGTGACAACCACTGGGAGGATGTAAGATACAGACAGCATCAGGTGGGAACGATGGATAAATGCGATTTCTGTCATGAAAGAATAGACAGGGCAACAGATAGAATGTTAGAGCCGGGGGAAGACCCTGAAGCAACGCCTATCTGCGTGATCTCCTGTATTGGTAAGGCCCTGTATTTCGGGGACCTCAATGATCCCGAAAGCACAGTAAGCAGACTGCTTGAGGAAAGGGAGAGCTTCAGACTTAAGGAGGATCTTGGAACAGGGCCTTCAATCTACTATCTTCCAAGGAGGAAAAGAAAATGATAAAGACATTGAGAGAGGGATTCGTCTTTCAGCGTGACTGGACAGGAAAGGGAGAAAGGGGGCTGAGGGATCAGATGCTCATGCCTGCCATATTCTTTGGTGCCATCAGCCCTGGCCTGTACATTACGGCATTGCTTACCGATTTCATCCCCGGGCTGTGGGTGTCAGTTGTCTTGAATATAGCAGGGTATGGTCTTGCCCACATCATGTATCTCGGTAGAATGGAGCGGTTCTGGCGAGGACTGCTTAACCTTCGTCATTCCTGGATAAGCCGTGGACTTTTGTTCAACATAATATTTACCATCTCATCAACAGGTTTTGTTGTATTGAGGTCTATGGGCACAGTGGCTGATTCTGATCAATATATGCCTGTTATAAAATGGATAAGCTTTATAAGCAGTCTGCTCTTTCTTGCCTATCCCGGGTTTATGCTCTCCTTTGTCAAGGCCATACCCTTCTGGCATTCTGCTGTGGAACCTCTGCTTTTCTTCATCCAGGGAGTTCTGGGTGGCACGGCGGTACAGCTACTTATGGGCAGCCTATTTCGGATTGATCCTTCCGTCAGTGCAGGCCTGTTGAAGATCAACTACCTGCTTGTTATTACAGTGCTATTGATAATTCTTTCTGCATTAATAATAAAATCACTTCACGGTGAGGCAGAGCGGGCATCGGTTATGTATCTGCTTGGAATCTACAGGGGGGAAGGAAGGCTCTTTTTATACGGAGCCCTGATTGGCGGGCTTGTAATTCCACTTTTACTTCTTTCGCTGTTTATTTTCTACGGTGGACATACTGCAGTTGTAACTGCTACACTTTATACAGCACTAATACTTGAGCTTACGGGGATATACTTTGCAAAATACGGGTTCATAAGGGCAGGTGCCTATCCGTCTGATACTATACCGAAAAGGGAGGGGGTTTAAGCAGGTTTCATGGAAAGTCTCCCTATAGGGAATATTGAACTTACCTGGCTGAGAGGCGGCACCTTTGAGCTTGACGGTGGTGCCATGTTTGGTGTTGTGCCAAAGGTGCTCTGGGAAAAGCGTTATCCCCCATCAAGAGGCAACAACATCACCCTCCTTGCAGACCCCATACTGGTAAGAACTCCTGATGCCAACCTGCTGATTGAGACAGGCCTTGGCAACAAACTGACAGAGAAGCAGCAGAGGATATTCAATGTGAAGGCAGGCTGGCACCTGATAGATGATCTCCATAGCCTTGGCCTTGAACCATCTGATATAGACTATGTGGTGCTCACCCACTGCGACTTTGACCACGCCGGTGGCCTTGTCATGAAGACCCCGGATGGGCTGAGGCTCACATTTCCAGAGGCCAGATACATAATTCAGGCAAGAGAATGGGAGGATGTGAAAAAACCGAACAAAAGGTCTGCCCACACCTTCTGGCCCATTAACTTTGAAGGGCTGGAGGAAAGGGGAAACCTTGTGCTCATAGATGGTGACAGGGAGCTGCTGCCCGGCATAAAATTGATCCACACAGGCGGACACAACAGGGGGCACCAGATCGTGCAGATTGAAAGCCAGGGCCAGGTGGCACTTCACCTTGGGGATCTGCTTCCCACCCATATCCATTTTAACCCCCTCTGGGTGATGGCCTATGATAACTATCCCCTTGATGTGATAGAACTGAAGGAGAGATTTGAGAAGGAGGGTATCAGCAGAGATGCCTGGTTTGTCTTCTACCACGACCCCTTCCTGAGGGCCTGCAGGTTCAATGAAAGGGGTGAAGTGGTTGAGGCGATAAGGGTTGATCAGTAGTTCTTCTTGAGTTCCTTAAGTACCTGTTTGCCCACATCCTTGAGTGTCTCAAATACACCGATCCCCTGTGATGCTATGGCCTCATAAAAGGGCACATTGTCGGGGTTCAGTATCTTCTGCATCTCACTGACAGGAACGATATTCGGAAGGTCACGTTTGTTGTACTGGATCACAAAGGGAAGCCTGTCAAGCTCATATCCATATTCTGCAAGGTTGATCCTGAGGTCTTCAAGGCTCTCTATATTTGCATCCATCCTTTCAATCTGTGAGTCAGCAACAAATACAACACCATCAACCCCTTTCAGAATCAGTTTTCTGCTGGCAGCATAGAAGACCTGACCAGGAACAGTGTAAAGATGGAATCTCACCTTGAACCCCTTTATGTCACCCAGGGCAAGGGGAAGAAAGTCAAAGAATAGTGTCCTTTCAGACTCAGTGGCAAGGGATATGAGCTTACCCTTCTGTTCGGGATTGGTTTTCTTATAGATAAACTGGAGGTTTGTGGTCTTCCCACAAAGACCGGGACCATAGTAGACGATCTTGCAATTTATCTCTCTTGTTGAATAGTTTATGAATGACACTTTCTCAGCCTAACCAAAGAGTCTGTCAATATCCTCATCTGTAATCTCAGAAAATGGCGATACAATACCCTTGTCCCCTTCCTCAATCTTTGATTTTCTTTCAAGTTCCTCAAAAATCCGTTCAAGCGCCTGGGTGGATCTCTTCACACGCAATCTTACAAGCCCGAGAGATGTCCTCTGGTCAAAGACCACAACAAGTATCACCTTGTTTGCCACAAGGGATAAATGGAGATTGTCTTTCTCACCTTCGTGAAAGAGTATGGAAAACTCCTTCTGACCAAGAAGTTTTGCAATACCACCGGTGGCGGCAATGTTTCCAGCAGTTAGGGAGGCAAGGGCAGTGGTATCTATGTCATGCGTATCTCCTGCTGATGATATCAACTGGCCGTTCTTGTCTACAAGGACAACAAGTTTGGCATTTGCCAGCTGGTACAACCTCTTCAACTCCTCATCAATACGTCTGAACTCCTCATCATACATTATAATCTCAGACATAAAAACTCCCCTTCAGTCCCTCCATTTTCTTTCTTCTGTTGCATTACCGGTCAGGTTCAGTCCTTTCATGTCAGTCCTTTTGCTCTTCTTTCTCCTCCTCAGCCTTCCACATGGCCTCTTCCCTAAGAAGCGCCTCCCACTCCCTGTCAACCAGTTCCTGTGAGTGCTGGAGAAGATGTTCGTTCTCGGGAGAAAAGAGGTGCTTGAATCTCCCCTGTGTCTTGAGGAATTCAACAACGGGTTTTTTCTCCTTTGGTTTGTAATTTATGGTAAGTCTGCCATTTTCGTATTCATAGAGAGGCCAGAAACATGTCTCAACAGCCAGCTTGCTGTCTTCAATTGCCCTGTCTGTGGGGGTTCTCCATCCACGGTTGCAGGAGGCAAGGATGTTTATAAATGCCGGCCCCTTCACCTCAAGGGCCTTACGCACCTTCGTCATCAGGTCACGCCAATGGGCTGGGGTGGTCTGTGCCACATAGGGGATCCCATGGGCAGCCATTATCTTTGTCAGGTTCTTTCTTGGCTGCAGCTTGCCAGGTATCACAGAGCCGGCAGGGCTTGTGGTGGTATTTGCACCAAAAGGTGTGGCACTTGACCGCTGGATACCCGTGTTCATGTATGCACCATTGTCATAGCAGACATAGACTATATCATGGCCACGCTCCATAGCACCTGAGAGGCTCTGAAACCCGATGTCATAGGTACCACCATCGCCTCCGAAGGCAATGAACTTGATCTCTTCAGAGATCTTCCCCTTCCTCTTCAGGGCCCTGTACATTGCCTCAACCCCTGAGATGGTGGCTGCCGCATTCTCAAAGGCCGTATGGATCCAGGGGATCTTCCAGGCAGAATAGGGATAAATCGTTGTGGATACCTCAAGACATCCTGTAGCATTTGCAGCCACAATGGGCACATCCGCTGCAAGCATTATCTGCCTTATTGCAATAGGTGCACCACAGCCAGCACATAGCCTGTGTCCACCTGTTAAGAGGTCTTCCTTCTTTGAGAGTTCCTTTAGTCTTAAGGGGGTTGTACTCATTCTTCAACTCCTTTCTTATGCATTAATTGCGTTGTTTGTGTTCTTTGCCTATCCAGCTTACTCCCTTACACCCAGATAGTCCTTGTAGAGTTTTACCTTTCCTGTGTCCAGGATCTCTTTCAACTCATCTATCAACTGGGCAGCATGCTCTGGCATGAAGTCCCTTCCACCCAGACCATATATCTTGTCTATCATTACAGGATTTGTACCGTTGCTCATCATGGCTGAGGCAATCTCCATGTACATTGGCCCAAAACCACCAAAGCTCTCCGCCCTGTCAAGCACGCCGATAACCTTTGCACCTGATAAGGCCTCTGCCACCTCTTTGTACGGGAATGGTCTGAAGAGCCTCGGCTTCAGGAGCCCTACCTTTACACCCCTGTCCCTGTACTCATCAACCACATCCTTACAGGTACCTGCAGCAGAGTTGAGTACAACAATGGCGAGTTCTGCGTCATCAAGCCTGTAGGCCTCAAAGAGACCATAACTGCGACCCGAGACCTTCTCAAACTCCTCTGCCACCTGCAGTACCACATCCTTTGCCTTAAGCATTGCCTCATGCTGCTGGCGTTTGAACTCCATAAAGTAGTCAGGCAGCACGAGAGGACCATAGGTGACAGGATTGTTTACATCAAGAAGGGGATGCTTCGGCCTGAACTCACCAATAAAGTCCCTTACTACCTCATCGGGCAGGAATGTCATACTCTCAATAGAATGGCTGATAATAAATCCATCCAGACAGACCATGGCAGGCAGCCTTACATCATCATGCTCTGCAATTCTTATGGCCTGTATCAGATTGTCGTATGCCTCCTGGGCATTCTCTGACCATAGCTGTATCCAGCCACAGTCCCTTGCTCCCATGCCATCGGAATGATCACCATGGATATTTATGGGTGCAGAGAGTGCCCTGTTTACAAGTGTCATTACAACAGGAAGCCTCATCCCCGATGCAATATGTAGCATCTCCCACATGAGTGCAAGACCCTGAGAGCTTGTGGCGGTCATGACACGACCGCCTGCTGCAGAGGCACCAATGCATGCACTCATGGCACTGTGCTCACTCTCAACAGTGACCAGTTCTGTATCAACCTTTCCGTTTGCCACAAAAGAGGCAAAACGCTGCATCACCTCTGTGGATGGGGTGATAGGATAGGCAGCACAGACGTCCGGATTTATCTGTCTCATGGCCTCAGCAATGGCCTGGTTACCTGTAACAGCTAATACCTTACCCATTATTTACCCTCCTCTTCCATTACTATTGCCTTCTTGCCCTTTTTGCCGGGACATTCAACCGCACATATTCCACAGCCCTTACAGTGTTTGTAATCAAACTCACCACGCTTTCCATCCTTGACGGTTATGGCAGAGTCAGGACAGTAGATCCAGCAGAACAGGCACTGGATGCAGTTTTCCTCAATCCATCTTGGTCTGAAGGCCCTCCATGAACCTGTATTATACTCATCTGCACTTCCTGCCTCAGTTACGGCACCTATTTCAAGTTCTCTCCAGCCTTTCATCCTTCCTTTACCTCCTCATAACCTCTTCTTGTTGCATCAAGGTTTGCATTTATAATCTTTTCGGAGAACTTACCTCCGCCGAAACTTGCCTTCACATCCGCCAGTAAGGTGTCAAGATCAACAATGCCAGAGGCCTTCGCAAGGGCACCAAGCATGCAGGAGTTTGGGAGGGGTCTTCCTATGGTCTCAAGGGCGATCTTTGAGGCATCCACTGTGAAGACCTTCTGGGTATCCTTCAGGCCCATCTTCTTTCTTATTTCAGAGGGTTCCCTGCCTGTATTGACAATGAACACAGCATCATCAGGTGCACCCTCTTTAACATCAATACTGTCAAGCAATGTAGGGTCAACTACAACAACGATATTCGGATGGGTGACAGGACAGTGCATCCTCAGAGGCTTTGAACTGATACGATTATATGCCCTGAGGGGGGCTCCAGCACGTTCCGGGCCGTATTCAGGGAAAGCCTGTACATGTCTTCCACCACTGAGGCATGCATCAGCGAGCACCTTGGCAGCTGTAACAGTGCCCTGCCCTCCACGGCCATGCCATCTGATCTCAACAGTTTCTGCCATTTTTGCCTCCTTGTAAGGTTTATACAAACTTGATTTGTCTGAACTTGGTTTGTTTATTTTATTAGATTATAAGGGCATATTGCAAGAAAAAGATATTAAAAAAGTTAATATATAATGATATCTTCAGCTCATGATTTGGTGTTAAATTCAAATCTTTTTAGATATGGAAAAGAGGATTCTCATACTTACAGGGCCAACCTGTGTGGGTAAAACAGGGCTCTCTCTGCTGATTGCAGAATACCTGGACACGGAGATTATCAGTGCTGACTCCATGCAGATATACAGGGGTATGGATATCGGCACTGCCAAACCCTCCCATGATGAACGCAGGAGGGTGAGGCACCACATGATTGATATTGTGGAGCCCTCTGAAAGATACAACGCTGGAAGATATATTGATGATGTAATGCCCATAATCAGGTCATTGCATAGCAGAGGGGTAATACCCCTTGTGGTGGGTGGCACAGGGCTCTACATAAGGGCAATGACAAGGGGGATATTTGATGCCCCCCAATCAGACCCAGAACTCAGGGCCTATCTCAGGGAACTGGAGGAGGCCTCCCCGGGAATCCTCTACGGGAAGCTTCAGGAACTTGACCCTGAAAAGGCATCTTTGATAAAGCCAGGGGACCTCAGAAGGATTATCCGTGCCCTGGAGGTCATACTCAAGACAGGCAGTCCCATGTCTGTACTGGAAAGGGAATTCACAAAACCGCTCCCCTATGAGTTTATCAAGATAGGTCTTACCCGTCAGAGAAGGGAGCTATACAGGATGATTGAGGAGCGTGTAGATGAGATGTTCAGGCAGGGGCTTGTGGAGGAGGTAAAAAGGCTGCTTGAGAGAAACCCCTCTGAGACGCCCCTTCAGGCAATCGGATACAAGGAGGTCATAGCCTATCTCAGGGGTGAACAGTCACTTGATGAGACGGTACATCTTGTTAAGCGGGCCACCAAGCGGTATGCAAAAAGACAGTTTACATGGTTCAGGAAGGAACCGGGTATACAATGGGTTGATATAACAGGCCTCAGGGATGAAAGAGATATATTTGAGAAGGTATTGAAAGGGACCACCCTGAAGGAACTTCCTATCTGTCCTAAATAACATACTGATAAGGCAGGGCACCTCATAAAAATAAGGCAATCCACAGGATTGCTCAATATAATAACCTCTTTTCAGTGCAATAGTCTAAATCATATAAAGAACAAATTCTAAAGGCAGAGAGGTGGTGAAGAAGACCATGTAGCAATACCTCAGGTATCTTACATCAAGACCCTTATCTATCCACTTAAGTCTTAAATGAACACCCCCTCCATCCCTCCCCCTTGAAGGGGGAGGATGAAGGTGGGGGTGTATCAATGCCATGATGAACCACCTCTTTATACTCCGAAAAATCTGCGATTTTTCGGAGGGACCTTTCTTGCTGCTTACTGTTCACTGCTTACTGCTTACTGCTAACCATCAACCCATCAACTTATCCACTCATTCACCCATTTACCCATCTACCCATCAACTCATCCACTCATCTACTCATCTACCCATTCACCCACAAACTGCTCACTGTTACTGCTCAAGGAACTTACAGACTCACCACTGTAACTCCATCACCACCCTCCTCCTTTCTTCCGGGGCGGAAGCTGCTGACCAGGGGATGG
>DROX01000288.1 GCA_011321725.1 Nitrospirota bacterium | reverse complement strand
TGAGCAGCAGCCCGGCATAATTCACAGGTAGTGTCTGGAAGGCATAAAAGGCGAGGATGAGACAGATACCCCCTACCACTCCAGGGAATATTGCCCCGGGGTTCGTAAGCTCAAAAAAGAGCCCGTAGAAACCCAGAAGCATAAGTATGTATGCAACGTTTGGATTACTGATCATGGCAAGTATCTTCAATCTGATGCCCATCTCTTCACGAATCAGGGCTGCATCCTTTGTATGGAGTGTCTTTTTACCAGAGAGTGTATCCACTTTTCTTCCGTCAATGGCCTTCAGCAGGTCTGTCAGGTTATTGCTGACCATATCTATAACGCCCAGCTTGAGTGCTTCAGAGGCTGTTATGGACACGCTCTTTCTTACCGCCTGCTCTGCCCAGTCGGCGTTTCTTCCCCTCCTTTCCGCTATTGACCTGATATATGCAACAGCATCATTCGTGACCTTCTCCACCATGGTTTTGTCCATCTTGCCACCTATGCCCACAGGATGGGCAGCACCGATGTTTGTCCCCGGTGCCATGGCTGCCACATGGGCTGCAAGGGTTATGAAAACACCTGCCGAGGCTGCACGGGCACCCGGGGGTGCTACATACACCACTACAGGTATGTCACTGCTGTTTATCGCCTTTATGATGCTTCTCATTGAGGTGTCAAGCCCACCAGGGGTATCAAGCATTATCACAAGGGCCTCCATGGCACGATCATTTGCCTTTTTTATGCTCTTCTCAATGAACTCCGATGTGACGGGATTTATCACATCCTGTACCTGGATTACCATTACCTCTTTCTGGGCTGATTCAACAAAAAGAAGGGGAAGGAGAGCGAATACCATCAGGATCAGATATCCTGCTATCCTGAATCGTTGATATAGAAATATACTCTTCATGGGTTGTTATATTATTATCTCATACAATGGATAGTAAAATCTAATAACACTATTTTCAGGCCTCTCTCTTATGCCTTCTCCTGTCAACAAAGAAGGCGCTACCCTTGATCCCCTTTGCCACATTTTTCACCTCAGTGGCAGCAGCGCTTATGGCACCGTAGTGGTCAAACCCCCCATGATTGTAGGTTATACCTATGGAGATGGTGAGAAAGGGGAAAACACGTTCATTTCCCTGTCTGTCCAGTGACGTGATATAACCCCTCTGTCTGTCTGCAGGATCATAGAAGGAGGGGATTATGCAGTCAAAGTTCCTGATGATATCTTCACAGACCGATATTGCATTGTCTTTTGACACAATGAAAACAAAATCATCGCCACCTATGTGACCTACAAAGCAATGGGCAGGGTCTTTTAGTTTGACAATATTGGTAATCAGCCTGCCGGTCATCCTGATCACCTCATCCCCTCTTGAAAACCCGTACTTATCATTGTATGGCTTGAAGTTGTCAAGGTCGCAATAGGCAAGGGCAAACTCCTCGTGCCTGTCAAGCCGTTTCTGGACCTCTTTTATAATAGGCGTGTTGCCAGGAAGCATTGTAAGAGGGTTTATCTCCACAATACGCCTTGAGCGGTGGATGCAAAGCCCTATGCGCATCAACAATTCAGACTTGTCAACAGGCTGTATAATAAAGTCATCCACAGGAAAGCGCTGCCAGTCCTCAATGGAGGTGGTCTCCTTAAGAAGTGCAAGTACAGGCAGGTGACTGAAGATGGCATCATCCCTGAGGAGTGAGAGGAATTCAGAGGGGATCTCGCCTGCATTCAAGATCAGCAGCACAGGAGGTGAGCTGTATATCCTGTCAATTATGGCGGCACTGAAGGGCAGGATGGAGACCCTATAACCTGACAGGATCTCCCGCAGGGCACTGTTTATCTGCTGATCAGCTGATATGACAATGATCTCATCCATCTTTATTAAAAGATAGGGCCTTCATATTCGGAAAGCCCCCTTTCCATGTCCCTGAAGAGTTCAAACATCTCCTTTCTGTCAAACCCTATCAGTTGCCATGCCTGCTTATCCACAGGATGGACAAAGGGGTCCCCACTGTAGCCAACCCCCATCATCTTGACAACTGAATCAGCAAGATGGATAATGCTTGTCAGCAACATGTATCCAGAGGCACGGGAAGGTCTGTGGTGGTACCCGATGGCCTCCACAAGCTGGGAGGGGAAATGCCATTTTGAGGCTATCCAGAGGCCTGCTGTATCATGTGTTATGCCCAGGACCTCCTTTTCATGAACTATAATATAATCTCCTTTTTCCTCTGCTTCTGAAACAACCTGTCCGTACTCTTTAGGGTAGCACAGGCTCAGGGCAACCTTGCCGATGTCATGAATCAGCCCGGCAACAGAGGCGTCCTCAATGTCCTTATACCCCCTCTTTGAAGC
>DROX01000287.1 GCA_011321725.1 Nitrospirota bacterium | reverse complement strand
GCACCTGTTCCTGTCGCCATACTCCAGCACTATCCGCTGTCCACCGGGTCGGGCTGCAGGGGTCTGTCTCCAGTAGTAAAACCAGTTGGGCAGGGAGGAGCTCTCTGTGGAACCTGGGTTGTTACGGGCAAAGGCAGGATAAAAGAGCCTCACCCTCAGGGTGTCCCGCCCTTTGCACTGGCCATCCGATGAGCTGAAGAAGACCCTCAGGGTGTGATTTCCGAACTGGTTGTTGTAGGGAGGGAGGTTTTTAATGTAGATATTGGCCCTGTTTCCCGGTAGTGGCTCCACCCTGATCTGGCTTCCCTGTATCCTGTCAAACCTCCATTTTACCGCACCCTGCAGATCCCCCGGGCTGACCCTTGCCTCTGCCTTTATCACCGCCAGGGCAGGGTTGTTCCTGTCAAAGACCACGTCACGATCATCCCCTGCAGGTGATATGATCTCTATCCTCCCCTCTCTGCGGGATCTGAGATAGAC
Organism: Nitrospirota bacterium; assembly: GCA_011321725.1. GTDB lineage: Bacteria > Nitrospirota > Thermodesulfovibrionia > Thermodesulfovibrionales > JdFR-85 > JAADHP01. The sequence goes on along the minus strand of DROX01000287.1, from coordinate 2,339 downwards.
ATGGCCCTTAAGCAGGGTTGATGCAATGGGGCTCTTGAAGGCATAACCCCTTTTCTGCAGCTTCCGGGGCTGGAAGAACTGCAGTGTTACACGGTTGCCATCTATCCTTCCTATCCAGAGATTCGTCTTTTTCAGCCCGATACGGTTGTTCACCACATCAAGATAGAAGTTGGACTGGATCATTTCCGAAATCACCTCACCATCCTTGATGGTTATACGCATCTTCATGGACATCCCCTGCCCAAGATCAACCTCCTCAACCTGGGTATAGCTGCCCTGGTACTTCCTGGAAAAACTGAAGGACCTGCCCCTCATGGAGAAGTTGTAGTTCATACGGTTTGGTGGGTATCTGATAGTCCATGCGGTGACCTTCCACCTGCCATTGATACCGCCCCTCTTTCTTACCTTTTCCAGCTCCATATGTTCCACCTGTCGGACCCCGAATACATTTGATGTACCATCAAGCACCATGGTGTAGGGCCTATGGCATCTGATCTGCCCTGCAAAAACAAGGACAGGGCTGGACATAATAAGCAGTATGACAGTAAGAAGTCTCACCGGTCATTCCTCCGCTGTTTTTTTCATAACCTCCTGTCTAAAATCATTAGTATCTGAATTAAATGTCATGCTGAACCCTGTCCTGAATTGGTTTCAGGATCTGGTTCAGCATCCCCTCGTTAAATACATAGAGATTCTGACCTTCGTCAGAATGACACTCCGCTTGTCACCCTGAATTCATTTCAGGGTCTCTCTTTAAATTCTGAAACAATACTGAAACGAGTTCAGCACATGGTTCAGGGTGACAATCAAAATCATTTCTTGGATGTAACTAAACAATATGACAGACTTTATAATTCTGAAATTTTTTGGACACTACTGGCCTCATATATTCTTGCATAACCAGGACTTTTAATTGCAAGAGTGCTATTGTGCGAAAAGCCCCACCACTGTGTTATTTCACATACTCTTTTCAATATCAGGGAATGGTTGGTGCGTGGAATTATTAATTCTTTGTCCTGTGGCAGGTGAAGCAGCCGCCAGAGCCTCCTCCACCGGCAATGATCTGTGTGTAATCCCACCTGAGCATATCCGGATAGTCCGAGGCATGGGCATAATGGCAGCTGAGACACATCACGATATCAGAGCCAGGAGAGACCGTGCTGATGGGGCTGTTTGGCACATATGTCCTCGCCACTGGTGCCTCAACAGAGTAGGTGGTATAGCCTGCGTACTCCCCTGTGCTGGGAAGTATTATATCCGTGGGATGGCGCTGAAAGGGAGCTATAGTGTCGTCACCGATTCCGGCTGAGGAGCCATAGTATCCACCGCTCAGTGTGTGGAAGTTCCCATGGCATGTGGCACAGAACCCGCTCATTGTGTTCTGGGGAGGCTGCATGCTGACAGAGCCATGACATATTGTGCAATTCCCGGTGTCATAAAGGGGTGGAGAGGTGGCACCATAGTACTCATTGTGGTTGTTCGCATCAAAGTTCTGCCATTTATAGGTACCGTCGTTTTCATAGCCCTTTACTCCATATAAAAACCTGTAACTGTTGTACACATCATCAGCAACGTCCATCTTGCCACTGAGATTCTTATGATGCGCCCCGTTCATGGAGCCATTGAGATTGGTATTGCCGCTCCAGACCTCCCTGATGCCGTGACATCCGTTCTCACCTGCACAGGTAAGGACAGAGTCGTTTATATTTGTGCCATCATAATGTCCAGATCCCAGAAACCCTCCCGGTGGTGCATCAAGCACATCGTCGGGGTTGCCCAGGTCAACGATGTTGTGTCCTTTTGCATCAGATGCACCTGAGCCCTTAAGGCCGAGTATATATGCAAAATTACCTCCTGCGAGGTCACCTGAGGGGTCTGTATGAAATACCTGGGGGATCTCACTGCCACCAAGGTTTACTATCTTCTGTGACAGTCCCATCCCGTGGCAGCCCAGGCAATCACCCTTCAGAAGTGCAGGATAAGGGCCTGTGCCCTTCCAGGGCTGGCCTGTGGCACCAAAGGTGGCCTGTACAGAGTTATCCTGGCTGTTGTGCATGGTGTGGCAGTTGGAGCAGGGCCCCACGATCTTGGCATGGGCATGGGTAAATGGAAAAAGGCTGATGAGTATTAATAATATGAATCTCTTCATGGGACCCCCTTTGCCTTAAAAAAGACTCACAGAATCTATATGCAAAAATTATGCACAATCATATCTGTCTAAAATAAATCCCTGTCAAGGCAGGGCACCTCATAAAAATAAATGGACAGCGAGCGTAACCCGGTGTGAAACACCGGGTAAAGCGAGCGAATGTAATTAATCTTAACACTCCTTACATTAG
>DROX01000286.1 GCA_011321725.1 Nitrospirota bacterium | reverse complement strand
TGGAGGGGGGTTGGCATCCTGACAGGTCTCCTTACATTCCTGGGGCTTTTCATTCTCCTGAACAAGTCATGGTGCGGATTCCTCTGTCCTGTGGGAACCATACAGGACTGGATAACAAGGGTGAGGGCCGGTTGCAGGATCAGATACAGCTCATACTCTGAGACATCCTTCAGGAGATTGAAGAAGATAAAGTACATACTCCTTGCCCTTCTGATCCTTCTTCCCTTCGGCATAAGCAACTCCATTGCCGGCCTGCCCAGGCTGCCCCATGACCTCTCCACGCCCTTCTGCATGATATGCCCTGGAAGAACGGTACTGCCCCTTTTCTCGGGTGACATGAGCCAGCTTGTTGTTGATCTCAGTTCAAAGACAAAGCTTGTACTCACGGGCCTGGGGATGATCGTAACAGGGCTCTTTTTCACGGGGGCCTTTGCAAAGAAGCGTTTCTTCTGTCTTTTCTGTCCCATGAGTGCACTGCAGTATGTATTCTCAAAGGCAGCGATCCTCAAACTGAAGAAGGATGGGGCAAGATGTACAAGATGTGGAAACTGCTACAGGGTATGTGATGTGGGGATCAGGGAGATAGCGGATGACGTAGAGAGCACCAACATCACAAAGGATGACTGTATGATGTGTTTCAAATGTGTTGCAGCCTGTCCTGAGGAGGGCTGCCTCAGGGTTACCTTTCTTGGTCTGCCCCTATATGAATCCACTGTAGAGGGATTCTACAGAAGGATTGAGAGGAGGTGCAGCGATGGAAGCTGAAAGGCTGGAGCGGCTCAGGAAGACCACCTTCCTGCATCTTGCAATGGAGGCAAAGGAGGCACTCAAGAAGATTACCGGGGACTTTCCAGACGGGCTGGATTCAATGGAGTATTTCTACAGCCTCTTCCACAGGCTCTATATTGAAAACACACCACTGGAGATTGACAGAAAGAGGATAGGCATCATGTGTATGCAGGTTCCAGAGGAGCTGATCTATGCAGCAGGAGCTGTTCCTGTCAGGCTATGCAGTGGAGCCCATGCCTTTGACCAGACCGGTGCTGAATTCATGCCCTCAAAGTCCTGCCCGTTAATAAAGGCCACAATGGGTATGTTATACACCGATCATGCCCATTACAGGGAGCGGCTGGAGATGGTGGTAATTCCCACCACATGCGACCAGAAGAGAAAGGCTGGGGAGTTCATAGAATCAATGGGGTTCAATGTATATACCCTGGAGATACCCCCCACAAAGGAGACAGAGGAGGCAAGATACTACTGGCAGACCTCTGTAAAAAGGTTCGCCCTGGTGCTGCAGGAGACCACAGGACAGAGGATAACCAGAAAGGCAACGAGGGAGGCGATCCGGATGTTGAACAGTGCCCGCCGGCAGTACAGGCGTCTCCTCCAGTTAAGGGGCTCTTCCCCTGCACCTATATATGGCAAGGATGTCTTCCTGATTACCAATGCTTACTTCTTTGGAGAGATCAGGGAATGGACAGAGGCACTGGGCAGGCTCAATGATGAATTAGAGAAAAGAAGAGAGGCTGGCCTCTTTGCCGGCAACAGAGGGGCTCCCAGACTTCTCCTGACAGGCTCACCACCTATCTTTCCGAATCTGAAACTCCCGCTCCTGATTGAGGAGGCAGGAGGAATGATCGTTGCTGACGAGGTATGCTCCTCTTCAAGACTCCTTTACGATGCACCTGTATTTGATGAACCAAACCTCTACGACATGATCCCTGCAATTGCTGACAGGTACCTCAAGCCCTGTACCTGTCCCTGCTTTGTTCCCAACAGCGACAGAAAAAGGAGATTGCTTGAGATTGCAAGGGAGTTTGACGTGGATGGGGTGGTATATCAGGCCTATTCAGGTTGCCAGCTCTATGAGATGGAGCAGAGGAGTATTGCCCGGACACTCCAGGACGAAGGAATCCCCATGCTGTACGTTGAGACAGACTACAGTCCCGAGGATGTGGGACAGTTATCCACAAGGATAGAGGCATTTATTGAATCCATCAGAAGCAGAAGGAGGAGGTAACAGATGAGCTATTTTGCTGGAATTGATATGGGCTCCACGGCAATAAAGATAGTCATAGTGGACGAGGCTGATGAGATGGTGGGCTACAGCATCTCTCCCACAGGGAGCCACTTCCACAGGAATACCCTTGAGGCGCTCAACAGCCTTCTTGCCCGCACCGGGATAGACAGGAAGGAAATCCTCTATATCACATCCACAGGCTACGGCCGGAAGCTCTTTAAAGAGGCTGATGAGACAATAAGCGAGATCACCGCCAATGCGATTGGTGCAAGGAAGACGGGAAAGACACATGGCACTGTCAGGACAATTATCAACATCGGCGGGCAGGACTCAAAGGTCATTCTCCTTGATGATGATGGTCATGTGGAGAACTTTGTAATGAATGACAGATGTGCTGCTGGAACGGGGAGATTCCTTGAGGTGGTTGCAAGGAACCTGGAGATGGAGGTGGACGAGATGGGTGAATGCCATCTCAACTCAAGGGGGATACCACTCAGTATCAACAGCACATGCACAGTCTTTGCCGAATCCGAGGTGATCAGCCTGCTGGCAAATGGTCATGGCAGGGGAGAGATAGTGGCAGGTATCCATTATTCAATAGCAAGGAGGATCGTCCGTCTCGCAAAGAGGATAGGCGTCAGGGATACCGTGCTCTTTGACGGCGGAGCTGCACTGAACAAAGGGCTTGTCCTTGCATTGGAGGATGAACTGATGAGAGAGGTGGTGGTTCCTGATGTACCCCAGATTACCACCGCCTTCGGCGCTGCCCTTGCCGCCAGAGAGGCATTTATTGCTGAGGAAGCGAATGTACATGTCTGATCTCACAGGTCTGTTTATGCTGGGTCTCCTCTATGGCACAACAGTGTGCAGTCTTACCTGTCTGCCCTATATCGGACCTCTTCTGTTGTGTACCGGTAACGGCTTCAGGGACGGTGTTGTCTCATCGCTGGTCTTTATAAGCGGAAAGCTGCTTTGCTATCTGGTGCTTGGCGGGGTTGCTGCCTATCTCGGTCATCTACTTGACATCAATAGAGTTATACCCGCTACTTTTATCTCAGGCCTGACCCTCGTGATGGTGGGTATAATGTTTCCCTTCATAAACAGGGGAGGACAGTGCCAGGGTAAAAGACAGATCATGGGAAGAGGCCTGTCGCTCTTTGTCCTTGGAATATCTACAAGCCTGGTTCCCTGTCCTGCACTTGCCACAGTGTTCATGCTTGCAGCCAGAAAAGGGGTGGTAATCTCGGGCATAGCCTATGGACTGGTTTACGGCATGGGGATGATTATCTCACCGCTTCTTATAGCCGGTGGAGTTTTATCACTCATATCCAGGAGATTGAAGATAGAGGTTCGCAGTTTTGTCCCCTATCTGCAGGGGTTGTCTGCAATGATAATCATTATCATGGGAATAAGAATAATTCTGCAGGAGGTGTAACATTAATGGAATGGCTCAGGATTGCCATTGATTACGGGATGATCGGGCTCCTGATCTTTCTGAGCTTTCTTGTCTTCGCCATAGCCATTGAGAGATGCCTTTTATACAGGGGTATCAGGCTTGAGGACTACGCTGACAGGAAGGAGCTTGAGATTGAGCTTACGAAGAAGCTTCACATCATCGCTATAATCGGAAGTAACGCACCCTATATCGGGCTGCTTGGTACTGTGCTCGGTATCATGCTCACCTTCTACACAATGGGGATTGAAGGATTCATGGACACAGGCAAGATAATGGTTGGGCTTGCGCTTGCCTTGAAGGTCACCGCTGTTGGTCTTGTTGTGGCGATACCATCAGTAGCCATCTACAACCTTCTCTTAAGGAAGGTAAAGGTCCTGTTGATGAAGTGGGAGGTGATGAATGGAAGAGAAGGGGTTTGATTATATAAATGTCATCCCCCTGGTGGATGTGATGCTGGTGCTCCTGACCATCGTCCTTACAACCTCTACATTTATTGCGACAGGTGTGATCCCCATAGAGCTCCCAAGGGCGTCAAAGGGCTCCTCTGATACCGTAAAAGTCCAGACCATAGAGATTGACAGACAGGGACAGGTATACATGAACTCAAGACCGGTATCTTTAAACGAATTGGAGGCACAACTGGATCCCCTTGACAGGGACATACCCGTACTGATAAAGGCAGACAGAAGCATTGCACTCCAGGTCTTTGTTGATGTCCTTGACATAATCAAGAAGGCTGAATTCAGGAAGGTAACGCTTCAGACAGAGGTGAGACAATGAGGCATTACCAATCAATAGGCACAGGTCTGTCTTTCCTGATGCATCTGGTGTTTATTCTTCTGCTCTTCTCCGCTACAAAATTTACCTCTCCAGAGAAGAGGATAATCACTATTGACTTCAGCATTAATAACATCAAGGGCTCTGTTATTCAGGACAGCAAAGATACGGCAAAGATGGAAAAGGCAGGGCAGGTTGTAAAGAAGAGGATGCCGGTGAAGGAGAAAAGAAAATCCGGGAATATGAAAAAGAAGGTGATGGAAAAACCTGCCGAGAAAAAGCCTGTTAAGTCGGCTGAACCACGAGAAAATATCAGACCTCCTCAGCCTGAAGAGGTAAAAACAGAGGAACACCCTCCAGAGCCTGAGATGGCCAGGGAACCAGTGGATGAGGATCTTCCTGAACCAGCAGTGCAGGAACCCGAATCCCTGCCTTCTCCATCTGACACACCCATGGTTGCTGATGAGCCGGATACGGACATGGTTGACGACATGGATTCAACCGTCCAGAGTACCGCAACCTCCCCTGAAGATATCCATGAGGGAAAGACGGGAACAGAGGGTGTCAATGAAACTGCATCTGCTCTACATGAAGAGACAGGGGAGTCCTTAACAAACAGATATGTGAAAAGGCATTTCAATTACATAAGAGATATGATCCAGGGGAACCTATCCTATCCGCTGATCGCAAGGAGAATGGGATGGACGGGCAGGGTCATTGTGTCTTTCATAGTCTGTAAAGACGGACGTGTAGAGAATATAAAAGTGGTTGAGAGTTCAGGAATAGCCATTCTTGACAGGAACGCAGTGGAAACCATTAAAAAGGTCTCACCCTTTCCAAAACCACCTGTGAATGCCAGGCTGATAGTACCGATTGCTTATGTGCTCAGGTAGCCTTACAACCTATTTCCCTTTCTTCAGAAATGCCTCTGTGGCCTTCCGGAACTCCTCTGTGGATGCCACAACACCAAAGAGGTCTGCACCAAGCCTTGCGGATTCATCCACGGACAGATCAAGCCCCCTGTGCAGGGCCTCATAGGTGAGAGTGATGGCATGATGAGAATGTTGAAGGATCTCTCTTAACAGTGCTTCACCCACGCTTTTTAATTCATCCTGTCTTGTTACACGATTTACAAGACCGATATCAAGGGCCTCTTTTGCAGTGATCATCCTTCCTGTCATGAGAAGTTCTATAGCCCTACCTTTACCAACAAGGCGTGGCAGCCTTGTTGTACCACCCCACCCAGAAATGGCACCAATGGTGACCTCTGGATGACCAAGCCTTGCATCCTCAGATGCAACTCTCAACATGCATGCCTCGGCTATTTCAAGCCCTCCACCCAGCGCGTATCCATTGATAAGGGCAAGGGAGACCTTGCCAAGGTTCTCAATCAGACTGGTGACAGACACAGCAAGTCTGGCCAGCTCTCTTATCTCAACAGGTGTTGCCCTGTTCAGGTATTCAATATCAGCGCCTGCGGAGAATGCCCTGTCTCCAGCACCTGTGAGGATGACAGCCCTGATCCCGGGGTCTTTTTTTATTCTTTCCAGTTCATCTTTCAGGCTTAGAAGGAGTTCAGGACTGATTGCATTCAGCACCGAAGGACGATTAAGCACAAGATAGGCTATATCATCCTTTGTCTCTTTCAGAATCAGTTCTGTGCTTTCCATGATATCTAATCCCGGAATTAGCGATAAAATTAAAGCACTGCTTTAAGCAGTTTTTTTCCTTTTAGTTACAACCGACCCAGTTAATATTCCCGGATAATCTTTCGTGGCCTTAGCAAGTGATTGAAAAGCAGATCCTGTTAAATTACTTTGTTTAACTTTTTATTATGTAGAACTCTTTTCCATTTGCAAAAATGTTACTTCTGAAATATTCGCCTTGTCTCTTGCATGTTCAATAGTCATGCTTACAAGATTTCCCTTCTCATCTAAATCAATATAAAGATTTTCGCTTACCTCTCTTGTTTCGACTACAGTAGCATTGGAAAATTCAATCATTGCGGTATCTGTATCCGGG
>DROX01000285.1 GCA_011321725.1 Nitrospirota bacterium | reverse complement strand
GCCTTCAATCACGCCACCATCTATCACATTGCCAAGCCCTTTCACCACTATGGTCTCACCCTCACTGAGGCCTGATAGTATCTCCACTGATCCATCCACCTCTTTTCCTGTCCTCACAAGCCGCATCTTTACCACCCCCTTGTCATCCACCACATAGACCGCACGGACCTCCCCCTTTCTGATGATGGCATCCTCTGGCACAAGAAGCCTTTTCTTCTCACCAAGGGGGACCTTGACCCTTGCAAAAAGCCCACCCTTCAGTGTCCTCTTTACGGCAATGTCAATCTTCACAATGAATGTCCTTGTGACAGGGTCAACCTGCTGAACTATCTCTGAGACCCTGCCTTCAGTGGACAGACCCATGTTCTTGATCTCTACAGGTATGGTCATCCCTTTCTTAACAACCCCTTCAAGGCTCTCGTCAACAGCCACCTCCACCCTGTATCTGGGCTCCTCAATAATAAATAGCGGTGTCCCGGGGGTTGCCATACTACCTGTATCTATGAGTTTTTTTGCTACCACTCCGTTGATAGGTGCAGCTATTAGTGCGTAACCACTGAAGGCCTGTGCCTCTTTCAGTGCAGCAGCAGCCCTCTTTACGGCATTCTCAGCTCTTTCAAACTCAAGCTCTGCAATATCCCTCTTTGTTTTGATCTCGTCAAACTCCTGCTCTGTAATGGCCTTCTCCTTATGGAGGTTTTCATATCTCCTGAATGTCTTTTCCATGAGTACCTTCCGTTCCTCTGCCATTGTCAGGGCACGGCGTGCCTCTTCCAGGGCCTGCCTTGCCTGGGCAACCTTTGCAGCAATGTCAGGGGATTTGATCCTGAGTAGAAGGTCACCGGCCTTTACAGTGTCCCCCTCTTTTACATAGATCCTTTCCACCTCGCCCATGATCTTTGAAGCCACATAGGCGGTGTTTTTAGCCTTGACAGTCCCTGTGGTTTCGTAGAAATCCATAACAGGAGATATTTTTACTGTCTGAAGCTGCACACCCCTTATGACCGGTCTTGCCGGTTTTTCTGTTCCTGGCTCAATCTTGTTGCTGCATGACAGCGCTGATAGAGCTAATAAAGCCGTTACTAACATAAAGAATCTTTTCATGATTTATCTCCTCCTTCAAACCTGTTTATCTCATCTCTAATCATAAGCCGAGCTTTGAGGGGCAAGGCCCCTCAAACTCCCCAAGGGAATATTATTTACCTTTTCCCCTGGGCTCTCAGGGGCAGAGCCCCTGATGAGCAAATCTTATGCAAAATTCCAAACCCTTCAGACTCTACCATACCACTGCAGCAAAATTGCCTGTTCCAAATTTATATCTAAAATTAAACATGCTGTTCAGTAGCAGGTGGGTGGTGAAGAACTAAGGGGTCATGAACCACCTCCACCTTATAGTCCTGCAAAAAATTTATTTTCAAAATTGACTTATCATCTTCATCAGTATTCCACTCTGATAATACAGCTCTGCCAGAGAGGCAATGTAGCTGTTTTCAGCATCCACAAGCTTTGCCCTTGCAGTGTCAAGCATCACCTGGGTATCAAGAAGATCAACCATGGGTGAAAGGGAGTTCTCATACCTCTTCTCAACAAGCCTCAGGGCCTCTTCTGCCTCCTTAAGGGATGCCCTCGCAAGCTCAATCTCCTTCTTCTTTTCCATGACCTTCTCATATGCCTCATGGACCCTGAAGGCTATCTCCTTTTCAAGACCCTTTCTGTATTCTCTTACCTCCTTAACCGCCGCCCTGGCCTTCCTGATCTTCGCGCTGGTGGTGGCATCAAAGAAGTTCCACCTCAGGAATGCACTTATCATGTAACTGCCACCCTCGGCACCAAGGGGCCTTCTGTGGTCGTTTATCTGGTAGCTGCCACCAAGACCTATCTGTGGAAGAAGGGCGGTCTTCTCAAGGTCAACAGCCCGGGAAGCTATCTGTTCCTTTCTTTTGAGTGAAAGGAGGTCTGTCCTCTGTTTTGTAGCACTCAGATAGACATCTATGGAATCAAGGCTGAAGGGAGGACTCTCCTGCCCTGCGTCAAAGGGCTCTGTGCTGCCAAGGAGCAGCCCCAGGGCCTTGCGGGCAATGCTGAGAGATGTCTCTGAGGAGGTAAGCTTCCTTTCAGCATCCTTCAGTGCCACCTCAGCCCTTAAGAGGTCAGAGTAAAGCCCCAGCCCGTTTTCATATCTGAGCATGGCAAGCCTCTTATGCTCTTTTGCATCCTCTACAGCCTTTCTGGATATCGCAACATATGCCTTTGCCTTCTGTATATTCAGATATGCCTTTACAACCTTCAGTGCCACCTCCTCCTTTTTTCTTTCAAACTCCAGTTTTCGTGACTTCAGTGTGCCCTCTGCCATATCTATCCTTATGGATATCTGAGGCGCATAAAGGGGCTGTTCAAACCTGAAGGAGGTCTGGAAGTCACTCACTGGTTCAGGGTTGTTCAGGGCATCTATTGCAAAATCGGCCTGGGTAAATCGCTCCTGGTTCAGTTTTGCCATGAAGGAATAGGTGGGGTTGTCTGTTCTGAGGAATCGTTCCTCCATGATCAGTTTCGGATACCAATGGGCACGGGCAATATTTATATCCTCCTCATGTGCCCTTACAGACCAGGTGAATGCCCTGATCTCCGGATTGCCCTTCATGGCCATCTCAATAGCCTCTCTGAGGGATAGTTTTTCCATTGCCCATATGGTGGTTGGGGGAATAATTATCACCAGAACCAGTGCAATGATTACCATCCTGTATCTCATACCGCCTCCTTCCGGGTATCTCTTTTGCTTTTTTTCTCCATCCTCCATCTCATGAACTCCCTGAAGGCATCCATGTCGCATCTGCCGGTGCGCTTCTGGAATTCTGTACAGTCCTGAACAGCCTCTATATCCTGCAGATATACGTCATCATCTGACAGGGCACTTCTCAGTAGCTCCATTATAGCCCTTTTTTCGTCAGTCATGTCTTTTTTTATCCTGTAGAACTTCAGTTTGCCCTCTTTGCGTTCCTCAAGGAACCCCATACGGCTCAGGATGGAGAGGTTCCTTGACACAAGGGGCTGTGACAGACCCACAATTCCCATCAACTGGCATACACAGAGTTCCTTCCTGTCAAGCACCATGAGCAGCCTGAGCCTGTTTACATCTGAGAGCACCTTGAACAGTTCAGCCACCTTTTTCATATTAATATATAAACATATGTTGATATAAAAAGTCAACACCCCCTAATAGTTTTTTTAACATGTATTGTGGGGGTTTTTAATGTAAAGCAGGACAGGGTTGTGATAGAATATATTCTATGAAAAAAACAAGGAGGGCAGCGTGGACAGAAGGGAAAACCATGTTGTATGGCATGATGGGGATGTAAAAAGAGAGGACAGGAATCGCATAAACGGTCATAGAAGCGGGCTACTGTGGTTTACAGGACTTTCCGCCTCTGGAAAGTCCACCATCGCACATAAGGTGGAAAGGAATCTCTTTGAACGGGGTGTGCGAGCCTATGTATTTGACGGAGATAATATACGCCATGGGATAAACTCTGATCTTGGTTTCAGCCGGGAGGACAGGAGGGAGAACCTGAGAAGGATTGCCGAGATATCCAAGCTCTTTGTTGACGCGGGCATAATAGTGCTTGCTGCCTTCATATCACCCTTCAGAGAGGACAGGCAGTACATACGAAGCCGTTTTGAGGGGGACAATTTCTTTGAGATATATGTTAAATGCAGCATAGAGGAGTGCGAGCGTCGTGATCCAAAGGGACAGTACAAAAAGGCACGTGCAGGAATCATAAAGAACTATACAGGAGTATCCTCACCCTATGAAGAGCCTGAATCTCCTGATCTTGTGCTTGATACCGAACAAATAACAATTGATGAGGCTGTAGAGAAGGTTATTGATCTGCTCATGAAAAGGGACATGCTTTCACTTTAGCCCCGGGGCAGCAATTTGTATTTATAGGGAGATATGAAGGAACCCCTGTCAGTTATTTAATTGACAATCCTTTCTTACATTATCTATACTTAAAAAAGGATCCTGATTCAGCCTTTGGAATTGTTGTAGCTTTATTGCTGGATCTGGATAATTTCACTAAAGGATACTTTAAATCACTTAAGGTATTCCCTGGGGGAGGCGGTAAGCCTGAGAACCGCACATTCATCAGTTACGATGGATGTGTGGGACCCTTTGAACCTGATCCGGATAATACCGGCGTAGGGAAAGGGAAGTTCAGAAAGACCGTATTCCATCAGGGATATGGTCTTTTTGTTTATGGTCATGAAGGTCAGATTAAACGGACAGGAATATGAGACAGACGCAAAGACAGTGATGGCCCTCTTGAAAGAACTCAACATACACCCCGAGAGGGTAGCTGTGGAGCTTAATCTGAAGATAATCAGAAAGAGGGATTACGGCAATACAGAGATCAACGATGGTGACACCATAGAGGTGGTAAGTTTCGTTGGGGGAGGAGCTATTGATACCTCTGAGAGAGACAAGGCGGGCCTGTATGACCTTGTCAGTATTTATTTTAAGTGAAATGATATTTCATCTTCTATAACCAAAGAAAGGAGTGGATCATGGACGACAGGTTGGTAATAAAAGGGGTAGAGTTCAAATCCAGATTGTGGGTCGGCACCGGGAAGTACAGGGATTTTGAAGAAACGGCAAGGGCTATTGAGGCATCAGGAACAGATGTGGTTACCGTTGCGGTAAGAAGGGTTAATGTCTTTGACAGGAAATCGCCGAATCTCCTTGACTATATTGACCCCAAGAAATACAAGATACTACCAAACACCGCCGGCTGCTATACGGTAGAGGATGCACTAAGATATGCAAGGCTTGCAAGAGAAGCAGGCATATCTGATCTGATAAAGCTTGAGGTAATAGGTGACGAGAAGACCCTCTTCCCTGATGTTACAGGCCTGCTTGAGGCAACAGAGACTCTTGCCAGAGAGGGATTCATTGTGCTTCCCTACACGAATGACGACCCCGTTACCGCAAAGAGGCTTGTTGATGCAGGTGCTGCAGCAGTGATGCCCCTTGGTGCTCCTATAGGGTCCGGGCTTGGCATCAGAAACCCCTATAATATTAAAATAATCCTGGAGACAGTGGATGTACCCGTGGTGGTTGATGCGGGTGTCGGGACCGCCTCTGATGCCACCATTGCAATGGAACTTGGCTGTGATGCTGTGCTTATAAACACGGGTATTGCAGGTGCCAAAGACCCCATTGCCATGGCAGAGGCGATGAAACATGCAGTGATCGCGGGAAGGCTTGCCTACAGGGCAGGTCGCATACCAAAGAAGCTCTATGCAACAGCAAGCAGTCCCCTTGAGGGAATGCTTATATAGATGGAGCGATGAACAAAGACTAAACACTGTTGCTCCACACAAACCGACTAAAATGAAGGGGAGGTAGGGGCAGATGGAGGCCTACAGGTATCAGGAACTGGTCTACCTCGTGGTGCCAGTGATTCTTGGAGTTGAGTTCTTTCTCAATGCAAAGGAAGAAAAGAAGGGAAAGGAGGATGTGCCACTTGGCTCTTATGTGCTTGATCTCTGCGGTTTCGTCTTTACAGCACTTGTCCCGGCTGTATTCATACTTACTATATGGGCAATTGAGACAAAGGCATTCCCCCTCAGGGAGGAGACCCTTGCAAGGTTTGACCGTTATGCTGTGATGTTTCTCTTCATGGGCGCCTGGTGGCAGGTCTATATGATCGGGGCTTTAAGGATAAGACGGCTAAGGGAGAGGTTGTGTTTTATTAACATGTGGGCTCCATTTCTTGGACTCGGGGTATTCATATCCCTGCTTGTTCTGTGGGTCTCACCCTGGGGCCTGAAATGGGTATCCATCATATGGTTTTTGATACTCACAGGTGTATTCTCAGCGATAAGGCTGAAACCGAAGACACTGGAGAGGGTATTCTGGGTGCTTGCCGGGATCACCTTCCTTCTGGAAAACATCCTCTTCATATGGCTCGAGACAGTGGTATGATAGATTTCAAACTATATCTGATAACGGACAGGAAAACTACAGGGGGTGATTATTACAAATCAATTGAGGATGCACTCCGTGGTGGCGTCAGGGCGGTTCAACTCAGGGAGAAGGACCTGCCCCTGAGGGATGTACTGATGAGGGCCTACGAACTCAGGAGAATAACCTATAAATACAAGGCCAGGCTCTTTATAAACGACAGGGTTGATATTGCACTGGCAGTGGATGCAGAGGGTGTACATCTTGGTGGCAACTCCCTTCCCGTTCATGCCGCACGAAAGGCAGCCAGGGGAAGGCTCCTGATAGGGGTATCCACCCATGGGTTGCAGGAGGCTGTGAAGGCAGAATCCGAAGGGGCTGACTTTATTACATTCGGTCCTGTATATGAGACACCTTCTAAGCTCAAATACGGGCCTCCTCAGGGGCTGAAGAGGCTGAGAGAGATTGTGGAAAATATAAAAATCCCTGTATTTGCCATAGGCGGGATCAATGAAAACAATCTTATGGATGTGATGAATACCGGAAGTTTTGGTGTGGCAATGATATCTGCCATACTTTCATCTGATAACATAAAAGAAAAAACCGAAAGAATTGTGAGGTTATTAAAATGACACGTATGGAACTATCAAAAAAGGGCGAAATAACGGAAGAGATAAGGCGCTGTGCCGAACTTGAGGGTATAAGCCCTGAAAGGCTAAGCAAAGATATTGCAGAAGGCTACACTGTAATCCTCCGCAACAGGCTGCACCATATTGATCCGGTGGCCGTCGGAAGGGGACTGAGGACAAAGATCAACGCCAATATAGGCACATCAAAGGATAAGATCTCCCTTGATGAGGAGATGGAAAAACTTGATGTGATAGTGAGATATGGGGCAGACGCTGTGATGGACCTCTCAACAGGTGGTCCCATAAAGGATATAAGAAGGCTCATGCTCAGAAAGTCGCCTATCCCTGTTGGTACCGTACCCATATATGAGGCAGCACTCAGGGCTGCTGAAACCCATGGCAGTATTGTACGGATGTCAGTGGATGAACTCTTCCGTGTTATTGAGGAGCAATGCAGCGAAGGAGTGGATTTCATAACAGTCCATTCAGGCCTGACAATGCACGCAATAGAACATCTGAAGAAGGAGGGAAGGGTCCTTGATGTGGTAAGCCGCGGGGGGGCCTTTCTGGTAGAATGGATGATATTCAATGAGAGGGAAAACCCCCTTTATGAGCATTATGACAGACTCCTTGAGATTGCACAGAGATATGATGTAACCCTGAGCCTTGGTGATGGCATGAGACCAGGCTGTCTGCAGGATGCCACAGACAGGGCCCAGGTAGAGGAACTTGTAATCCTTGGTGAGCTTCATCAGAGGGCTGCTGAGGCAGGTGTACAGAGCATGATTGAGGGGCCTGGACATGTGCCCCTGCATCAGGTTGAACTGAACATCAGGATGGAGAAGGAGATCTGTAAGGGTGCACCCTTTTATGTACTTGGTCCTCTTGTAACAGATGTGGCAATGGGTTATGACCATATAGCTGCTGCCATAGGAGGTGCCATTGCGGCATGGGCCGGCGCCGATTTCCTATGTTATGTAACCCCAGCAGAACATATCAGGCTGCCTGATATAAATGACGTAAGGGAGGGCGTGATAGCCTCAAAGATCGCAGCCCATGCTGCGGATATTGCAAAGGGGGTTCCCGGTGCAATGAGCCGGGACAACAGGATGGCACATTGCAGAAAGGCCCTGGACTGGGAGGGTCAGATAGGCTGCAGCCTTGACCCTGAAAAGGTCAGACAGTACAGAGCGGAAAGACCCCCCACAGAAAAGGACGTATGCAGCATGTGTGGTGAGTTCTGCGCCATAAAGACTGTGGAACGTGCTCTTAAAGGTAAAAAGTAACTATCCTGCCTCAAGCAGCCTGAAGGATTTAACAAGCACAACCGCTACAAAGGCAAAGAGGGCTCCGATCAAGAGCGCGTTTATAATCTGACCCAGCAGAGGGATCTTCAGGAATATCCTCCCCACGATACCCACTAATAATGATGTCCCAAGTAGTGAGAGGTATAAAAAGAGGGTATCCGTTATGTTTGCCCTTACCACCTGGTAGCTTGCCTTCATTGCCTCAAGGGTATGCAGTGACTTCAGAATTATGGCAACAAAGGTAAACATGAAGATATAAAGCACTGCAAGACCGGGGATAACAAAAAGCATCATACCAATGGTAAAGAGAATCCCCAGAAGCACACCTGCGCTGAATATGCTGCCGAACCTTTTCATTGTTTCAGTAAAGCCATACTTGAGGGAACAGCGGTTCTCTCTCAGTACCTGGGAGGCCATTACCACTGTTATGGCATGTGAAAGGGACTGAATGCCAAAGCTTATAAGTGTAACAACGAGAAGTAAAGTCACGGATAATTTCTTCTGTTCCATGCCGGCTGAGATCATGCTTCCCATAGTGACAATGAGAAGTACATTGGTCAGGAATGATGCAAGAATCGGGGGAAAGACTATTATTGTGTTGTCCTTTACAACAAGAATACTCTCCTTGAAGAGCCTGCCAACCTCCATAAAATCCTCCTTGTAAGGTCTTTATTGTTTGTAATATAATAATACAAATGCTTACCAAAATTGCAGTTGTTTTGGGTTTGTTTTCCTTTACATTGATGCTGAACCTGCCCTTTGGGTTGCTACGCTCAAAGTGCAGGAAGTATTCCTTCAAGTGGTTCCTCTATATCCACCTGCCCATCCCCGTGGTATTCCTTGCAAGGGTTACATCCCATCTTGATTATCACTATATCCCCCTCTTTCTCATTGCAGCCATCCTTGGCCAGCTTATAGGTGGCAGGATCAATATCTGATGTTAAGGGCAACCCTGATCAG
>DROX01000284.1 GCA_011321725.1 Nitrospirota bacterium | reverse complement strand
TTAATCCTGTGGTTGGCTGATCTTCCCTGTGGCAGGCCACAGGGAATCTAATGTAAGGAGTGTTAAGATTAATTACATTCGCTCGCTTTACCCAGTGTTTCACACTGGGTTACGCTCGCTGTCCATTTATTTTTATGAGGTGCCCTGCCTTGATAGGGATTTGTTTTGAACAGATGTGATTTTTTTCCATTCTTTATCTTATCATAAAAGAAAAGACGGTTAGCTTGTTTTTTCAATATGTGAGAATAATCTGTCATATTGTCTCAATAGTGCAAAATGAAAAAGGAGGTGCAGGATGGAGGTCTTGATACTCTATTATTCAAAGGGAGGTAACACAAAGAAGCTGGCCGAGGCTATTGCAGAGGGTGTGGAATCAGAGGGGGTAAAGGCGGTAATGAAAGATACCTCTGAGGTAACAAAGGATGATTTCCTGAGGGCTTCCGGCATAATAGCAGGCTCTCCTGTGTATTTTGGTGTTATGGCCTATGATCTGAAAAGGATATTTGATGAGTTTGTAGGCATAAGAAGAAAGATGGAGAACAAGGTAGGGGCTGCCTTTGCAACGGGTGGGCATCCTACGGGTGGTAAGGAGACTACCATATTTTCAATCCTCCAGTGCATGCTGATTTACGGGATGATAATCGTGGGTGATCCCATGAGCGCCTCAGGCCATTACGGAGTGGCATGTGTGGGAGCACCTGACAGCAAGACAAAGGAGGACGGTTTCAAGCTTGGTGCCAGGGTGGCTCAGCTTTGCAAAAGACTGTCTGGGTGAAGGCACAACGAAGTATCATGGGACGATGCAACCTCTGTAACAGGAGCTCAACAACAATATCCGGGGGACCCGGTGTCTGTCTTCAGTGTATCAGGAAGAGGCCTGACGAGGCCCTGGAGATAGCTTATGAAACACACCGGAAAAGCCGCAGGAGATTCGGTCTTCCACCTGAACCTCCTCATGCACAGGATGGGATAAAGTGTCCTGTATGTGTGAACGAGTGTTCTATACCTGAAGGTAGTTATGGATACTGTGGGCTCAAGAGGAATGAGAAGGGAAGACTGGTTGGGGTAAGCTCACAGGTTGGCAAGCTCTCATGGTACCACGATCCCCTTCCCACCAATTGTGTGGCTGACTGGGTCTGCCCCGGCGGCTCTGACGCCGGGTATCCCCAGTACTCCTATACAAAGGGACCGGAGTACGGTTATAAAAACCTGGCTGTCTTCTTCCATGCCTGTACGCTGAACTGTCTCTACTGTCAGAACTGGCACTTCAGGGAAGAGACACTGAAGCCAGATACAGTAAAGGTGGAGGAACTGCTGTCTGCTGTTGATGCCAGGACATCATGTATCTGCTATTTTGGTGGTGATCCCACCCCCCAGCTACCCTTTGCCCTGAATGCTTCAAGACAGGCGGTGAAGAGACACAGGGAAAGGATCCTCCGGATTTGCTATGAGACCAATGGCACCATGAACAGGGCGCTACTGGGTGAGATGATAGAGCTTTCCGGGCAGACCGGTGGAACCATAAAGTTTGACCTCAAGGCATGGGATGACACACTACACAGGGTCCTCACAGGTGTTACAAATGAGAGGACAATAGAGAATTTCGCCTGCGCCGGGGCAAGGGGGAAAAAGAGAACCTCGCCACCCCTGGTGGTGGCAAGCACGCTCCTGGTGCCAGGCTATATTGACGAGGTAGAGATCAGGGGCATTGCGAAGTTTATAGCATCCATTGATCCGGAGATCCCCTACAGTCTCCTTGCATATTATCCCCACTTTTATATGTCTGACCTTTCACTTACAACAAGGGATCTTGCCCGGAGATGTCTGGAGGTGGCAAAGGCAGAGGGGCTGCAGAGGGTCAGGCTGGGTAATGTACATCTTCTGAGATAGTCTTTGTCCGCTTCAGACTTCTTCACCAGACATTATTCTATTGAGGATTTTTCTCCTGATGACTTGACATATCAGGGATGGGATGATAAACTAAACAAACGTTTGATTAAAACGATGGCCTCATCCTGACCATCTAATCACAAAATCAAAGGAGTCCATATCTCCAGTGGAGTCAACAAGAGAGAGGATACTCTCCATTGCAGAGGAGCTATTTGCAGAAAAGGGGTTTGATGGTACGAGCGTACGGGAGATAACGGCAAGGGCAGGATGCAATGTGGCAGCGGTAAACTACCACTTTGGCAACAAAAAGGGGCTCTATCTTGCTGTCTTCAGGGAACGGATGGCCGGAAGGGCCAGAAGGGTCCAGGAAAACTTCTGGAAGGAGATAGGCACTGACAAGAAGCCCGATGCTGAAAAGATAATAAGGACCCTTGCAAGGGCATTCCTGAAAAGCCCCTTTTCAGAGAAGCAGCGCCGCCTCCACCATAAACTGATGGCCAGGGAGACAAACCGTCCAACAGAGGCCTTCGGGATATTCCACAAAGAGGTGATAATGCCCTTTTTTACCGACCTGCTCGGGCTCCTCAGCCCCCATATGCCTCCTGATACGGAAAGAGATGAACAGATACTATATGTGCTGAGCATCATCGCCCAGGTAATGCACTTCAATCTCGCAAGAAAGATGATAACCAGTGTAACAGGAAAGAGATTTGATGACAGGTTTGCCGATACCCTTATTGAACATATTGTCAGGTTTTCACTTTACGGACTTAAAGGTGACAGATGAGATATCTATGCCTGATAGTACTGATCCTTATAACCGGGTGTGCTCCCCTTGTGGAGGAGACACCCCCTATAAACATCCCCGGGGGTTATAGAAACGCACCCCGGAGCACCGAGGCCCCCCGGGTTTCTTCCAGATGGTGGAAGGATTTCAACGACCCCGTGCTTGACAGGCTCGTTGACGAGACACTCAGGAACAACCATGATATAAGGCTTGCAGCAGAGCGTGTCCTTGAGGCGAGGGCAGATCTGGGTGTGAGCAGGGCAGGGCTTTTCCCCACGGTCAACCTTCAGGCGGATATCACCAGACAGAGGCAGTCATACCCGGGGCCTCAGGGCGTTACCAACTCATCCACCACAGCTACCACCATCAGGCCTGCTGCCGTTGCAGCATATGAGCTTGACCTCTGGGGGAAGCTCTCCTCCTCTGAGAGGGCATCCTTTCAGAGGCTTGTCTCATCAGAGGAGAACAGAAGGACTGTCATCCAGACCGTTGTAGCAGACCTTGCCAGCCTTTATTTTGAGATGATAGGGCTACAGAGAAAGATCGGGCTTTTACACACACGGATAGAAAACAACAAAAAGACACTTGAGATAATTAAAAGACGCTACAGAAGGGGGCTTTCCTCCTATCTTGACCTGCTCCAGGCAAGGAGCAGACTTTCAGAGACAGAGGCAAGGCTGCCTGTGCTTGAAAGGCAGGCAAGGGATCTGTCCCAGAGGATATCCATCATTGCTGGCAGATACCCCGGGTATATAAAAACAGACCCTGCGAGGGATTATATCAGCAAGCTCAAACCGGTGGCCGTGGGTCTACCCTCGGAACTCCTCATGAGAAGGCCTGACCTGAGGGAAAAAGAGGCCCAGATGGATGCTCTCTTTGAGGAGCTGAAGGCAGCAAGGGCAAGGAGGTTCCCGCAGATCAGCCTCACCGGAAGCTACGGCTGGGTCAGCGACGAACTGAGAGGCCTCTTCAGGCCAGAAAGCCTGCTATGGCGGCTATCAGCCGGGGTGCTGCAGCCCCTCTTTGATGCCGGTAAACTCAGGTCATCGGAAGAGGCAGCGCTCTCAAGGTACCGACAGAGGGTTATTGCATATGCAAAGACGGTGCTTCAGGCATTCTATGAGGTGGAAAGCGCTCTGATGAAAAGACAGCGGCTTCGTGAGGAAAGGGGGCATCTTCTTGAACTCCTGAAAGAGGTCCAGAGGACCTACAGGGTTTCCCTTTCAAGATACCAGCGTGGGCTTGTGGATCTCCTCAGGGTGCTTGAGCTTGAAAGACAGCTCTTTCAGGCACAGGAGAGGCTTATTGATGTGGAAACAGCTATCTTGACCAACAGGGTCTTCCTGTACAGGGCACTGGGAGGCACCTGGGAGGAGGGATAGCCATTTGTGCCAATGCCATATAAAGGTTTGAACACAATCTCGGAGGTAATATGAAAAGATGGGTCTCCATAGTATTACAGATCCTTCTGGTGGTCATTATAATCCTGTCAGGCCTTATGGTGACAAGAAAACTGATTGCCACAAAACAAAGGATAAAGAAGATAAGGCCCCGGGAGATTGCCCCACTGGTAACAGTGGCAAGGGTGAGACAGGGACCTGTGGATGTTGTTGTGATAGGCAATGGCACTGTTGGTCCTTCCACAGAGATAGAGATCGTCCCGCAGGTTTCAGGGAAGGTGGTATATGTCTCTGAAAATCTTGTAGGGGGAGGGCGTTTCAGCAAGGGTGAAACCCTCATAAGGCTTGATGACTCGGACTACATTGCTGCGCTCAAGAAGGCAGAGGCTGAGCTCAAGGCACAGCAGGCAAGGCTACATCAGCTCAGGGTGGAGTCTGCAGAGGCAGAGAGGGAATGGAAGGAGGCCAATCCGGACCTTCCTGCCCCCCCGCTTTTACTGAAACTCCCAGAGATTGAGGCCACAGAGGCGGCTATTGAGGCAGCACGGGCCTCTCTGCAACGTGCAAGGCTTGATCTTCAGCGTACAGAGATAAAGGCACCTTTCAGTGGTGTTGTGGTAGATGAAGACGTGGGTGTGGGGCAGTACCTGAGGGCAGGCCAGGCAGTTGCCAGGGTCTTCTCCGTTGACCGTGTTGAGATAAAGGTAAGCCTGAACGACAGGGACGCAGGGTATGTGGAGATCCCTGGATTTAATACCAGAAAGCCCCGGGGCTCCCTCGCAGAGGTTGAGGCCACCATTGGCGGAAGGTTGTACAAATGGCATGGATATATCGGGCGGGCTGAGATCACTGATGAAAAGACCAGGACCATCCCCGTTGTTGTTGTGGTAAGAGCCCCTTATGCCACGCTGCCACCCCTTGCCGTTGGGACCTTCGTGAGGACAAGGATGAAGGGTCGCACCATTGAGGGGGCAGCGATTGTTGAAAAATCTGCAGTCCAGTGGACAGAGAAGGGCGAGCCCTTTGTCTGGATAGTCAACGCCCGGCAGAGGATCAACAGGCGGATGATCCAGATAGTACGCTCCACGGATGGGAGATACATTGTGCGCAGGGGGCTGAAGGATGGTGAGCTGATTGTGGTCACCCCGCCACCTGGTGCGACAGAGGGGATGAAGGTCCGGATTGAATCATGAAGAAAATTATTGCATGGTTTACTGAAAATCATGTGGCAGCAAACCTGCTGATGGTCTTTGTGCTCCTTGCCGGCGTGCTATCCGCCATTCATGCAAAGGTGGAGATATTCCCCGAGACCGCGGCAGACAAGGTCACCATTACAGTGCTCTATCCGGGTGCATCACCATCAGAGGTGGAAGAGGGTGTTGTAAAGAAGATTGAAGAGGCTGTATCAGGGCTTGACGGGATAAAGGAGATAAACGCCTATGCCTCGGAGGGGGTGGCAATCCTTGAGGTGGAGGCGGTTCAGGGCTGGGACCTGGACAAGCTACTGGATGATATAAAGTCCGAGGTGAATCGCATAACCACCCTGCCGGAGGATGCCGAAAGGCCTGTCATCAAGAAGTTCGTATTCAAGGCACCTGTGTTGAATGTGGCTGTCTATGGCAATGCACCGCTTCATGTGTTGAAGGATTACGCTGAAAGGATAAAGGATGATATAACCCGCCTTCCCCACGTGACCCAGGCAGAGGTCTATGGTGTGAGCAGCCCTGAGATAGCCATAGAGATACCTGAGGAGAATCTGAGAAAGTACAACCTCACACTCAGCAGGGTGGCAAAGATCGTAAGGCAGTGGAGCATGGACCTTGGGGGTGGTGAGATCAGGGAGGGCTCAGGATACATACTTCTGAGGGCCAAGGGAAGGAAGTACCGTGCATCTGAGTACAGGGATATAGTTGTCCTTAGCAGGCCTGACGGAACAGAGGTGACCCTCTCTGACATTGCAGTGATAAAGGACACATTTGAGGAGCCTGAGAAGGGCTCCAGGTTCAACGGCTTACCTGCCGTGGGTATACTGGTCTACAGGATCGGCAAGGAGAATGCCCTTACAGTGGCCTCTGAGGTGAAGGGATATATAGAGGAGGTGCGCCCCACCCTTCCACCGGGGATCAATGTGGACACCTTCGGGGACCGCTCGGAGATACTGAAGGCCCGACTGAGCCTTCTGCTCAAGAACATGGCCTATGGTATGGTGCTTGTTGTGGTTGTACTGGGGGTATTCCTTAACAGGCGTCTCTCCTTCTGGATAACGCTGGGGATACCCATTGCATTTGCCTTCGGTATATATCTTCTGCCCTACTACAACGTATCCATCAATATGGTCAGCCTCTTTGCCTTTATCATGGTACTCGGCATTGTCGTGGATGATGCCATTGTGGTTGGTGAGAGTGTCTTCAGGAAAAGGGAGGCAGGGATACCTGCCTTACAGGCTGCTGTTGAGGGGACCATGGAGGTTGCCGTGCCGGTCATATTTTCTGTATTGACAACCATGGCAGCCTTCTGGCCGCTCCTTCTTGGCACCGGTGTGATGGGCAAGGTCATAAAGAACATCCCCGTGGTGGTTATTGCTGTGCTTATGGGCTCGCTCCTTGAGGCGCTTTTCATCCTTCCCGCACATCTGTCAAGATCAAGACTGCCGTCAAAGAGGGGCAGGAAGGAGAGTTTCGTCTCCAGGTGCATGATGGGCTTTATTGAAGGTCCCTTCAAAAGGATCCTCACCTTATCGCTGAGATGGAGGTATCTCACAATTGCCCTTGGTATAGCCATCCTGCTCATCTCTTTGGGGCTATGGCTGGGTGGGAGGGTAAAGTTTACCTTTTTCCCGAAGGTTGAAAGCGACAGGATGGTCTGTGAGGTCACAATGCCACCAGGCACCCCCTACAGCAAAACCTTGAGGGTCATTGAAGGGATAGAAAGGGCTGCAATAGAGGCAGCAGGAGAGGCTGAAAAACTCAGAAAGGACAGCTCGGAACCGCTCATAAGGTATACCTATTCTGTGCTTGGCTCACAGATCCCCATGGGCCACCGTAGCAGTACAGGGCCCTTACCGTCAGGCAGCCATGTGGGACAGGTGATCGTACAGCTGATCGGTGCAGAGAAAAGAAAGGAACTGAGCACCACAAGGGTCACAAATATCTGGAGACGTAAGGTGGGCGAGGTCCCCGGCGCAGAGAGTGTCCGTTTCTACAGCGAACTCTTCAGCGCGGGCAAGGCTGTATCCTTTGACCTGACCATGGGCAACGAGGTTTTACTTCACAAGGCAGTTGAAGAGATCAAGAAGGAGCTGAAGGAGTATCCAGGTGTCTATGATATTGAGGACAGTTATATACCCGGAAAGGAGGAACTCCGCCTCTCGCTGAAACCGTCAGCAGAAAGCCTGGGGATAACACTTGCTGATCTTGCCACCCAGGTGAGGGCAGCCTTCTATGGTGCCGAGGCCTTGAGGATCCAGAGAGGAGTGGATGAGGTAAAGGTGCTGGTAAGGTATCCTGAGGAGGAAAGGAAAAGGCTTGAAAGTCTTCTTGATATGTATATCCGTACATCCGATGGCAGAGAGATACCCCTTATGGAGGTTGCCAGTATTGAAAAGACGAGGGGTTATGTAACCATAACAAGACGGGACAGAAAGCGAATAGTAACTGTGAGTGCCGAGGTGGATGAGAATATTATGAACGCAAATGAACTCAGGAAAGAGATGACCGAGAAGGTGCTTCCACGGCTGAAGGAACGTTACCCTGATCTGAAATACACAATAGCTGGTGAGGGCAAGGAGCAGCAGGAATCAATGTCAGATGTGATGAGGGGCTTCATACTCGCCCTGGTTCTCATATATACCCTGATAGCCATACCCCTGAGGTCCTTTGGCCAGCCCATCATTATCATGTCAGCCATACCTTTCGGAATCATAGGAGCCATCTTCGGCCATATGCTCATGGGCATGAACCTGAGCATAATGAGCCTCTTTGGCGTGGTGGGGCTTTCAGGTGTAGTGGTCAATGACTCCCTCATACTCTTTGCAGAGATAAACAGGCTCAGGAAGGAAGGCACTGACACATTCAGCGCCATACTGAAGGGTACAGCCGTCAGGTTCAGGCCTGTTATACTCACCACCCTTACCACCTTTGCCGGGCTTATACCGATAATCACCGAGAGGAGTGTGCAGGCAAAGTTCCTCATCCCCATGGCCCTCAGCCTTGCCTTCGGTGTGCTCTTTGCCACTGTAATAACCCTCATTCTTGTGCCCTGTGGCTACCAGATCATGGAGGATGTGAAGGGACTGTGGGGCAATAGGAGGGATTAGTTTAACCTCTTTTGATTTTCTCCAAGGCAATTCCTATACGTCTGCTTCTGTGCATGACCTCTCCTTCGCCCTTTTGGGAGTACAGGTTCTCCTTGACCATTTTGATGGATTTTTTATATCTTTAGTTATTACAGGTATCCCCGATTTATCCACAGGGAGGGCAGGAAGAAGGGGTTTTGTTATGAATATCAAAAGAATACTGGAGCGGATCACAGGTTGTAGCATCTCCATAACCTATACGGACAACAGGGTCAATATCATAAGTTTTACCAGGAAAAAGGGTCATATCTCACTGAGATTGCAACGTATATTCATGGATGCACCCCTTGATGTTGTGCAGGAGATAGGCCAGCTACTTAAAAATCCCGGGAGAAAGACACCCCTGATAAACGAATACTTCAAAAAGAACCGCTGGAGGATTAGAAAAAAGGCAAGACTTACAGGACGGATAGAACCTGTGGGCAGGGTCTATAATCTGAAAAGGCTCTTTGACAGGCTAAACAGGGAGTATTTTTCAGGCCAGCTGGATACCATTGTAACCTGGGGCAGGAGGTCACCCAGACGGGCAGTGAGGAAAAGGACCCTGGGAAGCTATAACGCTGAAACAAGGACAATACGGATAAACCCCATACTTGACAGCCCCGGGGTACCATCGTACTTCATAGAGTATGTCCTCTATCATGAGATGCTTCATGCCTACCTGGGAATAAAAAAGGACCACAGGGGGAGGATGAGGGCCCATACCCCCCGATTCAGGGAGCTTGAACGCAGGTTCAGGCACTATAACAAGGCTGTTGAGTGGGAAAAGAGACTCCAGAGCAGATGAAGGCACTGCTTCAGCGGGTCAGCAAGGCATCCGTAAGTGTTGAGGATAAATGCATCGGCTCCATAGAAAAGGGGCTGCTCGTCTTTCTCTGTGTTGAAAAGGGCGACACCGAGGATGATCTCCAGTACGTACTGAAAAAGACGCTGAATCTAAGGATATTTGAAGACCCCTACGGAAAGATGAACCTCTCTGTCCTTGACATCGGGGGTGATGTCCTTGTAATATCACAGTTCACGCTATCTGCAAGGACCCGAAAGGGCAACAGGCCCTCTTTTGAAAATGCAGAGCAGCCTGACCGTGCAAGGCACTACTATGAGAGGTTTATAAAGATGGCCATGGCAGAGGGCCTGAGGGTTGCAAAGGGAGAGTTTGGGTCCATGATGATGGTAGAACTGGTTAATGAGGGGCCGGTTACAATAATGATAGACTCCAGGGAAAACAGGAGATAGTCAACGGACGTAAAGGAGGTAATAATGTCTTTGAAAAGTACCGCAATCTTTTCAATCCTCCTCATCCTCCTCTTGTCCCCCTCCTCTTTTGCCGGCACACCAGAAGAAAGGGGTTTAAGGGTCACAGAGGCTGTTATATGCAGGGATGTGGTGGACAGAACGCCACAGGAGACTGGCGAGGTCTTTCCCTCATCAGTAGGTAAGCTCTTTGCATTCACCCGTATTGAGGGAGCCACCGGAGAGACCAATATTAAGCACCTCTGGTTTTTCAATGACAGACTCATGGCAGAGGTCTCACTGCCTGTGCGGTCTGCAAACTGGAGGACCTACAGCAGCAAGCGGATCCTCCCCCAGTGGACCGGTAGCTGGAGGGTGGATATCACCACCGAGGATGGGCTCTTGTTGAAGAGCCTGCATTTCAGGATTGAGTAGACCCGAGCCGCGGGTTCTCAACTTTTATGGGAAAAAGGACCATAGCAATAACAATGGGTGATGCAGGGGGGGTGGGGCCTGAGATAGCCCTGAAGTCCGCAACAAGCACAGATGTGCGCACTCTCTGCACACCAATCATTATAGGTGACAGGGCTGTTCTTGCCGAAGCAGCGGCAATCTCGGGAGTGGAGATAAAAGATCTCAGGATTGTAGAGCCTTACAGGATCCCCTCTTTCAAGAAAGGCGCCCCCACAAGGGAGAGCGGTCTTGCATCCTATCATTACATAAAGGCTGCTCTTCAGGGATGTCTCAATGGTCGGTACAGTGCAATGGTTACGGCACCCATCTCAAAGGTGGCGCTTCACCTTGCAGGTCTTGACTGGCCAGGACACACGGAGATGCTTGCCCAGATGACAGGCACCAGGAGATATGCCATGATGCTTGTTGGTGGACCTCTCAGGGTTGTGCTGGTAACAACACATGTGGCACTGCGAAGGCTCCCTGAGGTCCTTACCGAAGATGCCATATATGAGAAGATAGTGCTTGCAGATGAGGCCTTAAGGCTCCTTGGTATAAAGGACGGGGTAGTCGGCGTGGCAGGGCTTAACCCCCACAGCGGAGAGGGAGGGCTCTTTGGTGATGAGGAGGAGAGGATAATCATACCTGCGGTGAAGAGGGCTGCATCAGAGGGTATAAATGTGCGGGGTCCCATACCGCCTGACGTTATCTTCAGACTCGCCTACACAGCAAAGGTGGATATTGTGGTTGCCATGTACCATGACCAGGGGCTTATCCCCCTAAAGATGATAGCCTTTGATAAGGGTGTGAATGTGACCCTGGGACTTCCCATTATAAGAACCTCACCAGACCATGGCACCGCCTATGACATTGCATGGACTGGCAGGGCAGAGCCACGCAGCTGTATAGAGGCCATCAAGCTTGCGGTAACCCTCTCTGAAAACAGGCCCGGGCCCACCTCATAGACCTTTCTTAGGTTCTCAATCCATGCTTGAACTGCACAAATGCAAATGGATTTGCATTTGTGCATCAAGAAACCATCAAAAATTTTTGTATATCAAATAATTTCTATTGGCATCAAATATGCTTGTTTTTCTGGCAGGTGGACACTATGTTAAGGATAGAAATGCTTAAAAAAGGAAGAAACATCGGTGCCCTGGTAGGAGGCGTAGCCTATCTGGTCTTCGGGCTCTTGCCTGCATTTTATGTGAGCAGCCACGCCACCCTTCTGCTCCTATCCAGGTTGCTGGGAGGCCCTGTTGAATCAGAGCTGCTACTCCGGATACTGACAATTGCTGGCACTCTCTTTGGACTCTTTCTGTCAGGTTCGCTCTTTATAGTGCTTGGAGCAGTTTCTGGTACCCTGATAGCATACTCTCTGTATCATGTCCAGGAGTTTCTGAGGACTCTCAGGGGAGAGGTTGCGGAAGAGAAACCCCCTCTTATCATCAACAGAAGGGCAAACAGGCTTTCAGAGGAGATAAAAAGAGAACTTGATAATGAACTTGCCTTTTTAAAGCCACACCTTCAGGGTATCCATGGCATAGTCGTAATAGGAAGCGCTGCATATAATCTGAATGAAAGCACCTCTGATATAGATATTGTTATAATCACCAGGGAGGATAGCTTTGACAGGATAAGGGATGTTGTCTTTGAGCATGAGATAGATATCTCCCTGAAGGCAGAGGGAATGAAAAAGGAGTTTATTGTCCTCGGGCCTGAGTATACAGAGGAGTTGTTCCGTTTGTCATCACCCTTTTCTTTCTCCATACGCTATGGCAGGGTTTTATGGGATGATGGCTACCTTGCAGGTATCATGAAAAGGTATCAGGCCTCGCCGCCCATGCCTGCATACTATTTCAAAACATTCTATGAGTATATTGCAGTACAGTACTATGGTTCACTTACAAAACTTGAAAGGGATGTAAAAGAAAAGGGCTGCTCCATTAGCTGCTGTGATGACCGGAAGGACTGTGAAGGACATAAATCCGCTGAGATGTTTTTAAAGGTAATACTCAGGATGCTTTACATTACACTTCCTGCACATGGATACATCCCACTGACAAAAAGGGATCTGGTCAGCTATGTGGAAAGGATATATGGTCGGGACTGGGCGGATACAATTGAAGAGATTATAAATCTCTCACGTCTCTCCCATCAGACTATCTACTATGACCAGTACCTCCGGTTCAAACCCGTTGCAACTGCTCTGTTCAGGGAGACCCTTGAGATACTTGGCAGGAAGGCAGAGGTAATAAGGGTGCTCAGGGATGCAGCAAACATGGTACGGGGCAATTACAACAAGATACAGGACAGGGCATTCAAAGAATGTGTATTATAAATTATGAGGGAAAGAACCCTTGTCATTGGAGATATACACGGAGAGTATCACAAGCTCATCAGGGTACTTCAGATTGCCGGATACAGTAGCTCGGACAGGCTGGTATTCCTTGGAGACTACCTTAACCGTGGTCATGAATCAAGGGAGGTCTTAGAGTATCTCATTGAACTCAAAAAAGACAGAAGAAACATCTTCCTTCGGGGGAATCATGAAGATGTGTTACTGAAGCTCCTCTCCGGTGACACGCAGTACTGGTACACCTGGCTTGAATATGGTGAGGGAAGGGCATGCATAAGCTCCTACGGCGATGATCCAGACAGGATCTTTTACACAATTGAGGGCTACTTCATAAGGAAAGACAGCCATGAGGTCCCCCTTGACAGAGAAGAAACCATTGGATTTTTGAGGGCGCTCTTTCCACGGACGCATATAGAGTTTCTCAGAGAAACGGTTCTTACCTATGAACTAAAGGATTACTTCTTCTCTCATGCAGGTATTGAAAGCGGGATGGCCCTTGAAGAGCAGGGGCCTAATGCAGAAGGGTTTCTCCTGTGGGGAGATGAGGATTTCCTGCATGATCATCATGACTATGGCAAGAAGATAGTCTATGGCCACTATCACAACAGCACCCCTTTGATCCATAAAAACAAGATATGTCTTGCCCTTAAAGGAGCAATTGCCCTGCTGGACACCTCAGAGGGTGTTATCTACGACTCCCTGGGAAGAAGCTTCAGTGTAAGGGATATCCTCTCTTCGGTATCCAGATAGGGGGGTATTTCTTCCCGGAAAGGAACAATGGAGAGAGATGAGCACACTTTGGAAAAGGATCAATGTGAGGGCCTATGCGGGTATGAAAGGGATGGAAAAACCAAGGGAGATCTTCTTTGATGACCATTCAACCGTGGTGAAGGTCCTCTCGGAATGGCTTGAAGAGGGGCTTCATTTCAGGGAAAGAAGGCGGTACTTCAGGGTTGTGTCCATTGAGACCAAAAGAGAGTACCTGATCTACCATGATCTTAAAAGCAACCAGTGGTTTGTGAAACCCGCCTCCTGATCCTCGGACATCTATAAAACGAACAGATATGCAGAGGTGATCACCAGCCTGACCCTGAATACACTTCATTCATGAGATTATCAGATCCACCACAATGGCCACTATGGAGAGGATGAAGATAATGAAGTAATTCCTGTCCTCCATTGATTTCCGGAGTGACTGGAGGAGATAAACCACCACCTCTCTGTCCTCGTCATTGAGGCAGGCGTTGTTCTTTATCTTCTCTATCAGCTGGTATTGTTTGATGGCATGTTTTCTCTTCCTGCTGATGGAAAACCTGTAAAGGAAAAAGAGTAGATATCCAAGGGTGCCGATATACCATGCAGGCCTGACCCACCGGGGTTCAATGTGCTGGATCACCACAATCGCCCTGTAGGCTACAGCTGAAATAAGCCCCAGGATAAAAAATCCGACAATCACAAACCGTGGTACTGTATGGGGTCTCTTATTATCCATAAGAAAATTATACAATACTTGTTGGTGTTATTATTAATCAATCCAGTAGGAATTAAAAAAATTCTTGACTTAAGTATAATTATGATATAATATTTCAGTGCACAATATTAAACCTCCAGAGGCGCGGGGTTCTATAACAAAGAAGGCAGGAAAAGATCAAAGGTATTTTTACCTGTCACTGATCTTTTCATTAATTCATAATACGAATTGCTGACATGGTTATTATAGAATGACAGTGCCGTCTTTTATCAAGACATGACCGGCATGGGTTGAGATAAAACATAAAAAAACATAAATCTTAAGGAGGCTGCCTATGTTCAGAAATATGAGGTTGAGGACGAGGTTCACCTTGATCATGCTGATCGTCTACCTCTTTTCACTGCCTGTCATAGTACTGGGGAGTTATTATATCCTGAAGAATAATGCCTTCCGGGAGATATCACAGGAGGCAAAGCTGATGTTAGCAGCCTGGGAGGGGGCAGGTGCATATACCTCCAATGTTCTTCGCCCTCTTTTAGAGAAGAAATGTGGTGATATATCAACGCCCGAGATGGTTAAAGGGCTTTTTATCGCCAGGGAGGTGGAGGCATCAATAAAAAAGGTTGCAGGTAATTACTCTTACAAGGTTGCCGCAATAAACCCCTTCAACAAAAATCATATCCCTGACAGCTTTGAGGAGAGCAAACTGAAGGAGTTCCGACAGGGCAAACTGAAGGGACAGTGGAAGGGGTTCAAGAAGACAAAGGAGGGAGAGTTCTATGTGGTCATGAAACCCCTGAAGGTCTCCTTTGACTGCCTGAGATGTCATGGAGATCCCATGTTTGCCCCAAAGGAGATCAGGAAGCGCTATGGCACGAAAGGCGGATTCAACTGGCAGGAAGGCGAGATTGCTGCTATCAGGATGGTATACGTACCTACAGCAATACCCATTGCTAATGCCAAGAAGACCCTGGTCTTCTTCTCTCTCATCTACAGTGGATTCTTCTTCCTTGTAATAATGATAATCAATATCCTGATCAACAGAAGCATAATCAAGCCAATAGAGAGCTTTGTTACCACGGCAGAGGATATCAGCAGGGGCAAGATGGACAGGGATTTTGATATCAAAACAAATGATGAGATGAGGGCCCTTGCAGATGCCTTCACGCGTATGAAGCTCTCTCTGGCAAAGGCCATGGACATACTGAGAGAAAGATAAGACAAAAAAACGGGAGGTGCTAAAATGAAAAGAAAGGCTCTGTTGAGAACCCTGACGGTGCTGGCTGTAATTGTCTTTGCAGGAATCACTTTTGCGGGTAATGCTGACAATGGCAAAAGTCTTTTCAACAACCCGGCCCTTGGTAGTAACGGCAGGACCTGCAGTAGCTGCCACAGGGATGGTAAGGGAATCAACGGAACAAAGAGTGTCTTCAGGATCATTGGCAGGGAGTTCAATGACCCGGCAGATGCCATAAACTTTTGCCTCAAGATCGCACTGAAAGGTAACCCTTTGCAAAAGGAGTCGCAGGAAATGCAGGATCTTGTGGCCTATATAAAATCACTAAAACCTGGAAAGAAGAAAAGGATAATAGGTTGCTAAAACATTTTAAAAGGAGGAGTCATTGAAAGAGAAAAGGGCAGTCCTGGTCATAGACGACTCACCCACGGTGAGGCGTCTTGCAGAGATTGTACTCTCCCAGGCTGGCTACGAGGTTTACACAGCAGAGGATGGTGACGAGGGGCTTGAGATGGCAAAGAGGGTTCATCCCTCAATCATACTGGTTGACTTCCTCATGCCAAGGATGAATGGATACAAGCTATGCAAGATCATCCGATCCGATCCGGAGCTGAAGGATATCCCTCTCATTCTCATAACCGCCAAGGGAGAGGATGTGGGTCAGACCTTTGAGGAGAAGTTCGGTGTGCTCCATTATTTTCAGAAGCCCTTTGAACCTGACGACCTTGTGGCAAAGATAGCCGAGGTAATAGGAACGGAACAGGACAGGGAAGAGGAGGTGGTTCACCCTGGCATCTCGGCGGAAGCTCATGGTGAAAACCTCGTTGAGATGATGGAGAAACTCTTCAAGTACTATTTTGAACATGAGCTGAAGGTGCTTGTAAAGAACATAATGCATGAGGTGCTTAAAGAGACCGAAGTGGTCAGGTCAGGCGGTCTCATCTTCTCGGGTGAACTGAAGAACCTCTCCATTGCGGACATCCTCCAGTTCATAAGCATGTCAGCTCTTTCGGGCAGGCTTTCCGTGATATCCTCAAACCTCAATGCAGAGATTTATCTTGAAAAGGGCAATATTGTATTCGCAACGGTGAGCAAGCCGGGCTACAGAAACTTCCTTACGGACAGGCTGATAGAGGCAGGCAAGATAAAGTTTGAAGAGATCAGGGGCTGCCTGGCAGATGCAAAGAAACAGAACCTTCCCATAGGAAGGGTACTCGTCCAGAAGGGGTATGTAACAGAGGATGAACTGATGGTCTTCCTGAGGCAGCTTACCGAGGATGCCATATTCCACACACTTGCAGTAAATGGTGGACACTTCTATCTTGAGGACTCGCCCATCCCTCTCAACATCAGTGATATCAAGTTCAGGATTCCCATAAACACCATCATACTTGATGGATTGAGAAAACTTGACGAAAGCAGGGTTGCTGCGGTAATGTTCAAGAGCAATGATATGGTGCCTGTAAGACTGATAACCAATGTGGAGGTGCTGGAAGACATCTCCCTTGATGAGAAGGAGCTGAAGGTCTTCTCCCTCATGGACGGTCAGAACACACTTGGTGATATAATAAACAAGAGCAGACTGGATGAGCTTGAGGTGAAGAGGATCTGCTACACACTGCAAAAGATCGGGTTGATGAAAATAAAATAAAAGAGAGGAGGTCATAATAATGTCAAGAATCCTGATTGCTGATGACAGTGTAACTGATCTGGAGTATATAAAAGAGATACTGAAGGAGACGGGCCACGAACTGATAACCGCGATGGATGGTATTGAGGCAGAGGAAAAGGCCAGGACAGGCGATGTTGATCTCATTATCCTTGATGTGATCATGCCCAAGAAGAACGGATACCAGGTATGCAGGGACCTGAAGAAGGACGAAAAATTCAAAAAGATACCCATAATCATGGTCACCTCAAAGTCCCAGGAGAGTGACAAGTTCTGGGGAATGCGGCAGGGTGCTGACGAGTACATTACAAAGCCCTTTGAACCCATTGACCTCTTACTGGCAGTCAGAAAGCATCTGCAGTAAAGGGGGTGATCATGCAGCTTGATGGCCTTTTAAGAAAATATCTTCGTAAGGGCAACACAGGACAGCTGGTAATAAAATTCAAAGAAGACCCCCATCTGTGCAAGATATACATTGAAGATGGCGAGCCTGTGTATCTGCTGATGGGCAACAAAAGACCCGAAGATGTGCTGGAGTCAATACAGCGGATGAACCCTGAAGAGGCCAATTTCATTGAAGGTGTCCGAACCAGCAGGCGGCTGGATGCCTCGGTATTTGACCGTTTTGACTCACTCCTTGCAGGAACAGGCCCCATCCCTGACAGCGGCGATATTGAGATCACCGGTACCGTGCCTCCCCATGTTGTTGATAAACTGATAGAGGACTTTATAGATATAATCGGCCCCCTGGGGTCTGTGATTGCTGAGAAATTGCTATCCAGAATAGGTTACAATAAAGAGGAGTATATGGACCCGGAGGATTACAAGACCCTTCTGTCAGGACTGGTTGCCGAGCTTCCTGACGATTACAGGGAAGACTTCAAGAACAGGCATACCGGGGTATAGGGTGATGGATGCAGAGCAGAAAAAAGAGGATCTGGGCGGTTTAGAGGAGGTAACAAGGCCTGAGCTGGTTGCAGTGGTATTCTCCGTTGGAGACAGGGAGTTTTCAATAGAACTGAAATACCTGAGGGAGATATCAGAGCTAAGTGAGGTTGTTCCGCTCCCGCTCAGTCCCCACTATATTGAGGGGATAACCCACCTGAGAGGCACGGCCATTCCAGTTGTGAACATGGCAAGGCTGAAAGATATAAGTGAGCGTCCGGGTGG
Source organism: Nitrospirota bacterium (assembly GCA_011321725.1). Classification (GTDB taxonomy): domain Bacteria; phylum Nitrospirota; class Thermodesulfovibrionia; order Thermodesulfovibrionales; family JdFR-85; genus JAADHP01. The sequence continues at coordinate 4,429 of DROX01000284.1, read as the reverse complement.
CCAGAGGTGGCTCATGGTTCTTGAGGTGGGAGAGAATCTGCTCGGGCTGGTATCAGACCAGATGCCTGACCTGAGCACCGAGTACAGGGGTGAGATCATAAATGTTCCGGAACTTTACGAAACCTACAGGGTAAGATAGATGGCCGAAAAGGGACTAATAGACTTTTTTATTGCCGAGGCTGAGGAACATATGGGGATCCTTGAAAAGGGATTCCTTGAGCTTGAAAACAATCCTGAAGACCTCTCCGGAATACATGAACTCTTCAGGGCCGCACATACCTTGAAGGGTTCTGCTGCACTAGTCAAACTCCATGTAACCAGTGAGGTTGCACACACCATGGAGGACCTCCTTGAGGAGATCAGGGACCAGAAGGTGAAGGTAACAAAGGATATCATTGACTGGCTTCTGCACAGCCTTGATGCCATCAAGTTCCTCATCGCCGAGGTTGTAAGGGGGAATCCTGAAAAGAAGGAGATAGAAAGGGAGATCAAGGAAAGTCTCCAGGTACTGATGCAGGAGAGCACCCTTCCCGAGCTTGAAGAGAAGGAGGAGGGCTTTGTTGAGAAGAGAGAGCTCGGGCGCAGGAAGGAGGACATTGAAACCCTCTCCACCTATATCCGTGTGAGGGTGGAAAATATTGAGAAGATGATGAACCTTGTGGGTGAACTGACGGTGCTGAGAAACTATATTACAGCAGAGAGCGAAAAGATCTTCAAAATGAAGGACGAGGTTGACTATGCCGGAAAGAGGCTCCTTAAAGAGATAGACTCCTTCAGCACCAGGTATGCCTACTCAATACCCGACAGGGTCTCCTATGTGGATGAACTCCTTGAGGAGTTCAGAGAGCTTGAATTTGACAGATATGACGAGCTCAACATGTTTGTCAGGAAGCTACAGGAGATTACCGAGGACATCACGGAGGCCCTTAAAGGCATAACAGGATTTTTTGATCAGTTCTACATACATGTAAAGAGCCTTGACAGGTTGAACACCGAATTTCGTGATCTCATATCCCAGTCAAGAATGGTTGAAATAGGCAGGCTCTTCCAGAGATTCACCAGGACAATACGTGACCTTTCCCACAGCTCGGGCAAGAAGGTCAAGTTCGTTGTAAGCGGCACAGATACAAAGATAGACCGCCTCCTCTATGACAGGCTCTTTGATCCCCTCCTGCATCTTGTCCGCAATGCCATATCTCATGGCCTGGAGCCACCTGAGGAGAGACAAAAGAAGGGCAAACCAGAAGAGGGACGTATTGCCATGACAGCAAGGAGAGAAGGTAACAGCGTGGTCATAGATGTAAAGGACGACGGCAGGGGAATTGACCTCAAGAAAGTCTACAGGCGTGCACTGGAGCTCGGCTTTATCAAGAAGGGGCAGAGGGTATCAAAGGGTCAGCTCCTCGGGTTCATGTTCAGACCTGGCTTCAGCACTGCTGACAGGGGCGGCGCCCTTTCCGGAAGAGGGGTTGGGCTGGATGTGGTCAGGGAGGCGGTATCAGAGATGAACGGCACCATAAATGTGGCCACCAAGGAAGGGAAAGGAACCATCTTCAGGATAAAACTACCCCTCACACTCATCATTGTTAATGTGGTAAGGTTCAGGGCCGGTGGCATAGAATTCGTTGTTCCCTCCGCCCTTATCCAGGAACTGATTGAATTCACCGAAGACAGTTACGATGCCGGTAACAAGACCGTTCGTATCAGGGACAAGGTTCTGGAGGTAAAGGATATCTGTGAACTCCTCTGCCTGAACACACATAGAGAGGGTGGAAGACACAGGGCTATTGTATTTAACCTCATGCCCGGCAAAGAGCTTGCACTCATTGTGGATGAAGTTACAGGCCAGGAGGATACGGTTATCAAACCCTTCGGAAGGTTTCTGGAAGGGCTCAAGTATTATTCTGGTGTAAGCATCTCAGCTGACGGCAGACTGATGCCCGTTATCAATCCCGCAACACTTCTTGAACTCACCGAAAGACCCCAGGAGACCAAAGTGCTCCGACCTGACAAGAGAGATGGCCGTACAGTGCTTGTGGTGGATGATTCATTGAGTGTCCGGAAGTTCGTAAGTGCTACCCTTGCCCAGAAGGGCTATACCGTGCTGACCGCATCCAATGGCCTTGAGGCATTAAACATCATTGACGAACATCCTGTGGACCTGATAATCACTGACCTTGAGATGCCAGTGATGCATGGATACGAGTTTTTAAGAGAACTGCAGAGACGGGGGCTCTCTGCCATCATACCATCTGTAGTACTCACATCAAGAGGCAGCAAGAAACACAGGGAAAAGGCAATGGTGCTTGGTGCTCAGGACTATCTGATAAAACCCTTTGAGGAGATAACACTGCTTCAGACCGTCAGGAAACACCTGAAAAGCCCAACCCCTGCGTAGAAGTGAGCCTTCAGTTTTTTGCCTTTCTATGAAACAGCCTTCTCCGTGGCCATCATCTCCTCTTCCTCCTGGAGCCTGAACTGCTTGACTGAAGCAAGGAGCTCTCTTGAGGACTGGGATAGCTTTTCGGAAATCTCCTCTGACTCCTGAACCAGCTTTAACAGATCAAGGGATATCCTGTTAACCGCCTCCATGGCCAGCACGGTGTTGTTGGTCATCTCTCGCTGGGTCTGGGAGAGGTTGTAGATTTCCGAGACCACCTGACGCGTGTTTTTGATGGCATTTTCAATCTCATCAAAGGCTGTCCCCGTTTCCGTGGCCAGGGATGTCTGCTTCTCCACTATGTCTGTTTCCTCCTCAAGGGAGGTTGTTATTTCACCTGCCTCGGTCTGGATGGCACGGATGATGTTTGTTATCTCCTTTGTTGCATCTGCGGAACGGTCAGCAAGTTCCCTGATCTCCTCTGCTATGACAACAAACCCCTTGCCAGCCTCTCCCGCCCTTGCGGCCTCAATAGAGGCGTTCATGGCCAGGAGGTTTGTTCTTGAGGCAATATCTCCAATCAATCCGGAGATACTTCCGATCTCCATAATCCTCTCGGAAAGCATCTTCATCTTCTTGTTGATGTTCTGCACCGTAACCCTTATAAGCTGCATTCCCTCAATACTCTGACCCACAAGCTGGCCACCCTTTGCTGCTGCGCTTGATGCACTGTCTGAAGCAGCATTTGCCTCCTCTGTCTTCTCTGAGATCTTCATGGTTGCATCTGCTGTCTCATTGACCGCCTCGGTGGCGTTCTTCAGCTGTACCATCTGTGTCTCTGCACCCTCTGCCATCTTCTTCAGCATGGCAAGGAGATGGAAACTATCCTCACCAACACCCTGGGCAGTGGTTCTAACCTCTGCAAGCAGTGATGAGAGCCCTTCCACCATGAGATTGAAGGCATCTGCAATTGAACCGAAGACATCCGCTGTCACCGGCGCCCTCTGTGTAAGGTCACCCTCTGAGGCGTTACTGACAACCTCAAGGAACTTGATGACATTCTCCTGGGTCTTTTTCCTTTCCTCCTCTGTCTGGATATAGCCTCTCAACCTTTCAAGAGTCTCGTTAAAGACACTTGCGATCTGTCCAAGCTCATCGGTTGTCTGCACATCAACCATAACATCCACCCTTCCCTCGCTAATCGCCTTGATGCCCCTCATCATCTGCTTCAGGGGGCTGACTATCCTGTTTGAAATGAAGAGGGAGAGCATAAGACCGAATCCGAGGGCAAGTACATAAAGGAGCAGTATCTTCCATATATCTTCCCTGATCGCGTCAAAGAGGGAAAGCTTCTTGAACCCTATATTTATTGTCCCGTAGGTTGCGACAGGATAGGAGTAATTCTTGACAGGCATCCCCTGGAACCTGATATCATCAACCCTTTCAGCCACCTTTACCCCCACGGATTTCAGCTCCGGGGGCATCTTCCCACCGAATGTATCTGCTATGACCTTGCCGTCTTCCAGTCTGAAGAAGGAGTATACCACATCCCTGGAGGCCTTTTTTATCTCCTTTGTTATCCTGTTCAGCACCCTGATGTCATCGGTCAGCATGGCATCCAGGGCCTTTGATGCGTAGGAAACTGTAAAAAACCTGTTTTTCTCCTCCTGGAGAACGGTTAATCTCTTTGCCATGGAATAGGCATAATAACCAACAATGGAGGATACTATTACCGTAATAGTCAGAAGCATGGTAAATGTCATTTTGGCTCTGATACCAGGACCTTTTACCTCTGTAGCCATCTTGACACTCCTTTCAATATTTTTGAATTTATGTTCATTTCTTTTTCTTCAGATCCTTCAGGCTCACCGTGCCCTGCCGTGAGATGATGCTCTGACCTTCATCACTGAGGGCATATCGTATAAAGTCCTTTACCTCCTTAGAGGGGTTGGGACCAACAGTGAGGTATAAGGGCCTCACATAGGGATATTTCCCGGCAATGATATTCTTTTTTGTTGGAGCTACACCGTCAAGTTTAAGGAACTTCAG
>DROX01000283.1 GCA_011321725.1 Nitrospirota bacterium | reverse complement strand
TTTGTTGAGTTTCCATAAAAATCAAGGTAGATCTTCTCATACTCCTCATATGTACAGTTTGGTTCGTATTCCTTGATTGTATCAGAACTCCCTGCATCTACCGTCTTCACAGCCAGCAACGGGAAGAGCAGAAGCGAAAAGCATATCGCTATTTTCATTAGTTTTCTATGCATCCTCTAACCTCCTGTGTTATTGGGGATTTATCTGAATCGTTTTTTCATACTTGCCACCCTTTATGTCTTTCCAGACTATCTTCAGCGGGGCTGCCTTGTCCGCCTTGAGGTAAAATGTCATAAAGGGATTGGCACTGACTGCAATGGTCCACTCCATGCGGGATATCAGCTCATCACCATAGTAGACATTGACATCATTGATGTAGTAGGCAGGTATCCTCTTCTTGGTCTTTTTGTCCTTCCTGAAACCAGTCTCCATGGGGTGTGTTATCAACGCCTTCACAGGGATAACATCACCCTTTTTTATCTTCCTTGGAACCCTGATCTTTATCTTTCCTATTCCCTTTGGCATACATCCTCCTTTAACGTTTTTATAAGTATTGTCTGACTATCCTCCACAACCACCAATGGTTACCTTCACGGCCTTCTGTGCTCCGTAGAGCTTGCCTGTGTTTGTCTCAAGGATTGCCCTCACATTGGATGTCTTTCTCATCTTTATCCTCAGGGCAAGGGCTGCCTTGCCATTTGCAGGTGAAAGCTCTGCACTGGCAGTGAAGGGATGGTAGTTCTCGTCCACAAAGATATAAATCTTCTTCACATAGTTGTCCTTCTCCATCGGCAGGTCGGATATTATCGTGACAGGCACCACAGCACCATTCTCGGCAATTATGGGGGTCTTCAATTTTACATGGGACATCTCAATCTTTCTGTCACCAAAAAACTTCTTCAGTACATCGTTGATATTCTCCTTCTCGGGCTTTTTGGCCCCTTCTGCCACCGCTGGCTTTAACAATGAGCCTATAGAGGATGAAGAAACCACAGCTGCACAGGCCAGCCCGGTCATTATCATGAACTTTCTTCTTGAAATTGCGTTACCTTCCTTCATAAATTCCTCCTTTGATAATAGAGTACAACCTATTCAAGATTTCCTGAAGCTATTTACCACCTTTCAGGGAATACAGGTAGTCCACCACGGCGTCAATCTGCTCCTCTGTGAGTATCTTGTTGGCGCCGAATGGAGGCATCAGGGTGTCTGGATTAAACTTCCTGGGATCTTCAATCCACTGCCTGACGATATCCCTGTCAGCCTCTGTGTAGTTCTTCATGGACTCAACAAGATTGGGACCGGCATTGCCTGGTGATTCAATGTTGGGAAGAAAGTGACAGGAAACACAGTTGCCCAGCTTTCTTGTTGTAGCGATCTTTCTGCCTTCCTCAATCTTGCTGCCTGCATAGCTAAGTCCAGCACCCAGAAGGACCACCAGCAATACCGAAATGAAGAGCACTACCCTTGACACACCTCTCCTGTTTAGCATCCTCGCACCTCCTTTCTATTATTTTGATGCTACAAATTAAAGAATCGCACTTTTATTTTGAAGCAGCTTATTTTACCTTGATATAGGCATAGCCCTTGTCCTCAAGCTCCACGACCCTGACCTGCCCTGAATTGACAATGCTGACAAAGGGCTTGAGCTTTGACTTTGGCGTGTTTGTCCGCTTAAGGGTTATATCGCACTGCTCGAACTTGACATCGTAACCATCCACAAGGCTCTGCATCCTCTCCCTGATGGACTTTTCAAGCTTGGGCGGAATCTTCTTGGACTCAAATTTTGTGCCCTTTCTGTCTTTCAGCAGGAACTGAACACATGCTGAGTTTGACACAACCCTCACATCGTATGAAATACCCTTTGTGGTGTAATAGTTCACAAGGTTGTAGATGTTCCTGAGCATGGCGTCCATCCTCTTGGGATTGCCAAAGTCACAGTGGTAGACAGCCTTTCTTTCCACATCTGACGAAGCCTTTACACCTGAAGGAAGGACAACAAGTGTAGCTAAGAGCACAACAAGGAAAAGACCCCTTAAAAACCCTCTCTTGATCATCGCTACCTCCTTTTGCATATCCACCGGAAAGAGATATGCATTTTAATTACCCCATGCACCATGGGTATACTGAAACATTACTTACAGCCCTGCTTTGCTCCTGTCACATAACTGCAGAGCAGATCAATGAAATCCTCTTTTGACAAAAGCCCCGGTATCCTTAGAAACTCCTCCCCCTGTGAGTTTAAGAAAACAATGGTTGGCACGCCCTTTATGCGATACTCCTTTGCCAGCTCCTCCTCTGTCTTGT
>DROX01000282.1 GCA_011321725.1 Nitrospirota bacterium | reverse complement strand
CGCTCAGGCACGTTCATCTTGAGCCCTACCCTCTCCTCTGCCTCAAGGGCACCCCTGAGGAGCATGACAATGTTTTCCATCTTCTGCCTCTTCCATGGATCCTTCCATGATTTCTTGTTCGCAATGAACCTCGTTGTAGACTCTAAGATAACCTCCACTATTCTGAGCTTGTTTGCCCTGAGGGAGGTACCCGTCTCGGTGAGTTCCACTATGGCATCGGCAAGGTAGGGAGGCTTGACCTCTGTTGCACCCCAGGAAAAGTCCACGATAGCCTTTATCCCCCTTGACTTGAGGAACCTCTTCGTATAACCCACAAGCTCTGTTGCAATCCTCTTTCCGTTGAGGTCCTTTACTGTTTTTATCTTTGAGTCCTCCGGTACGGCTATCACCCACCTGACAGGTCTGAGCCCCTCCTTTGCATAGTTCAGCTCAGCCACCTCCTTTACATCTGCGTTCTGCTCAAGTATCCAGTCATACCCTGTAAGACCGCAGTCAAGTATGCCGGCCTCAACATATCTCGCCATCTCCTGAGCCCTTATAAGCATTGCCCTTATCTCCGGGTCATCCACTGTGGGATAATATGATCTGTGCGAGACGGTGATCTGATAGCCTGCCTTTCTGAAAAGCTTCAGGGTGGACTCCTGCAGGCTGCCCTTTGGAAGCCCCAGATTCAGACACTTCTCCTTTGCCATTACACCTCTCCTCACATGTATTTTAGTATCTTTTAAGGTTCAGATAGATATTATATCAAAATCTCCGTGCTTAATTCTCATTGAGGCTTCCCTTCATTGTAATATAATCATTTAGTACACTATAATATCTTAAATCATGACTTAATAGAACATGGAACTACTCAGGCTTGAAAATATATACTTCAGCATTGATTCTGCAGAGATTCTCAGGGGCATTGATCTCTCCATTAGCCCCTCAGAGGTTCACGCCCTCCTTGGCACAAATGGCACAGGCAAAAGTACCCTTGCATACCTTATAATGGGCTGTAGAAACTACAAACCCACAGCGGGAAGGATAATCTTTGAGGGAAGGGATATAACCGATCTGCCCATCCATGAAAGGGCACGTCTCGGCATCACCCTGGCATGGCAGGAACCTGCAAGATTTGAGGGTATCACTGTAAAGGAATACATCAGGATTGCGGGGAAGGATTCAGAACCTTCAGAGTACCTCAGGATGGTGGGGCTTCACCCGGAGCTTTATCTTGAAAGGATGGTTGACCGGTCACTCAGTGGTGGTGAACGCAAGAGGATAGAGCTTGCATCAGTGCTTGCCATGAGACCAAAGCTTGCCATACTTGATGAACCAGACTCCGGCATTGACATGCTTTCCACAGATGATATAATAGATGTCCTCAGGGCATTCAAGACACAGGGCTCATCAGTTCTTCTCATAACACACAGGGAGGAGATCGCACTCTGCGCTGACAGGGCATCTCAGCTCTGCCGTGGCAGGATATTCATCACAGGCACACCCGAGGTGGTAACAGAGGCATACAAGTCAAGGGCATGCCTGGTATGCGACGGGATTACCTGCGAGGAGAATCTACCATGAAGGACAGGTTCCTGGAGGCTGTAAAAATAACAGGCGCTGAAAGGGCAATCTTTGAAAATCCAGAGATCGCCCACCTGATGGCTGTGAGCAACAGGATATTAAGCGCACGCACTGTTGATGGGCTTGAATTCAGGGCAGATGAAACAGAGGACGGTATCTCCGCAGTGGTGGTGCTTAAAAGGGGTGTAAAACTTCCCCATCCAGTGCATATCTGTTTTGGGGTACTCCAGAGGAGGGGACTCCAGAATATAAAAATGGATGTCACCCTGGAGCCCGATTCAAAGGCCTCCTTCATTGCCCACTGTGTCTTTCCCGAGGCGGAAAAGGTAAGACACATCATGGATGCCCGAATAACCGTGATGGACGGTGCTGATATGCATTACAGGGAGGTCCATTTCCACGGGTTTAAGGGGGGCGCCTATGTAAACCCGAGGGCATTGGTGCAGATAATGCCTGCCGGTAGTTATATCACAGAGTTCACCCTCACCCATGGTCGTGTGGGAGAGCTTGAGATTGACTATGATGTTGAATCTGACAGGGAAGCAATGGTTGAGATGATTGTCCGTGTCTTCGGGCATGGCATGGACAGGATAAAGGTCAAAGAGAGGGTCTGCCTCAAGGGTGCAGGGGCACGTAGCCTTATCAAGACACGCATTGCCCTTGAGGATAATGCCCATGCAGAGGTGACGGGCATCACCGAGGGCCATGCACCAGGCGCAAGAGGTCATGTGGACTGCATGGAGATAGTAAAGGACAGGGCAGAGGCCAGTGCTGTCCCCATTGTGAATGTGACACATCCTGAGGCCAAGGTAACACATGAGGCTGCCATTGGAAGTGTTGACCGCCAGCAGATGGAGACCCTTATGGCACGCGGTCTGACACCAGAGGAGGCTGTTGAGGTGATCGTGGAAGGGATACTGAGGTGACTCCTGGCTCCGGGACAGGTCCAATTACCCTCATTAACTTACCCTTCAACAAGAAAGGTCGGAAGGAATGGATAACATCTGGCATCTGAAGGATATTGAGGCAATCCTGAAGGAGCTGAAGACCAGCCCCCAGGGGCTCACATCGGAAGAGGCCAGGGCACGCCTTGAACGATACGGCCCAAATGAACTTGAGGAGAAAAAGAAGAGGCATCCCCTGATGATGTTCATTGACCAGTTCAGGGATTTCATGATCCTTGTGCTCATAGCTGCTGCTGTGATCTCTGGCTTCATAGGCGAGGCCTCGGATACCATTGCAATAGTGGTTATTGTTGTACTGAACGCCATAATCGGGTTTGTCCAGGAGTACCGGGCAGAGAAGGCCATGGAGGCGCTTAAAAAGATGGCCGCACCCTATGCAACGGTCTTAAGGGACAGAAGGCCCGTGAATCTGCCTGCCAGGGAGCTTGTCCCGGGAGATAAGGTATTGCTTGAGGCAGGCAGGATTGTGCCGGCTGACATAAGACTAACAGAGGCTATACAGTTGAAGATTGAGGAGGCTGCACTCACAGGTGAGTCTGTGCCTGTGGAAAAACATACGGAAACAATCCAGGACAGAGACATACCCCTTGGCGACAGAAAGAACATGGCCTACAAGGGCACTATCGTAACATACGGCAGGGGAGAGGGTGTTGTTGTAGCCACGGGAATGAGCACAGAGATCGGAAGGATTGCCACCATGCTTCAGGAGGAGGAAGAGGTAAAGACACCCCTCCAGAAGAGGCTTGCAAACTTTGGTCAGAAACTCGCCATTGCAGTGCTTGCAATATGTGCGATTGTCTTTGCAATAGGACTTATGCGGGGTGTAGAGCCCCTGCTGATGCTCCTGACGGCAATATCGCTTGCTGTTGCAGCCATACCCGAGGCACTCCCTGCGGTGGTGACCATATCCCTTGCCCTTGGAGCAAAAAAGATGGTTAACCAGAATGCCCTCATCAGGAAACTCCCTGCTGTTGAGACCCTTGGCTCTGTTACATACATCTGCTCAGACAAAACAGGTACGCTTACGCTGAACAGGATGACCGTGGAAAAGCTGTGGGTTGATGGCAGATTGCTATCTGCGGAAGAGATAAGCAACATCACCACAGCCCTGAGCTCTCCCCTGCAAGACCTCATGGTTGCCCTTTCTGTCAGTAACGACGCAAGGGTAGATGCAGATGGCAACCTTATAGGTGACCCCACAGAGACCGCACTCTGCAGCATCGCAGAATCCATGGGTTATGATAAAAAGAAGTGGGAGGATAAACTGCCCCGTATAGCAGAGGTGCCCTTTGATTCTGAAAGGAAATGCATGAGTACGATCCACAGGGTCCAGCAGTGGCCGGCCAGGGAGCCGGATGAAGAAGAGCCCTCCTATATCTCCTTCACGAAGGGTGCCGTGGATGTCCTGATAGAAAGAACCGAAGAGATTCTCACTTCCCGGGGGCTGGTACCCGTACAGAGAGAACAGATCATTGAGATCAGCGAGAAGATGGCTGCAGAGGGGTTCAGGGTGCTGGCGATTGGCATGAAAAGATGGGAGGGACTCCCTCAAGAGATTACCCCTGACAGCATAGAGAGGGGCCTTACACTGCTCGGGCTTGTGGGGATGATGGACCCTCCAAGGGCAGAGGCAAAGGAGGCGGTCCACCTGTGCAAGACCGCCGGCATCATACCTGTAATGATCACAGGTGATCATCCACTCACTGCAAGGGCTGTTGCCAGAAGGATCGGTATCATAGATGACAGCAACAGCAACATCATCTCAGGCGCTGAACTGGACAGGCTCTCCATGGAGGAGTTTGAAGAGCAGGTGGAAAAGATCAGGGTGTATGCAAGGGTTGCACCCCAGCAGAAACTGAAGATCGTCAAGGCACTTCAGGACAAGGGTCAATTCGTCGCCATGACAGGAGACGGAGTCAATGACGCACCTGCACTTAAAAGGGCGGACATAGGTGTGGCAATGGGGATCACAGGCACTGATGTTGCTAAAGAGGCAGCCCACATGATCCTTCTTGATGACAATTTCGCTACCATTGTAAAGGCTGTCAAGGAAGGCAGAAGGATATTTGATAACATCCGCAAGTTTATAAAGTACACAATGACAAGCAACTCTGGCGAGATCTGGACGATATTTCTTGCACCCTTTCTGGGGCTACCAATACCGCTCCTTCCAATCCACATCCTCTGGATCAACCTTGTCACAGACGGTCTGCCAGGGCTTGCCCTTGCTGCTGAACCACCTGAGAGGGATATAATGACCCGGCCCCCGAGAGACCCGAAGGAGAGCATCTTTGCCCATGGCCTTGGCATACAGGTTATCTGGGTGGGGCTGCTTATGGGACTCGTCTCTCTCTTCACGCAGGCATGGGCGATCAGGACAGGTCATGAAAACTGGCAGACCATGGTGTTCACCGTGCTGTGCCTGAGCCAGATGGGCAATGTGCTTGCCATAAGGTCTGAGAAAGAGTCCCTCTTCAGCCAGGGGTTACTGTCAAATATGCCCCTTTTCGGTGCCTTTATACTGACCTTTGCCCTGCAGATGGCCACCATATACATTCCCTTCCTGAACCCCATATTCAAGACAAAACCCCTGACAGTGGGAGAACTGATGACCACCCTGCTGCTTTCCTCGGTTGTATTCTTTGCAGTTGAGACTGACAAGTTTCTCAGGAGAAAAAGAAGGATATGAGGGGCTATGCTATAAAAAGCTCAGAAGTGGCAGACCACTTTCCGGATCAGGCACCCTTTCAGCATTGATGCCTTCCATCTCAAAGATGATTACCTCAAGTATGAGGAATACCTCTGAGCCCTTCCTGAGACAGCCCACCTTCACACTGTCCTTCTTACCATAGGCACCATGGAAATGCACGAGCGGCTCCTCATCCTTCCAGAATATCGTTCCCACACCAACAACCTCATGGCTTTCTGAAAGCTCTCTCCACACAGGCCGTGGTGGCATCTCCTCTGTCTCGGGTCCCACCACAAAGTCACCTTTTTTCAGCCCGCCTACAACCTGGAACACTGCTGCACGAAGCCCCTCTTTCCTGGCAATATCCTTCAACCCTTCAAGGAGGTCATCTCCATCAGAGAATCTTGCCACTACAACCCTGCCTATCCTGCCTACCCTGTATTGCATGGGTTATATTATAAAACATTTTCACTGGTTTCCAAAACAGTAAACGGGAGATTTACCGATTGACTTATCAGTTAGTTTTATGGGTAGGTAGGTATTGGCTTTACCGGTCATTCTCAGCGGACATCCTGTCCGCTTCCGAGGCAATTTTGCGATTCACCCTCCTGGTGAATCTCTTGCAAAATTGTAATCCCCTCAAACCCAATACCTACCTACCCGTTATTTGTTTAGATGGTTTTTCTATCGGCAAAATTGGGAATAACGGGAGATGTTGACATAAAAGCACCTTTTATTGTTTAATTAATACCATGCGTAGACCCTTGATTGCAGCAAACTGGAAGATGCACATGACCACTGCAGAGACCCGTGAGTATATCACAGAGTTTCTGCCCCTTGTGGAAGGTGTGGATGATGTGGAAATAGTCCTTGCCCCACCCTTCACATCATTAGCTGTGGCTGCAAAGTTCCTGAAGGGAAGTAATGTAAAACTTGCCGGTCAGAATGTGTTCTGGGAGGAAAAGGGGGCATATACAGGCGAGATATCACCTCTGATGCTGAAAGATGTAGAGTGCTCCTATGTGATTATTGGCCACTCCGAGAGAAGACAGTATTTTGGTGAGACAGATGAAACAGTGAACAGGAAGATTGCTGCAGCAATGGCAGCAGGCCTGGATGTTATATTCTGTATAGGTGAAACCCTTGAGGAAAGGGAGGCTGGCAGGACCTTTGAGATACTCAAAAGGCAGATCAGCGGCGGCCTCAGGAACATAAAACCTGACGGACTTGTTATAGCCTATGAGCCTGTCTGGGCTATTGGCACTGGCAAGACCGCAACACCCGAGCAGGCACAGGAGGCTCATGAGTTCATCAGAAAGGAATTAAACAGCCTGTACGGGGATGCCTCTGAAGAGATAAGGATACTCTACGGCGGAAGCGTAAAACCTGAGAACATCGCTTCGCTAATGTCCCAGAAGGATGTTGACGGCGGACTTGTGGGAGGTGCAAGCCTGAAGCCTGACAGTTTTTCAAGGATTGTAAGGTTCAAAGAAACCGAAGGAGGTTAAGAGATGACGACACTCTTGATTATAATACATGTACTAATATCACTTTTCCTGATAGCGGTTGTACTTATACAGGGTGGTAAGGGCGCAGAGCTTGGCTCAGCCTTTGGTGGAGGCTCAAGCCATACGCTCTTTGGTGCCCGTGGTGCAGCAACGGTGCTTAGCAAGATAACCACCATCGCGGCTATTCTGTTCATGGTTACATCCCTGATACTGACCATCATATCTGTGCGGCAGCCCTCTGTGGTCAGGTCGGTAATACCTGAAGAGAGGACAGAGAAGGTACCTTCAAAAGGGGTCAAGCCCGTTCCAGAGGGTGTCAAGCCTGTTACACCCGGTCAGGCTGCGCCTGAAAAGCCTGCAAAGAAATAGACAGACCCCGGATGTCTGTAATCTCTGTCAGCTCACTCACAAAACACTTCAACGGTATAAAGGCGGTTGACGGCGTCAGCTTTGAGGTGAGGGAGGGGACAATCTTTGGTTTCCTTGGACCTAACGGTGCTGGAAAGACAACAACTATAAGCATACTCTGCACACTCCTTAAACCCACCTCAGGTACTGCCATTGTGAATGGATACAACTGCCTGACAGAGTCTGCTCAGGTACGGTCATCCATTGGGGTTGTCTTCCAGGACATGACCCTTGACAAAGACCTCACTGCCTATGAAAACCTCCTCTACCATGCAATTCTCTACAACGTTGAGAAATCAAAAAGGGAAAGGGTTGTTAATGATGCCCTAAAATTCATGGATCTTTATGAAAGAAAGGATGACCTTGTGAAGAGATTCTCAGGCGGTATGAAGAGGAGGCTGGAGGTTGCAAGGGCAGTGGTACATCAGCCAAGGATACTCTTTCTGGATGAGCCGACCCTTGGTCTTGACCCCCAGAGCAGAAACAACCTGTGGGAGTTCATCACAAGGCTACCCAATGAAAAAGGGGTCACCATATTCATGACCACCCACTATATGGAAGAGGCCGAGGTATGCCAGGAGATTGCCATAATTGACAGGGGCAAGATAATCGCCAGTGGCAGCCCTGATGAACTGAAGAAAACCGTTGGAGGTGATGTGATATACCTCAGGACCACTGACAACGAAAAGGCCCTGCGTATCATCAGGGAAGAGATGTCATTGAAGGGAAAAGTCAGTGGTGATGAGCTCTTCATTACCGTTTCAAGAGGGGATGCCTGCCTGCCAGAGCTGATAAGACAGCTTGGTGAGATGGTCAAATCCGTAAGGGTGCAGAGACCAACATTGAACGATGTCTTCCTTACACTTACAGGCAAGGAGATAAGGCCTGAAACTGTGGATGCCGCTGATGAGGTCAGGGAGGCTGTAAGGGCATACAGGAGGCGTTTTGATAGAACTTAGGGTGGTCTATGTAATCTCTGCAAGGGAGTTCAAGAAGTTCCTGAGGGAGAAAAGCAGGCTCATCTCCTCCCTTGCTCGTCCTCTGCTCTGGCTCTTCCTGGTAGGCGGGGGTCTTTCACGTATAGTACCCACAGAGGGTAACATAACCTATCTCCAGTTCTTCTTTCCCGGCATAATAGGGATGACCATCCTCTTCACCTCCATATTTTCAGCCATATCAATCATATGGGACAAGGAGTTCGGCTACATGAAGGAGATGCTCGTGGCACCCGTTTCAAGGGTATCCATCGTTGTCGGAAAGGCTGTAAGCGGTTCAGTGGTCTCCACAATCCAGGCTACAGTGGTACTATTCCTATTCCCTGTCATAGGCCTGAAGCTCTCCATCCCGTCCATATTTCTGACAATAATACTATCCTTTATCATCTCCTTCTCCATCACATCAATCGGCATACTCATAGCAACCTTTTACGAGAGCTTTGAAAGCTTCTCTGTGATTATGAACTTCATTGTCATGCCCATGTTCTTCCTCTCCGGTGCAATGTATCCCCTGAAGAAGCTTCCCCCTCTCTTCAAATGGATTGCATACCTCAATCCTCTGACATATGGTGTTGATGCACTGAAAAATGTGATAATAACAAAAGAGGCAGGAGGTATGGGAGCTGATTTCCCGCTCAGCTTTGATCTTGCTGTGGTGGCTGCTGTTACGGCTTTGTTTATCCTTCTTGGAACAATGGCCTT
>DROX01000281.1 GCA_011321725.1 Nitrospirota bacterium | reverse complement strand
TTATTTTGTATGTGAGGTTTGTGGTAACACTGTTGAAGGTGCACCACCTGACACATGTCCAGTGTGTGGTGCAAAAAGGGAGATGTTCAAGAGGATTGATTAGATGGGTAGATGAGTAGATGGGTTGATGGGTTAGTAGTAAGCAGTGAGCAGTGAGCAGTTAGGAAGGCACCATGAAAAATCGAAGATTTTTCATGGCTGAGAGGTGGTTCATCATGGCATTGATGCACCCCCACCTTCATCCTCCCCCTTCAAGGGGGAGGTATGGAGGTGGGGGTCTTTTAAGACTTAAGTGGATAGATAGGGGTCTTGATGTAAGATACCTGAGGTATTGCTACATGGCCTATACAGAGGTCAGAGGTGGGATTACAAACTTTGGAGTTTCTGAGTTCCGATTTCCGACATCTGATTTCCGTATAGATGCCCTGCCTTGGTAGGGATTTATTTAGACAGGTGTGGCTGTATAGGTTTTGTTACAACCACACAATTTAAAAAGGAGGACAGAGATGAGCAAAGACAAGGATGGCCCTGAAAGGGCTATAGATAGAAGGCCCACCAGACTCGGCGGGCAGTCAATCAGAGACTGGTGGCCGGAGCAGTTGAACCTAAGGATTCTTCACCAGAACCCTTCCGTGATTAAACCCACTGAAGAGGGGTTCAATTATGCTGAAGAGTTTAGAAAACTTGATCTGGAGGCTGTAAAGAATGATCTCTATTCATTGATGACAGACTCACAGCCATGGTGGCCTGCTGACTACGGACATTATGGACCTTTGTTTATCCGCCTGGCCTGGCATAGCGCTGGTACCTACCGCGTTATAGACGGTCGTGGAGGTGCATCAAGGGGTAACATACGTTTTGCGCCCCTGAACAGCTGGCCTGACAATGTGAACCTTGATAAGGCCCGCAGGCTTCTCTGGCCTGTAAAGAAGAAGTATGGTAACAGGATTTCCTGGGCAGACCTGATAATCCTTGCTGGCAACTGTGCCCTTGAATCCATGGGCTTCAAGACCTATGGGTTCAGTGGAGGCCGAGTGGATATATGGGAGCCTGAAGAGGATATCTACTGGGGACCTGAAACGGAGTGGCTCGGAGACAAACGCCACAGTGCTGAGCGCGAGCTTGAGCGGCCTCTTGCCGCTGTTCAGATGGGCCTGATCTATGTAAACCCTGAAGGGCCCAATGGTGAACCAAATGTCCTTGCCGCTGCCCAGGACATTCGTCAGAGTTTCAGGCGCATGGGAATGAATGATGAAGAGACGGTTGCACTCATAGCCGGAGGACATACCTTTGGCAAGGCCCATGGTGCCGCTGATCCTGACAGGTATCTTGGTCCTGAACCCGAGGCCGCCCCTATTGAAGAGCAGGGGCTTGGCTGGAAGAACAGTTACGGTACCGGAAAAGGCCCTGATACCATCACCAGCGGTCTGGAAGGTGCATGGACTTCTGCTCCGACCAGGTGGGACAACAGCTACCTTGATATTCTCTTCCGCTACGACTGGAATCTACAGAAGAGTCCCGCAGGGGCATGGCAGTGGGTTCCCACAGATCCAGCTGCTGCGGAGATGGTGCCAGATGCTCATGATCCGTCAAAGAGGCACGCCCCTATCATGTTTACCACTGACCTTGCACTAAGGATGGACCCCCAATTCGGGCCCATTGCAAGACGTTTTTATGAAAACCCTGATGAGTTTGCAGAGGCCTTCGCACGGGCATGGTTTAAGCTCACACACCGTGACCTGGGGCCACGCTCCCGGTATCTTGGCCCTGACCTCCCTGCAGAAGAGCTGTCCTGGCAGGACCCGCTTCCCCCTGTGGATCATGAATTGATTGATGAAAAGGATATGGTCCATCTCAAGGCAAATATCCTTGCATCAGGGTTGACCATCCAGGAACTGGTATACACGGCATGGTCATCTGCAGCCACCTTCCGCAGTTCTGACAAACGGGGTGGTGCAAATGGGGCACGCATAAGGCTTGCTCCTCAGAAGGATTGGGAGGTCAACCAGCCAGCCCAGCTTGCAAAGGTGCTGGGAATCCTTGAAGGTATCCAGGCAGAGTTCAATGCCTCCTGCTCCGGGGGAAAGAGGATTTCCCTTGCAGATCTCATTGTCCTTGGCGGCTGTGCAGCCATAGAGGAGGCTGCAAAGAATGCGGGGTATGATCTGGAGGTCCCCTTTACACCTGGCCGCACCGATGCCTCACAGGAACAAACGGATGTACAGTTCTTTTCACTTCTTGAGCCCGTGGCAGACGGATTCCGCAACTATATCAGGAGTGGCATTAATGTGCCGGCTGAAGATCTGCTTCTTGATCGTGCGCAGCTTCTGAGCCTGACCGCCCCTGAGATGGCCGTTCTCATTGGAGGTATGCGTGTACTGAATGCAAACTACGGACAATCCCGGCACGGTGTTTTCACCCGGCGTCCTGGCTCGCTAAGCAACGATTTCTTTGTGAACCTCCTTGACATGGGCACAGAGTGGAAGCCGGCCCCGGATGTACAGGGTCTGTACGAGGGACGTGACAGGGCAACGGGAGAACTGAAGTGGACAGGCACCTCTGTTGATCTGATATTCGGCTCCAATTCACAGCTCCGTGCGCTGGCAGAATTCTATGCCCAGGACGACAACCAGGAGAAGTTTGTCAAGGACTTTGTGGCCGCATGGAACAAGGTGATGAACCTTGACCGTTTTGATATTGCCTGGTGGTAGTATCAGGCCGATGAGTTTTGATGGGTGGGGGCGGTTGTTCTTTTACATGATTTTGGAAGTATGGAACTCCTGCCCCTTAACCATCTATATTTTCTGTGGTTAATGTTGTACAATAATTTCAGTTGGTCTCCAGATTTAATATGGGGCAGATATGACAATAATTGAAAGGTTGGGAGGGGTTATGATTGGCAAAAGGGTGATCAGATATGTTTTAATTCCTGTGCTCCTGCTGGCATCTTTTCTTACGAGAGACCTCTATGCTGACAGACAGGGGCCTGCCGTGGAGAAGATAAGCCCACAGACACAGGCATGCATAGGATGTCACAGCATCTATACTCCCGGAATAGTAAAGGACTGGCTTACAGGCAGACATTCAAGGACAACGCCCCAGGAGGCCCTGCAGAAGCCGAAGCTTGAAAGAAGGATGTCAGCAAAGGAAGTGCCTGACAACTATGCAAAATATGTTGTGGGATGTTATGAGTGCCACAGCCAGAATCCCGACAGGCATAAGGACAACTTCCAGCATATGGGTTACAGGATTAATGTGATAGTATCACCAGATGATTGCAAAACCTGCCACCCTGTTGAGGTAACAGAGTATTCAAGGAGCAAAAAGGCATATGCGGTAAAGAATCTCCTTGGCAATCCTGTTTACCACACCCTTGTAAGGACAGCAACGGGACTGAAAGACTACAATGACGGCAAGATAATCACAAAAGACCCATCCTATGAGACCCTTCATGAGACATGTCTGGGCTGTCATGGAACGGAGTTGAAGGTTAGAGGGATGAAGAAGGTCAAGACCGCCATGGGTGAGATAGAGGTGCCTGACATACCCCACTGGTCAAACCAGGGGGTAGGCAGAATCAACCCCGATGGTTCAAGGGGTGCCTGCACTTCATGTCATCCAAGGCATTCCTTCTCCATTGAGATCGCAAGAAAACCCTATACATGTGCCCAGTGCCATCTTGCCCCTGATGTGCCTGCATGGAATGTCTATAAAGAGAGCAAACATGGAAACATCTATCTTTCCAGAAAGGAGAAATGGAACTTCTCAGCAGTGCCCTGGACGGTGGGCAAAGACTTTACCGCACCCACCTGTGCGGCCTGTCACAGCAGCCTCCTCGTAACACCCGACGGTGAGGTGGTGGCTGAAAGGACCCATGACTTCGGCTCAAGACTATGGGTCAGGCTGTTCGGCCTCATCTATGCCCATCCACAGCCCAGGTCAGGGGATACAACAATCATAAAAAACAGGGATGGTCTTCCACTGCCCACCACATTCATGAATGAACCTGCATCAGAGTATTTAATTACCAGGGAGGAACAGGAAAGACGCAAGGATGGTATGAAAAAGATCTGTAACACCTGCCACAGCACCGACTGGATAAACACCCACTTTGCAAAAATGGACAGCACGATTAAGGAAACCAACGAGATGACCCTTACAGCCACAAAGCTCATGATGGATGCATGGAAGAGGGGCATTGAGGATAATACAAACCCCTTTGATGAGGGTATTGAAAAGCTATGGATTAAACAGTGGCTCTTCTATTCCAGCTCAATAAGATATGCCTCTGCCATGACAGGTGCCCCTGATTACACATCATTCAAGCTGGGCTGGTGGGAGCTTTCTCATAACCTTCAGATGATGAAGGATGCCATTGAAATGAAATCACTGCTAAAGGAGAAGAAAGAATGAAGGTTGTAGCATTTCTTGGCAGTCCGAGGGTTGAGGGTAATACAGAGCTCCTTTTAAGGGAGACCATCAGGGCTGTTGAAGAGGAGGGTCATCCTGTAAGACTCTTCAGGCCCTCTGAGATGAACCTCTCCCCCTGTCTGAACTGTGGTGGTTGCGATGATACAGGCCGGTGTGTGATTGAGGATGACATGGATATGGTTTACGAAGAGATACGCCAGGGCGACAGGTTTATACTTGCCTCTCCCATCTTCTTCTTTGGTCTCTCTGCACAGATAAAGGCACTTATTGATCGTTGCCAGTCCTTCTGGTGCGAGAAGTATCTACTTAAAAAACCGATAGAGCCGGGGCCATATGGCAGGAAGGGGCTTCTTTTGATGGTTGGTGGAATGAAGCGCCAGGTTGGATTTGATTGTGGCGGTGCTACTGCAACAGCCTTCTTCAGAACCATAAGCGTGCCAGAGCACGAGACACTCTATTACAGGGAGATAGATGCAAAGGGAGCTATCAAGGAACATCCGACAGCCCTCATGGATGCCTACGAGGCAGGCAAAAAGCTGGTAGAATAGGATAAAATAAGTTATGGATAGAAGATCTAAAAAGGATATAGTCCAACTCGCACAGAGGTATGGAATAAAACTTATTGTACTTTTTGGTTCAATGGCCGGGGGGGTAGATGATAAGGAAAGTGACATAGATATAGGCATATATGGAGATAGATTGTTAACTGAGATAGACCTGGTTAACATTAGTACTGAACTGTCAAGGATATTCAATAACGACAGGGTTGACGTTGTTGACATCAAGAGGGCACCTGCACTTCTGAAAAAAGAGATTTTTAAAAATTTTAAAGTACTTTTTGAAGTTGATCCAAAGATCAAATACCAGTTAGAACTCTATGCGGAGGCAGAGTTTGAGGAACTATCCTCACTGTATGAAATAAAAAGAACTCAACTCCTGGAATTTGTTAATGATTAAATGATCAATAGAGAATTCATTGAAAATAAACTATACCTTTTACGAGGTTATTATAACGAACTGGAAGAAATTTTAAAACATAGAGATAAAAAGATAAAGTCAGATGTTATTCTTTTAAGAGCATTAGAAAGAATTCTCCAATTGATTGTGGATGAAATGCTTGATATTAACAAACATATTATAAAATATACAAACCTTGAAGTCCCTGAGGACTTTCAGGGTAGCTTTTATGTGCTTGGAAAAAGTGGAATACTTGAAAAAGATTTTGCCATGAATATTGCTCCTGTTGTTGGATTGAGAAACCGGATTGTACATAGATATGAAAAGGTTAACATAGATAAACTTATTGGTGAAGTAAGAAGGGGGCGTAATGATTTTAAAACTTATGTAAAAATGATAATGGAGTATATGGACAAGTTAGAGTGATTCACAGACAGTTTTTTCCTTAAGCTGAATAAATTAAAATTGGTGGTGAAACAATGTCCGAAAGAAAGGTTGTACTTTTTGCATTAAGCACCTGTCCTGCATGCAAGAAGACAAAGAAACTCCTGGGAGAGATGGGGGTTGAGGCTGTAATAATTGATCTTGACACAATTGACAGGGAATCAAGGGAAAAGCTGTTAAAGGAGATGAGAAAATACAACCCAAAGGAGACCTTTCCAACCCTTGTAGTTGATGGAGGCAGAAGGGTTGTTGTTGGCTATGGCGAAGAGGAGATAAGAGAGACCCTCAGCTAAAAGATAATGTGATATATTATAAATATGGATAAGATATTCCTGAGTCGCCTGCAGTTTGGTATTACAGCAGCCTTTCACTTCATCTTTATACCCCTCACACTCGGGCTTTCCATACTTGTTGCCTGGATGGAGACAAAGTATCTCCGTACCGGGGATGAGACATATCTGAAGATGACAAGGTTCTGGGGCAAACTTTTTTGTGGCAGTGGTCTTTGTCCCTCTGGTGATTTTTTACCAGAGCTGGCTCCACAGGGTATTCAGGAAGAGGGACTTGTAGAGCAATATTCAGACGGGGAGGACCGCACGGGCTGTAAGGGTAATATCGGACCTCTCACCTCTTGCGAGTCTGTGATGGCCTGCAATGGCAATCATTGCAGCGTTGTCCGTACAGAGATGTCTGGGTGGCAGAAAGACCCTTATCCCTTCCCTGTTTTCAAGTTCCTTCATCCTCCTTCTCAGTTCCCTGTTGGCTGCAACACCACCTGAGAGTGAGACATTGCTGATCCGTTCCCTTCTGGCAGCGGATAGGGTCTTTTTTATGAGCACATCAACAACAGAGGCCTGAAAGGATGCACAAATATGGGCCACTGATCTGTGATCCACTTTGCCGAGGGATTCAACGTAGTTCTTCACAGCTGTCTTGAGTCCACTGAAGCTGAAATCAAAAGAGCCGTGCAGATAGGGGCGGGGGAATTCAACCCAGGAAGGGTCTCCCTCCTGGGCAAGCCTGTCTATGTATGGACCTCCGGGATAGCCCAGACCAAGGAGCTTTGCCACCTTGTCATAGGCCTCACCTGCAGCATCATCACGGGTGCGGCCAAGCTCCCTGTATTGACCAAAACCATCCACCCGGTACAGGGATGTATGTCCACCAGAGACAACAAGGCAGAGAAAGGGAAACCCTGGTGTCTCATCACCAAGCATTGCTGACAGGATATGACCCTCAAGATGGTTTATGCCGATGAATGGTATCTTGCTGGCATAGCCTGTGGCCTTGGCAAAGCATACCCCGACAAGCAGGGAGCCTATAAGTCCGGGGCCGTTACAGACAGCTATACCTTCTATATCCTTGAGGGTGACAGAGGCTTTATCCAGTGCCTCTGAGACAACAGGCCATATCATCTCTATGTGTCTGCGTGAGGCAAGCTCAGGTACGATACCACCGTATTTTTTATGGATCTCAACCTGGGAGGAGACAACGTTGGAGAGTATTTTCCTGCCCTCCAGGACCGCTGCAGATGTATCATCACATGATGTATCAATGCCAAGTATTAACATGTTACTGTTGGATTATTGTTGTTCCCTCTGGAGGGATAAAGCTGAAAAGACTATCCTCAATCGGCTGATTGAGCCCCAGGTAGTGTAATCTGATGTCTGATTTGTTACCCGCTGAGTCAACAATTACGAGCCTTTCTATGAGATAGGCCCTGTCGAGACAGAGGGTGATTAGACTTATTGATGAATTCTTCAGGGGTGTAAGGGTTATGCATCTGGTCTTCTTATCTTCCGCGGTCCTGAACTCCTCTTTCAGGTTTTCTAAGCTGAACAGAAAAAGCAGGGGAGAACGGCTGAGACCTGTCTTTTCAACTGTTGTATAGAAGGCCTGTCTGTATTTGGGCTGGTAGAGTATTATCCGGTTTCTATTAACGTACAGCATATCAGAGGAGTTGGATGTGTATTGAAGGAGCATCCTGTCAGGCCTTTTAAGTAGCAGCCTTCCCTTGAAATCCTTTTCCCTGTCAAAATCGTGATAGTATGTATGCTGGACAAAGTCAGCCCTGAGCGTAAGGATATCACTGTATTTCTCCATGAGCCTGTCAACAAGTGATTCAGCACCACAGAGATGTGGCAGTACCAGAAGCAGAAATATGGTGAAGAGAGTTGTTTTTTTCAGCATAATCAGTGCATTATAAATAATATATTATAACAGGATGACCGGAATTTTTCCTGATCTTTTTATGGAGGTTTTATGAAGGCCCTTGTCCTGAGCGGAGGGAAGGGAACACGTCTCAGACCCCTGACCCATACAATGGCCAAACAGCTGGTCCCTGTGGCATGTAAGCCCATACTCGGTTATGTGATGGATCATATTTCAGAGGCAGGCATCAGGGATGTGGGCATAATCATCTCACCCGAGACGGGCGAGGAGGTTAAAAGGTATATTGGTACTGGCAAAAGGTGGGCTCTGAAGGTGAGGTATATACTCCAGCCAGAACCCCTCGGGCTTGCCCATGCCGTGAAGACAGCAGAGGATTTCCTTGGAGATGATGACTTCGTAATGTATCTGGGTGACAATCTTCTGAGTTACGGGATAAAAGAGGCGAGAAAGAGGTTTGAGAAGGAAAGGCCCGATGCCCTTATCTACCTGAAAGAGGTGGATAACCCCGGCCAGTTCGGTGTGGCAGAACTGAAGAGGGATGGTTCCATAAAGAGGCTTATTGAGAAACCCGCAGAACCGCCCTCAAACCTTGCACTTGTTGGTGTCTATATCTTTTCAAAGAGGATACATGAGGCGATCTCAAGGATAAGGCCATCCCGAAGGGGAGAGCTTGAGATCACAGATGCAATCCAGGAGCTTATTGATATGGGATACCCTGTAAAGAGCGAGATCCTGGATGGATGGTGGCTTGATACAGGGAAGAAGGATGACCTTCTCCAGGCAAACTCCATAGTGCTGGATGAATACATAGTGAGATCAATAAAGGGCAGGGTTGACAGAAGGTCAGAGGTGACGGGAAGGGTTGATATTGAGAAGGGAGCAAGGGTGGTGAACTCAAGGATTCGTGGGCCTGTAAAGATAGGGAAAAAGGCTGTTATAGAGAACTCCTTTGTTGGTCCCTATACAAGCATTGGTGAGGCTGTGGTGATAAAGGACTCTGTTATAGAGCATTCCGTGATACTTGATGGTTCACATATAATCGGGATTGAGAGGCTTGAGGACAGCCTGATTGGCAGAAGTGCTACTGTAATGAAAAACAGCTCCCAGCACAAGGCATACCGGCTCATGATTGGGGATGATACAATTGTGGAGGTATAGATGGGGTTCCATACCACAGAGATTGAAGGGGTACTTATAAAGGACCTCAAGGTGTTTAATGACCAGAGGGGCTGGCTAACAGAGCTGTTCAGGGATGATGAACTGCCTGAGGAGTTCAGGCCTCTTATGGGGTATATATCCATGACTTATCCCGGTGTTGTGAGAGGTCCTCATGAACATCGCTACCAGACAGATTATTTCTGCTTCTTTGGCGACTTTACCCTTTACCTCTGGGACAACAGGGAAGGTTCTGGAACCTATGGCAGGAAGATGGCCGTCAAGGTGGACAGAAAGATAGCCCTTGTACCCCCTGGTGTGGTACACGCCTATAAAAATGAAGGCAGGGAGAATGGTTTTGTCGTAAATTTCCCTGACAGACTCTATGCAGGCAGGGGCAGGAAGGAACCTGTTGATGAGATAAGATACGAAGATGTACCTGAAAGCCCCTACAGAGTAGAATAACCCCTGGAGGAGTAGAGATGAGAATCCTTGTAACCGGTGGTTGTGGCTTTATCGGTTCCAACTTCATCAGGTTCATACTGAACAAGTATACTGACTACGAGATAACAAACCTTGATGCACTTACATATGCGGGCAACACTGAAAACCTCAGGGATATTGACGGGCTCAGCAGATACAGATTCGTAGAGGGCCGGATTGAAGACCCCCGTGCAGTAAGGGATGCCATCAGGGGCTGTGATGCTGTCATAAACTTTGCGGCCGAAAGCCATGTGGACAGGTCAATAGAGAATGCCCAACCCTTTCTGATGACCAATATTGTGGGGCTTCAGATACTACTTGATATTGCAAGGGCTACAAAATCTGTAAAGAGGTTCATCCATATCTCTACCGACGAGGTCTACGGCTCCCATGAGTCGGAGGAAGGCACATTCCATGAGGACTCACCTCTGCAACCAAACTCCCCCTATGCAGCATCCAAGGCAGGAGGGGACCTCCTTGTCCGTTCCTATATCAGGACATACGGATACGACGCGATCCTGGTAAGGCCCTCAAACAATTATGGTCCCTATCAGTTTCCTGAAAAGCTGATCCCCCTGATGATCACAAACCTTATGGAAGGGAAAAAGGTGCCTGTCTACGGCAGGGGGCTTAATATAAGGGACTGGCTTTTTGTTGAGGATACCTGCAGGGCAATTGATATAATTCTTCACAGAGGCGACCCTGGTGAGGTCTACAACGTTGGTGGCGGCAATGAGAGGAGAAACATAGAGGTGGTGAAGAAGGTGCTTGAGCTGATGGGTGCAGAGGAGGATCATATAGAATATGTTCCCGACAGGCCAGGGCATGACTACAGGTACTCAATAAGTTCAGAGAAGATCAAGACCCGGCTTGGATGGCATCCCGAGGTTGATTTTGAAGAGGGCATCAGGAGGACCATAGCCTGGTACAGGGAAAACCAGTGGTGGTGGCAGCCTCTCAAGGAAAGGCTTTCAAAGGAGAGCCAGGGTTTCTGGACAGGCAGACAATGAAGGTACTCGTTACAGGTGCAGGGGGCATGCTTGGCTCTGATCTGACAGAGACACTCCGGGGTACTCATGAGGTGCTTGCCTTTACACACAGGGAACTGGATATAACGGACAGGTCAGCCTTAAGGGATTTGATCTCCGCTGAGAGGCCTGAGGTGGTTGTAAACTGTGCTGCCTACACACAGGTGGACAGGGCGGAGGAGGAGAGAGAGAGGGCATATCTTGTTAACGGCCTGGGCGTACAGAACCTTGCCCTATTGTCTGAGGAGTACGGCGCTGTCCTCTGTCATGTAAGCACAGACTATGTCTTTGACGGGAGGAAGAACACACCCTATACCCCCTTTGACAATACAGGACCGATAAATTACTACGGGTACACGAAACTCGCAGGGGAGAGGTTCATTCAATGGCATATGAGCCGCTTCTATATCGTAAGGACAAGCTGGCTATATGGGGCCGGAGGGGGTAATTTTGTAAAGACGATCCTGAGGCTTTCCAGGGAGAGGGATGAACTAAGGGTTGTGGATGACCAGAGAGGCTCTCCCACATACACGGTGAACCTCTCAAAGGCAATAGAGAGGATTATAACGTCTGGGGCCTTTGGGATACATCATGTTACAGACCATACAGGGGGTGGTATCAGCTGGTATGAGTTTGCCAGGGCTATAGTTGATCTCACAGGCAGCAAAACAAGAGTCATACCCATTACCACCGAAGAGTTTCCCACACCTGCCAGGAGACCTGCCTACTCAGTCCTTGACACATCCTTTACAGAGATATCCACTGGTTACAGCCCGCCGGACTGGTATGACTCCCTGAAGAACTTTATAGGGACTCTACCATAGCATTCTATAAACTTTGTAACCCTATCTGGGTTATAATAAAAGCATGTATATTGCAAAAGAGCAGATAAAGGGACAGACGCATTACTACATACGCGAGACCTACGAAGAAGGAGGAAAGCTGAAAAGCAGGACCCTCTTCGCCCTTGGCCCTGACCCTGCAAGATACATCATGTACCCTGGCGGTAATGCCTATTACATACACGAGTCAGTTGAGCTTTCCATCCTTGAGAAGGGCTATGAGGTGGACACCTTTGAACTGGAGGACCTCTTCTGGCCCTTCCTTGAGACACGCCTTAAAAGGATAATCAAGAGACCCCCTGTGAAGGTAAAGAGATCGTACAAGGGTATGAGCATTGATAAATTAAGGGAAATACAGTCGGGTATCCATATCTTTGACAAGAGGAGGCTTCACTATCTCCGTTTCGGGCAGGTTGACCAGAGGAGGATTGCTGTTACACCCTACAGGTTTTATAACCGTCTCCTCGGGAAATCAAGGGATGAGATAGAGGCCTATATTGACGAGATTGAGGAACGTCTCAAGCCGTCAGAGATAAAGATATACATCTATACCATATTCAACCTGCAGAGGTATTTCTTTGATAACCCCTATTCCCTGACCGCTCCCTTTGTGCTTGAGCAGGACAGGATGGATGATTACTTCATGGATGAACTGTGCAGGCTGAACAGTGATGATACCTTCTTTGGAGACAATGGCGAGAGAAAGAGTCTGCATCGGTATCTTGTGAAATACCTCATCATGTACTTTGACAGCGAGTTTGTAAGGTCTCCTGGTAACGACTGGTTCAGCCAGTTCAAGGACAGTAATTTTTACAATCCTCCCTACAGGGAATCCAGGATGAGCCTGCAGGAGGCCTGCAGGAGGTTGAACATCACGGAGCAGCAGTACAGGGCAATGTCAAAGAAGGAGATTGTAACGAGGTTCAAGAGGCTTGCCCATGAGTGCCATCCGGACAAGGGTGGAGGGCATGAGGATTTCATAGCACTCTGTGAGGCATACAAAAGGCTCCTTGAGGCAAAAAGGGGTTAGGCCCTCCTTTCAGCTTGACAAAGGTATTTCGTAATACTTATCATAAAAAGTTATTAAAAATCAATAGAATTCCTGGTAGCAGCGGTTTTTTCTTTATTTTATGCAAAAAAACAACAACTTAAAAAAGGCCCTCTTCCTCTCAGGTAATGAAGCCCTTGCCCTTGGAGCATACGAGGCGAATGTAAAGGTTGCTTCAG
>DROX01000280.1 GCA_011321725.1 Nitrospirota bacterium | reverse complement strand
GGCGTAAATTCCGATGGTATAGTCAGGAACCTCCTTGAAAGAAGATTGATAAGGATTGTTGGAAAGAAGGAGGCACCTGGCAGACCGCTCCTTTACGGTACCACCAGGGAGTTTCTCATGTTCTTTGGCCTGAAGGATCTGACGGAGTTGCCAACCCTCAGGGAACTCAGCCCGGAAGAACTGTAGCCCGGTTCACATTGATAAAAGGGATTCAGTACTCAAGGTGACAGAAAAAGTATTGTGGCTTCCCTGTTTGACATGAACCCTCACAGCCATGAAAAATCTGCGATTTTTCATGGTGCCTTCCTCACTGCTAACCCATCCACCCATCTACTCATTCACCCATCAACTGCTCACTGCTTACTGCTCACTGTGAATAAGGTGTGGTGCTTATTTTTCTTCGGCACCCTGCCTTGACAATATTTTGTCTTGGGCAGGTATGATAATATATAATTTATGGTAACCATAACCTGAGGAGGAGGCTGCTGTGAGACGTTACGATCCCGAGGAGATAGAATTAAAATGGCAGAGTTACTGGCAGGAGAAGGGGCTTTTCCTTACGGGCAGGGACCCCCACAGGAGGAAGTTCTATTGTCTTGAGATGTTCCCCTATCCCTCTGGAAAGATACATATGGGTCATGTAAGAAACTATGCCATTGGAGATGTTATTGCAAGATACAAGAGGATGAGGGGCTATAATGTCCTTCACCCCATGGGGTGGGATGCCTTTGGTCTGCCTGCAGAGAATGCAGCCATACAGCATGGTGTGCACCCGGCAAAATGGACATACGAGAATATTGATTATATGAAAAAGCAGCTCCAGCGCATGGGCTTCAGCTATGACTGGTCACGTGAGGTGACCACATGTTCTCCTGAATACTATAAATGGAATCAGTGGTTCTTCCTTAAGATGTACGAGAAGGGTCTTGCATACAGAAAGAGCTCTGCTGTGAACTGGTGCCCCTCCTGCGCAACAGTGCTCGCAAACGAACAGGTCATAGACAGCCGGTGCTGGAGATGTGATACAGAGGTACAGGAAAAGGAGCTTGAACAGTGGTTCCTGAAGATAACAGCCTATGCTGAGGAGCTTCTGAGGGGTTGTGATGAACTATCAGGTGGCTGGCCAGAACATGTGATTGCAATGCAGCGCAACTGGATAGGAAGAAGTGAAGGTGTGGAGATGGATTTCCCCCTTGCCGATGGTAGCAGCAGCATCCGCATATTCACCACAAGGCCTGATACGCTCTGGGGAGCCACCTTTGTATGTCTATCTCCGATGCATCCCCTGGCTGAGAAACTTATTGAAGATACGGCCCGCCTTGAGCAGCTCCGTGCCAGCTATGGCAACACAGAGGATAAGGAGGGTCTCTTTACGGGCCGTTATGCCATCAACCCCATGAACGGGGAGAGGATCCCTGTTTTCATAGCCAACTTTGTACTCATGGAGTACGGTACAGGTGCCATAATGTCTGTGCCGGCCCATGATCAGAGGGACTTTGAGTTTGCAAGGAGATACAACCTTCCCATCAGGGTTGTTATTGTCCCCGAGGCCGGGCTGAAGGAACCCCTTGATGCTGCATATGAGGGTGAGGGTATCGTGAAGGACTCGGGTGAGTTTTCAGGCATGAAGAACACAGATGCAATAAAGGCGATCGGACAATACATTGAGAAGAAAGGGATAGGTAAAAGGGTGGTAAACTACCGCCTCAGGGACTGGGGGATATCAAGACAGCGTTACTGGGGCACACCCATCCCCATAGTATACTGTGACAGGTGCGGTACTGTACCCGTTCCTGAGGATGAACTGCCCGTGCTTCTTCCGGAGAATGTCACACTCAGTGGTACAGGGCTTTCACCCCTTGCACAGACAGAGGAGTTCATAAATACCAGATGCCCTGAATGTGGCGGAAGGGCGCGTCGTGAGACTGACACAATGGATACCTTTGTGGACTCTTCATGGTACTTTATCGCCTACTGCTTCCCTGATGGAGAGATAGATATAGCAGCAGCCCTGAATAAGGAGGACTCGGAGATTCATTACTGGATGCCTGTTGACCAGTATATAGGCGGTGTTGAGCATGCCGTGCTTCACCTGCTGTATTCAAGGTTTTTCACAAGGGTGCTCAAGGAACTGGGGCTGGTCAGGACAGAGGAACCCTTCAGGAGGCTTCTCACCCAGGGGATGGTATGCAAAGAGACACTCAGGTGTCCTGAACATGGCTGGCTTCTTCCTGAAGAGGTTGACAATGGGAGATGCAGCAAGTGCGGCAGCACCGTCATCCACGGCAGGGTGGAGAAGATGTCAAAATCAAAAAAGAACGTTGTTGACCCTGACTACCTCATAAAGACATACGGTGCGGACACATCAAGACTCTTCTCCCTCTTTGCAGCCCCTCCCGAGAAGGACCTTGAATGGTCGGACAGGGGCATAGAAGGTGCCCACAGGTTCCTTCACAGGCTCTGGAATCTTGTACAATCAAAGAGGCAGCAGCTTGAGGCTGTGAAAGACAGCCCCCTGCAGACCTCGGAAAATTCAATGTCCCTCTACAGAAAGACCCATCAGTCCATAAAGAAGGCCACCGGTGACATTGAGCAGCGATACCAGTTCAATACAGCAATTGCACAACTCATGGAACTCTTCAATAGCATATCCAGCTTCAGACCTGACAATGACGGTGACTGGACAGTGCTCAGGTTCAGCATCAAGAGCCTTCTGCTGCTCTTATCCCCCTTTGCACCACATATTGCGGAGGAACTCTGGCAGGCTATCGGTGAGGAGCCGAGCATATTTGAACAGCCATGGCCTGAATGGGATGAGGAGGCGGCAAGGGAGGAGGAGATTGAACTGGTAATCCAGGTGAACGGAAAGGTAAGGTCAAAGAGGTCTGTCCCTGCCTCACTGGATGAGGATAGCCTGAAGGAGATCGCCCTGTCAGATGAGAAGGTCCAGCGTTTTCTTGACGGAAGACAGGTCAGAAAGGTAATCGTCGTGAGGAACCGTCTTGTAAACATAGTGGTATAGATGGATGATCTCCATTTCATGAGGATCGCCCTTGAGGAGGCGCAGAAGGCTGCCAGGAAGGGTGAGGTCCCTGTAGGTGCAGTAATTGTCAGGGATGAAGAGGTCTTATCAAGGGCGCACAACCTGAGGGAGACCAGTCATGATCCCACAGCCCATGCCGAGGTGCTTGCAATAAGGGAGGCTGCCAGAAAACTAAGGAACTGGCGTCTTCTTGATTCGGTACTCTATGTCACAAAGGAACCCTGTCCCATGTGTGCAGCTGCAATCGTACATGCCAGGATAAAGAGGGTGGTCTATGGCTGTAGAGACCCAAAGGGTGGAGCTGTGGAAAGCCTCTACAATATCCTCTCTGACAGGAGGCTGAATCATCAGGTGGAATTTTCATCAGGCGTGCTTGAAGAAGAATCTGCAGAGATCCTGAAAGGCTTTTTCAGAGAAAGAAGACAAACCCCCTCCTGACAGGATCTCTGAAATGAAACTGCTTTTTAAACCCTACCCCGCCCCCTCGTTTATTTAAAAGCAGGATTTACTAATTGAATATTATTTTAAATTAATATCCTTTGTCAATCAGAATATTCCTACAAAGGCTTGATTGATCAGATTCCTGTCAGGAAAGGCTGTGTCTCAAGCAGGTTAGAACAGGTACGGAGGATATCAGAGACCTCCCAAGAATTCCCTGATCCTGGCGACACCCTCTTTCAGCCTCTCCATGCTGCAGGTATAGGCAAGGCGGATGTGGTCGTCCGTATTATGGGTACCGAAGTCCACACCAGGGGTGACGGCAACATGCTGCTCCCTGAGAAGTCTCTGTGAAAACTCCATTGAGTTTAGGGAAGAGTTACCTATGCCAGCCCATAAATAAAAGGCACCGTCAGGATGGGCATCTATCAGAAGGATATCCTTCAGGGCATCATATAGGTAATCCCTTCTCTCTCTGTATGTATCCCTCACCATCTCAAGATATCCCCTGTCAAAGGCCTCAAGGGCAGCATACTGGGCAGGTGTGTTTGCAGCAATGAAGATGTTCTGTACGATAATCTCTGCGGTCCGGAGGAGATGCTCGGGTAGTATCATCCAGCCGACCCTCAGGCCTGGCATGCAGAAATACTTTGAGAAGCTGTTGATAACCACCACCTCATCTGAAAACCTTAAGGCGGTCTCAGCCCTGCCATCATAGACGAGGCCGTGATATATCTCGTCAGAGATAAAGAGCAGATTGTTTCTGGATGAATACTCTACCAGTGCCTCAAGCTCTTTATCCCTGTAGACCGTACCTGTTGGGTTGGAGGGTGAAGAGACAACCATGGCACCTGCATTCTGCCCTCTGGGGATCATTTCACTGACAATCCTGTAGGATGTATCCGGTCCAACAGGTACAAAGAGGGGTTCACTCTTAAGGAAATACAGGAAGTTCTTATAACAGGGGTATGAGGGGTCTGTCAGCACAATCCTCTTTCCAGTGTGTGCTACAAGGGCGAAGACAACAAGAAAGGCCCCGGAGGTGCCAGGGGTTATGATGATCCTCTCGGGAGATACATTCACGTTATAGCAATCAAGGTAGTACTCTGATATCCTTTCCCGCAGTTCAGGTAACCCCTTTGCAGGTGTATAACAGAACCTCCTGTCCCTTATGGCCTTCATGTAGGCCTCCTGGACCCTGTGGGATGGTGGAAGGTCAGGCTCGCCCACCTCCATGTGTATTGCATCAGGCAGCTGCCGTGCCTCTGCAAGCAGGTCCATGACTATAAAGGGTGTTATCTTCTCAATATATCCTTCCATATCCTCTCCACCTGTCTTCTCGTTTCCTCTATGCTACCAGAGTTGTCAATCACCAGGTCTGCCCTCCTTATCTTCTCCTCAAGGGGCATCTGGTGTGAAAGACGTCTCTTTATCTCCTCCACTGGAATCCCCCTTTCTTCAAGCCGCTTGTATACCAGATCCTCAGGTGCCTTGACCGTGACGGTGTAATCAAATCTGTATTCTGACTCTGTCTCAAAGAGAAGGGGTATCTCAACAACAACCACATCTTCTCCGTGTTGCCTGATAAAGACCTCTATCTCCTGAAAGACATGGGGATGAAGGAGTGATTCAAGCCTCCTTCTGGTTTCCTCGGAGCTGAAGGCAACACCGGCAAGGGCCTTCCTGTCTATCTCGTCATCACTGAAGACATCATCACCGAACTCCTCTCTTATCTGTCTCTTTATATCATCCCTCCTGAGCAGTTGATGGACAATCTCGTCAGCACTGAGGGTCTGGGCACCAAGCTCTGAGAATATCTCCAGTACCGTGCTCTTTCCCGTGCCGATCCCTCCTGTGATAGCCACAACCATTAAAGGGATTCCTTCAGGATTCTCTTCAGTTCCTTTAATTTTTTCAGTGCCTCCCCTGGTGTGATCTTCTCTGTGTCAATCTTTTCAAGCCTGGAGATGATGGGTTCGTAGTTGTAGGCAAAGAGGTCAAGCTGCTGTGAGCCTCTCCTTGCCCTCTTTCCTGCAACCCTTGGAAGGCCTGCCTCTGTGATCTCGGCACTCTCAAGATTGCCAAGTACCTCCATGGCCCTCTTGAGGACATCTTCGGGCAGTCCTGCAAGCCTGGCCACATGTATTCCGTAGCTCTTATCAGCAGGCCCCCTCTCAATCTTCCTCAGAAAGATTATCTCATCACCCCACTCCTTGACAGCGATGTTATAGTTCTTTACACCCTGCTGGGTCATTGCTATCTCTGTCAGCTCATGGTAGTGGGTTGCAAAGAGCGTCCTTGCCCTGATCTTCTGGAGGATATGCTCTGCCACAGCCCAGGCAATGCTTATACCATCAAAGGTGCTTGTCCCCCTGCCCACCTCGTCAAGGAGTATAAGACTCCTTGAGGTTGCGTTATGGAGTATATTCGCTGTCTCGATCATCTCCACCATGAATGTGCTCTGCCCCCTTGAGAGAAAATCGGAGGCCCCAATCCTTGTGAATATCCTGTCAACGATCCCGATCTGTGCCTTCTCTGCAGGGACAAAGGACCCCATCTGGGCCATCAGGACGATCAGGGCAATCTGGCGCATATATGTAGACTTTCCCGCCATGTTAGGGCCTGTTATGATCAGGAGCCTGTGATCCTCCGTATCAAGGTAGGTGGTGTTTGGAATGAAGGGTTCATCCCTTATTGTCCTTTCAAGCACGGGATGGCGTCCTTCAATTATCTCAATAATGCCTGAGTCATCCACTTTCGGCCTGACATAGCTGTTCCTCCTGGCAACAATGGAGAGGGCAAAGAGGAAATCTATCTCTCCCAGTGCCCTTGCGGTCTGGAGTATCGCCTCCCCATAAGAGGCTGCCTCTGTGAGGATGGCCTGGAAGATTTCATACTCAAGGGCCTTGAGCCTCTCCTCAGCGCCGAGTATCCTGTTTTCATAGTCCTTCAGTTCCTGGGTAATGAACCTTTCGGCATTCACCAGGGTCTGTTTCCTGATATAATCATCAGGCACGAGATGGAGGTTTGCCTTTGTGACCTCAATATAATAACCGAAGACCTTGTTATATCCAATCTTCAGTGAAGATATCCCCGTCCTTTCCCTTTCCCGCCTTTCAATCTCTGCAATGTAATCCCTGCCCCTTGTTGATAGCCCCCTAAGTTCATCCACCTCCCTTTCAAAGCCATCCTTTATGATCCCCCCATCCCTGAGTGAGGCAGGGGGATTATCCATTACTGCCCTCTCAATCAGTTCACAGAGGTCACTGAAGTCCTCAATCCTTCCCACAAGCTCCCCTATAAGCTGAGAGTCCGTTTCCTTCAGGGCCCTCTTTATATGGGGGATGACCTGGAGTGAGTTTTTTACTGCGACAAGATCACGTGCATTGGCTGTCCTCTGTAATATCCTTGTTGCCATCCTCTCAATATCCTGTATCTTTCTGAGATAGGTCCTCAGCACATCCTGGAGTTCATAATTACCAAGGAACTCATCTACCACATCAAGCCTCTTCCTGATCAGTTCCATGTCAACAAGGGGACGGTTGATATTCTGTCGGAGAAACCTTCCTCCCATGGGTGTGAGTGTCTCATCAAGGACACCAAGAAGGGTGTCCTCCCTTGAGCCATCCCTGAGATTCTCTGTGAGCTCAAGATTTCTCTTTGTAGAGGCATCAAGGAACATGTACTGGGATTGCCTGAGAATCTGTGGGCGTCCCAGGACAAGGTTTCCCTTCTGGTTCTCATCAAGGTAGGTTATCAATGCACCCGCAGAGGAGACAGCCGCATCATGCCCCTCAAGGCCGAAGACCTCAAGGGAGTATACCTTGAAGTAGCTGGATACCCTCTTGTAGGCCTCGGTATAGTCAAAGGCCCAGGGGTCATAATAGGTCACATAAAGGTCACCCAGGAGATGACTGTAGTGGATGTCATCCCTGAGGTTTTCCGGACACAACACCTCCCTTGGATCAAAACGTGTTATCTCATCCTCAATAGGTCTGTCACTTTCATAGACGAAAAACTCTCCTGTGGACAGGTCTGCCACGGCTATCCCATGGAGTCTGCCCGAGGGACAGAAGGCCATGATGAAGTTGTTCTCCTTCGGGTCCTCCGGTGTATGTGTCCCGGGTGTTACAACCCTTACCACCTCACGTCTCACAATGCCCTTTGCTGACTGCGGGTCCTCCACCTGTTCACAGATGGCCACCTTGTAGCCAGCCCTTATCAGCTTTGTAATGTAACCCTCTGCCGAGAAGTGGGGTATCCCGCACATGGGAATGGGGTTTTCCCTGCCCTTGTCACGGGTTGTAAGGGTGATCTGCAGTACTGAGGACGCAATCTCTGCGTCCCTGCCGAACATTTCGTAGAAGTCACCAAGGCGGAAGAATACAATTGCATCAGGATACTCATCCTTGATGCTGAAGTACTGTTGCATGAGGGGAGTGAGTTCAGCCATATGATTATTAAAAACAATTTCTCAGTGAAACTTCAACTGCGGCTTATACTGGAGGCGGCGGCCGGATTCGAACCGGCGAATAAAGGTTTTGCAGACCTCTCCCTTAGCCGCTTGGGTACGCCGCCTGCTGGATTCAAGAGGTCGGAGCCTGTAATTAAAAAATTTAAAACTTATGGAGCGGGCGACGGGATTCGAACCCGCGACCCCAACCTTGGCAAGGTTGTGCTCTACCAGCTGAGCTACGCCCGCAGTTATCAGATGGATATTCTCAATTACGCCTGCTATCCGGCTCCAGTGATTCTACTATCTTGATGATCTGATCGGTTTTTGAATTGGCCTCTTCAAGTTTTTCCAGTCGTTTTTCCAGCTCTGTTACCTTATGGTTGAGCACATCTTCAAGGGCAGAAAGCCTGTTTTTGTATCGGTAGAGTTCTGCCCTCAGAGCAAGGTAATCCTTCCCCACGGGAGTATATCTCTTCCTGAACCCGAGCCTACCGATAATATCTCTTAGGAGTCCCATTGTCTATGAAAAATATCATATTTACACTGATAAAGTCAATTCAGACGTTCAGGGCATCCTTATCTTTATCTCATAGGTACCAAGGGACACCTTGTCAGCGATACCCTTTTCCCACAGCAGTGATGTTACATCCTTTGTCTTTGAGGATGGAACCATCAGAAAGAGCTTGGTGCCTGATTCTATGATGCTCTTCCATTTCTCTGCCTCATCAGGGGTGATGCTCCTGTCTGTTTCAACCTCACACGCTGCAAGCACAAGGCCGTGGTTGCCAAGTATCAGGTCTGGATACACGCCGTTTACCTGATGCTCCTCTGCCTCCACATTATCCCTGATCTCCTTATATTCCCTGGAGAGCCTCTCTTTAAGTGTCTGGACTATGTAGTTATGGATGAGTCTGTCCTGATCCATTCTCAATCTCCTCTATCTTTTTGAGTCTTCTATTGTAGCGGTCCTTGTTCTTGAATTCAGCGGATATATATGCCTTCACGATATCCTTTGCAAGGGCCTCACCTATGATCCTTGCCCCAAGACAGAGGACATTCATGTCATCATCCTCAACACCCTGATGTGCCGAGTATGTATCATGGCATACAGCTGCCCTTATCCCTCTGAACTTGTTTGCAGCAATGGATGCACCAACACCGCTTCCGCATATCAGTATCCCCCTTCTGGCCTCTCCACTCTGTATCTTCTCTGCAACCATGCGGGCGAAGTCTGGATAATCCGAGGGCTCATCATTGTATGCACCCACATCCACAACCTCGTATCCAAGTCTCAGAAGATAATCAACGAGTGAGTTTTTCAGCTGATATCCGCCGTGGTCAGCTCCTATAACGATCTTCTCATCCTCTCTTATCATTACTATCTATTATAACCTATTGGAGGCAGTGAAATAGCCCGGTGCACCAGAGACATGCACCACAGGGCACCTTCAGGGTGTAACAGTCCTGCTCAAAGTCAGCATCCTGCACATAATTGCAGAGGGCAAAACCGCAATCAAAACAGAAGGGAAACTCGTATCTTCTTACTTCGTTACGGAAATTCCTGAAGCGGTCTGAATTCCATATCTCAAGGATGGAGGACTCCCTGAGATCACCAAAGACCCATGGTCTTACCATCTTCTCTATCCCACCAATGTAACAGTTGTACTGATGCCAGAGAAAGTAACAGGGATGCACCCTCCCATCCCAGGATACAAAGACACTGTCTGACTCAACAAACTCGCACCTTCTTGTATTTCTTGGTGCAAGCTCTGGCAGCACTATCTCCATCCCCCTCTGTGCTGCTATCTCCGCAGCCTCCTTGAGGATCTCCTCTGCCCTTCTGAACCACTCCTCATCCCTGGAGAAGAGGTTTTCAATGTGCAGCACGATCCCCTCTTCAGCGGCCTCCTTCTTCATCTCCTCAATTAGCTCACAGACCTGCCTCTCATATTCATTCTTGCGGAATTTCATATAAACCTTACTGAAATCGGAAAGCCTTATCCCCGCTGCCCAAGCCCTGAGGCTGTACTTTTTGTATATCTCAATGGCCCCGTGGGTGTTGGTATCATAGACCGCCTGGGAGACAACAGAGCTGTCATAGGGTAGCACCTGCGTGACAATAGCAAAGGTTACACCCCTTTCAGCTGCCCACTCTATCGTGGCCGGGAGTTCATGGATATTGTCCTTCATCAGGACAAACTCAATGCCAAGCTGGAAGTCATCCCTGCTTAGACCCCTCTTGGCCTGTATGAGATGTCTGAAGGCACGTTCAACCTCTGTTACCTCACCGCCCTTCCTGATCCTTTTAAAGAGATCGCCTGATGTGGAATCAATGGATATGCATATGCGGTCAACCCCGGAGTCCATCAGGCTGTGGGCCCTCTTTTCACTCATGAGCATCCCGTTTGTCTGAAATCCGATCCAGCCCCTTGACATCTCGGCCCGGGCAATCTCTATGAACCGCTCAAGGTCTTTAAACAACAGGGGCTCGCCAATACCATTAAGAATCAGGGCGCTGAGTTCCTTGAATAAGGGCCTCAATGCAAGGAAGATCTCCTCCCGCATGTCACCTTCCATGATCTCACCCTTTGGGGTCTGTTTCACACACATGCCACAATGGAGGTTACACCTTGTGGTTACCTCAACAAAGAGCTTCCCGGGGAGGGAGTTGTCCATCTTTTTCTCTTCTGCCATGTCTATTATTTTAACCTTTTTTTGATGCTATAATAAATCCATGAAGGTAAAGGTAAAACTCTTTGCCACCCTGAAACAGTACGGCCCTGAGGAACAGGAGCTTGAGATCCCTGACGG
>DROX01000279.1 GCA_011321725.1 Nitrospirota bacterium | reverse complement strand
TCCGACCTCTCTGTTGATTCAGAAAAGCGGCTGATTACCCTTTCACTGGTGATTGATACAAGGATCTCACAGGTTATTGAATATTTTGAGATATTCCTTTCAAGGATGATAGCCTGCAGAAAGGCGGCCGGGATGCTGGACACGGAATTTAATCTCTATATTAATAACACCAGGATGGCATAGGAGGTATAATGAAGCAGGTTAAGTGGAAGCTGGGTCTCATAATAGGAACGGTTTTGCTTGCCTTTATCTTCTTTTTACCAAATACCCCCTTGTTCAAATATATGCCCCAGTGGTGGAAGGAGAACATGCCCAACAGGGGTATTGCCCTCGGGCTTGACCTGAAGGGCGGGGTGCATCTCGTCTTTGAGGTCCAGGGTGAAAGGGCGGTGGAGATCACCACAGAGCGGATTGCCCAGCGGATCAAGGATATCCTTAGTAAGCGGAAGCTCAAGGCAGATGTGAAAGTAGAGGGTGTAAATATTGTTATAACACCAGCCTCTGAGGAGATCAAGAAGGCCATAAGGGATGTCTATGCCACCCTCATCCTCACCGCATCACAGGACAAACTTGTCTACAGACTTTCTGACAAGGAGGCCAAACGTATCAGGGACAATGCTGTTGAACAGGCCCTTGAGACCATCCGTAACAGGGTTGACCAGTTCGGTGTGGCCGAGCCTGTTATACACCGACAGGGCGAGAGGGAGATTGTTGTGCAGCTGCCCGGCTACAAGGACCCCGAACGTGCAGTAGCCCTTATAGGCAAGACCGCCCAGCTTGAATTCAGGCTTGTGGACGACGAATCCCCCGTGGCTGCTGAGCTACCCCCCTTCATAAGGCCGGGAGAGGAAAAGGAACTGCTTGAGAAGTTCAAGGACAGGATCCCCAAGGATGATATAATCCTCTTTGAAAGAAGAGTGAACAAGGAGACAGGTGAGGTGCTGAAAAGGCCCTATCTCCTGAAGAAGGAGGTGCTTCTCACGGGTGACCTTCTTTCAGAGGCAAGGGTTGCCATAGATCAGAGGTTTAACGAGCCCTATGTCTCGCTTACCTTCAACAGTGCCGGTGCCAGGCTCTTTGAGGAGATCACCGGTAAATATGTGAAGAAGCGGCTTGCCATAATACTTGATGGTAACGTCTACTCAGCTCCTGTGATAAGGGAGAGGATCGCAGGCGGGAGTGCCCAGATCACCGGTGCCTTCAGCATGGAAGAGGCAAAGGACCTTGCCATCGTGCTCAGGGCAGGTGCATTGCCCGCTCCTGTGAAGCTGATACAGAATGTCACGGTGGGTCCATCCCTTGGCAGGGATTCCATAGAGGCAGGTAAAAGGGCAGGCATTATAGCAGTGCTTCTGGTTGTGGTATTTATGGCCTTTTATTACAAGATTGCAGGTCTCATCGCTGACCTTGCCATGGTCCTCAATGTCATCCTCCTTCTTGGTGCCATGGCCTTCCTTAATGCCACCCTTACACTGCCGGGTATTGCAGGTATAGTGCTTGCTGTTGGTATGGCAGTGGACTCAAATGTGCTCATGTTTGAAAGGATGAGGGAGGAGTACAGGGCAGGAAAGACACCAAGGGCTGCTGTGGATTCAGGTTACGACAGGGCATTCCTCACCATTGTTGACTCCCATGTTACCACACTGATCACCGCTGCTGTGCTATACCAGTTCGGTACAGGTCCGATCAAGGGGTTTGCAGTAACGCTCTTCCTTGGAGTTGCCATAAATCTCTTTACCGCACTGGTTGGAACAAAGACCGTCTTTGATATCATCAATTCAAGAAGGGAGGTCAGGAAGCTGAGCATATGA
Organism: Nitrospirota bacterium; assembly: GCA_011321725.1. GTDB lineage: Bacteria > Nitrospirota > Thermodesulfovibrionia > Thermodesulfovibrionales > JdFR-85 > JAADHP01. The sequence goes on along the minus strand of DROX01000279.1, from coordinate 15,194 downwards.
TAGAGATAGTCAAGAAAACAAATATCAACTTCATGGGCTTCAGGAAGATCGCCTTCATCATATCAGGAGTATTTGTAATCCTTGGAATCATTGCCATTGTACAGGTGGTCAACGGGACTGCAAACCTGGGGATTGATTTTGCAGGGGGAACAGCGGTACAGATAAGGTTTGACAGGCCTGTTACACTCAAAGAGGTGAGAGAAGTGCTGGAGGGAGCAGGCCTGAGAGATTTTGACCTTCAGGACTTCCCAACCCTGCACAAGGTCCTGATCCGTACGAAGAAGAAGGAGGAGAGGCTGGGGCAGTTCTCACAGCAGATCATCAGTGCACTGAAAAAGGGGTTCAAGGACAAGGAGATAACCGTTGACTATACCACCGAGATAGGTCCAAAGGTTGGAGCAAGGCTCCGTAAGGATGCCATGTGGGCGATCATTGCCGCAACTATCGGTATCCTTATCTATGTGGCATGGAGGTTCCAGTTCCGTTTCAGTGTAGGGGCTACAGCGGCAACCTTCCACGATGTACTTGCGGTGCTTGGTCTTTTTAACATAATGGGTAAGGAGATAAACCTTATCCTTGTGAGCGCGCTTCTGACCATTGCGGGTTATTCCCTCACCGATACAGTGGTTGTATTTGACCGGATAAGGGAGAACCTGAGGTACATCAAGAAGGAGTCCCTTGAGAAGGTGATGAACAGGAGCATAAACGAGGTGCTCTCCCGTACGTTGATCACTTCATTTACCACATTGATGGCTGCGGCAGCGCTGTTCTTTTTCGGTGGTGAGGTTATTCATGACTTTGCCCTTGCCATGATCCTGGGTATTGTGGTTGGTACCTATTCCTCTGTTTTTGTAGCAAGCCCCATTGTGCTCTTGTGGAAGGGGAAGAAGAAGTAGGGATGTTTTTGAGTTTACATTAGCCCCGGTCAACAAGGGGTTAAGGAAGAAAAGCTGATAGGCTTTATCGCTGGATCTGGATTAAAGATAAAGGAGCTGGGTCTTGCCCCATAGAAGGTGGTTTGTACAGAGGACCAATCCTGAATACATAGAATACCTCAGTCGTGCTGTCTCGGTATCTCCTGCCTTTGCACAGGTGCTGATAAACCGGGGTATCAAGACCCCTGAGGCTGTAAAGAAGTTCATAGCACCCTCTGTTGATGTCCTTCTGGAGCCCTTTTCCCTTTCCGGTATCAAGGATGCGGTCTCAATTATAAAGGGTGCCATATCTGCCGGAAGGAAGATCCTTGTCCATGGTGATTATGATGCTGACGGCATCACAGGCACTGCCATAATGGTTTCTGCAATTAGACGCGCAGGAGGCGAGGTATCTTATTTTATACCCGAGAGGCTCAGGCACGGATACGGTTTCCATAGAAGCGGGGTTGAGTACGCAAGAGAGATGGATGCAGGGCTGATTGTTACCGTGGATTGCGGAATAACCTCCTTTGAGGCTGTGGAGGCTGCAAAGAAGGAGGGGCTTGGTGTGGTCATAACGGATCACCATGAGCCAAGGCATGGCAAAGATGGCAGGGTCAGGCTCCCACGGGCTGATGCGGTTGTCAACCCCAGGCTTGATGCAGGGGCTCCTCTTCTGTCAGGCTCGGCTGTGGCCCTGAAGGTAGCCCAGGCGCTACTTGGCATTGAAGAGGTTATCGGCATGTTTGATCTTGCCTGTCTCGGAACAGTGGCTGATGTGATCCCCCTTGTTGAGGATAGCAGGATAATAGTGAAGGAAGGGCTCAGGCAGATCAATCAATCAGAGAGACCGGGCATTATGGCGTTAAAGGAGGTCTCAGGGATAAAGGCAAGAGCGGTAACAGCAGGGCTCCTCTCCTTCACACTGATACCAAGGATAAACGCCTCTGGAAGGATAGACCATGCCGGAAGGGTTATGGAGTTGCTTATAACGGAAAGCACCGATGAGGCATACAGGCTGGCCCGGAAGATTGATAAGCTCAACAGCAAGAGACAGAGGATAGAGGAGAATGTTCACACCGAGGCGATGGAGCAGTTGGATTCCAAGGGGTATGACCTCTCAATCGTGCTTGCCTCTGAGGGATGGCATGAGGGTGTGGTTGGTATTGTGGCATCAAGGCTGGTGGAGATGTATTACAGACCCTCCTTTGTCTTCACAATCAAGGACGGCATTGCCCAGGGCTCGGCCAGGAGTATTCCCTCCTTTGATCTTTATGAGGGACTTATGAGGTGCTCTGATATCCTCATATCCTTCGGGGGACACAGACAGGCGGCTGGTCTCAGGCTTGAGGCTGACAGGCTTGAGGAGTTTGAGGAGAGGATGAACAGGGTTATTGCTGATACATTGACTGATGAGGATCTGGTTCCCACCCTGACCCTTGATGCGGCAATCTCCATAAGGGAGGTCAACTACAATCTCATGAGAGAGATAAACCTCCTGGAGCCCCTGGGATATGGAAACCATGAGCCAGTGTTTGGTACAAAGGGGCTTGAGGTGGTAGAACCAAGGGTTGTTGGAAACAATCACCTCAAGATGAGGCTCAAAGAAAGGTCATTCTACATTGATGCCATAGGGTTTGACCTTGGCGAGATGCTGGAGGTTGTGGAGTCCTCCTCAAGGGTGGATGTGGCCTACATCCCCCAGGTAAACGAGTGGGAGGGTGGAAGGAACATCCAGCTCAAGCTGGTCGGTGTCAGGCCCTCCGAGTCTTAGCTGACAATCCTCCTGATGAGGTATGCTATTGTCAGGGGATCTGGAGTCCGTCAAGTATGGAGTAGACACTCTGCAGGGCCGGGCTCTCCGGTGGGAGTTCAAATATGGGTCTGCCCACCATATCATACTCAAATATGGTTCCATCCTGCGGGATCAGCCCGGCCACATGCAGGCCAAGCTCCTCTGCAAGGCCCTTCAGTCTCTGTCCTTCCTCGCCAATGACACGGTTTATTATGAGCACACGTCTGTCTATATCCAGCTTCAGCTCATCAATCAGTTCGTCTATCCTCTTGGCCGTCTTTACACCCTTCACTGTGGGGTCGCTTACCATGATAAGGAGGTTTACCCTGTGGGTGGTTCTCCGGCTCAGGTGTTCCATGCCAGCCTCATTGTCAATCACCACATAGGGGTATTTTTCTGAAAGTATATCAGTGTATTTTCTGATTATATTGTTTGCAGCACAGTAGCAGCCAGGCCCTTCCGGCCTTCCCATCACAAGCAGATCAAACCCCTGGGCCTCAATAAGGGCCTGGTGGATCTGGTATTCAAAGAGCTCCTCCATACTCATTCCACCAGGCCTGTCACTACCAGAGCGTATCGTCTCAAGGGAGGACTCCCTGATAGCACCGACAGTGGTGTGCACCTCCACGCCAAGGGCCTCATTGAGACAGGCATTACTGTCGGCATCAACTGCAAGGATAGGGCCCCTTCGCCGTTCCTTCAGATAGCGGACTGTCAAACCGGCAATGCTTGTCTTGCCAGTGCCACCCTTTCCGGCAAGTGCGATGAGATAAGACATGGACTACTCTTCCTGATCCTCTGCCTCGGGTAGCATTGCAACAGGCTCCCTCTTTACAAAGGTGTTTCTGTAACGCTGCATCCCTGTGCCCGCAGGTATGATCCTGCCCATTATCACGTTCTCTTTCAGGCCCTTCAGTTCATCTATCTTGCCCTCTATGGCTGCCTCTGTAAGCACCCTTGTGGTCTCCTGGAAGGAGGCCGCTGCAACCCAGCTGTAGGTGCTGAGGGATGCCTTTGTGATGCCAAGTAGCATGGGTTTGCCCGTGGCTGGCTTTCCGCCCTGGGCCCTTACCCTGTCGTTCTCCTCAAGGAACTCAATCCGGTCAACCTGGTCACCAACAAGGAATGATGTGTCTCCCGGGTCCTCTATCTTTATTTTCCTCATCATCTGTCTCACGATAATCTCAATGTGCTTGTCGTTTATGCTCACTCCCTGGAGCCTGTAGACCTTCTGCACCTCATCCACAAGATAACGCTGCAGCTCCTTTGGTCCAAGGATGTCAAGGATGCTATGGGGGTTCACAGCCCCGTCCATCAACTGCTCACCAGCCCTGACCCAGTCACCATCATGCACAGTGACATGCTTGCCTTTTGGTATAACGTACTCCTTCACGGTATCACCCGATTTGACAACCACCATCCTCTGGCCCTTGGGCGCATTCTTGAACTCCACAACACCGTCTATCTCGGCAACGATTGCATGTTCCTTCGGTTTTCTTGCCTCAAAGAGTTCGGCAACCCTGGGAAGACCTCCTGTTATGTCCTTTGTCTTGGTAGTCTCCCTGGGGATCTTGGCAAGGATATCGCCGGGCTTTACTATATCACCCTTCTCCACGAGTATATGGGCACCTGCTGGGAGCAGATAACGTGCAGGATGGTTTGTGCCCGGGATCTTCAGGGTTGCCCTGCCCTGTTCATCCTTGATGGATATCCTGGGTCTCATGTTTGCGGGATAGTCAATGATCACCTTCTGGCTGAGCCCTGTTACCTCATCCACCTCCTCCTTTACCGTCACACCTTCAACTATGTCACCAAGGGCAATACGGCCGCCCACCTCTGTAAGGATCGGTACCGAATAGGGGTCCCATTCAACAAGTTTCTGACCGACCTTCACGGTGTCACCCTCGTTCACGAGCACCCTTGCACCATAGACGATGTTGTATTTCTCCTTCTCTCTGCCCTGGTTATCCACTATGGCGATGGTGGCGTTTCTGTTGAGCACCACAAGGATACCCTCCCTGTTTCTGACTGCATTGAGGTTTGAGAACTTCACCTTGCCGGAGTGTCTTGCCTCAAGTACCGCCTGCTCAACAGCCTTGGTTGCGGTACCACCGATATGGAAGGTCCTCATGGTGAGCTGTGTGCCGGGCTCACCGATTGACTGGGCTGCGATGATACCCACTGCCTCACCTATCTCAACAGGCTCACCCCTTGCGAGGTCTCTTCCGTAACAGGTGGCGCAGACGCCGAACCTTGTGTGGCAGGTAAGCACGGAGCGTATCTTCAGCCTGTCAATACCGGCCTCAACGATCTTCCTTGTTGCAACCTCGTCTATCTCCTGCCCTGCCTTTACGAGCAGTTCTCCTGTTACAGGATCCTTCACATCCTCGCAGGCGGTCCTGCCAAGAATTCTCTCCTCAAAGGGCTGTATGATCTCACCGCCTTCCACAAGTGTGGTAACGGTGATACCATCAGTGGTGCCACAGTCCTTCTCGGTAATGATCACATCCTGTGCAACATCAACAAGCCTCCTTGTCAGATATCCTGCATTGGCTGTCTTGAGTGCTGTATCTGCAAGACCCTTTCTTGCACCATGTGTGGAGATGAAGTACTCCAGTGGGCTGAGACCCTCACGGAAGTTGGCTGTAATGGGGGTCTCAATAATCTCTCCCGAGGGTTTTGCCATGAGGCCCCTCATACCAGCAAGCTGCCTTATCTGGGCTGCCGAACCCCTTGCACCCGAGTCGGCCATCATGAATATGCTGTTGAAGGAACGTCTTTCCTGTAGCTCTTCCTCCTTTAACTCCACACCATCCTCTGCACCCAGTTCCCTCATCATCTCCTCAGCCACCTTTTCCGTGACATTGGCCCAGATGTCTATCACCTTGTTGTAGCGCTCACCCTGTGTGATCAGACCATCTGAGTACTGTTTGTAGACCTCGAGCACCTGTTGTTCAGCCTCTTTTATCAACTGTGCCTTTTTGCTGGGGATGTGCATGTCTTTTATGCAGATGGATATGCCAGATTTCGTGGCATAGTCAAAACCCATCCGTTCAAGATTGTCAAGGAAGACCACGGTTTCTCTCCGTCCGATGTTCTTGTATGCGTAATCAATGAGGTTCTGGAGTTCCTTTTTCGTCATCACCTTGTTGATCATCTCAAAGGTTATACCCCTTGGTACGATGTCATAGAAAAGCACCCTGCCAGCGGTGGTCTCCACGAGACTGCCCTCAATCCTTACCTTTACCCTTGCATGCTCTGAGACCACACCAGCATCATAGGCGCTTCTGAGCTCCTCGGGGTCGGAAAATACCATCCCTTCTCCCCTGGCACCCTTCCGTTCCTTTGTTATGTAATATACACCGAGCACCATGTCCTGTGTTGGGTACACGATGGGTTTTCCATGTGCAGGAGACAGGAGGTTGTTCACAGACATCATCAGTACCCTTGCCTCTATCTGTGCCTCTATGGAAAGGGGGATATGGACAGCCATCTGGTCACCATCAAAGTCAGCGTTGTAGGCTGTACATACAAGGGGATGTAGCCTGATTGCCTTGCCCTCTACAAGCACGGGGTCAAAGGCCTGGATGCCCAGCCTGTGAAGCGTGGGTGCCCTGTTCAGCAGTACGGGGTGTTCCCTGATGACCTCCTCAAGGGCATCCCAGACCTCTGGGGCCTCAAGCTCAACCAGCCTCTTTGCCTGCTTTATGGTTGTGGCATACCCCTTTTCTTCAAGTTTGTTGAATACAAAGGGCTTGAACAGCTCAAGTGCCATTATCTTGGGCAGCCCGCACTGGTGCAGTTTCAGTTCAGGACCAACCACGATAACGGAACGGCCTGAGTAATCCACCCTCTTGCCAAGGAGGTTCTGGCGGAAGCGGCCCTGTTTGCCCTTGATCATGTCGCTCAGGGACTTCAGGGGTCTTCTTGACGAGGCCTTCATGGCCTTTGTACGTTTTGAGTTGTCAAAGAGGGCATCCACAGCCTCCTGGAGCATCCTCTTTTCGTTCTTTATGATCACGCTGGGTGCCTTCAGTTCCATCAGCCTCTTGAGCCTGTTGTTCCTGTTTATTACCCTTCTGTAGAGATCGTTCAGGTCAGATGTGGCAAACCTCCCACCATCAAGATGCACAAGGGGTCTCAGCTCTGGTGGCAGCACGGGTATCACATCCATTATCATCCACTCGGGCTTGTTGCCTGATTTCCTGAAGGCCTCAACAACCTTGAGCCTCTTGGTCAGCTTCCTCTTCTGTCCTATGGAGGAGGATGCCTGGATCTTCTCCCTCAGCTCCTTACTCAGTGCATCAAGGTCAACCTTCCTGAGCAGTTCCCTTATCGCCTCGGCACCCATGCCTGCCTTGAATCCGCTACCGTATTCCGAGATGCTCTTCTTGTATTCCTCCTCACTAAGAAGCTGTTTCTCCTTCAGGGGGGTCTCACCGGGGTCTATTACGATGTAGCTCTCAAAATAGAGCACCCTCTCAAGCTGCCTCATTGTCATGTCAAGGAGTGTTCCTATTCTGCTTGGTACACCCCTGAGGAACCATATGTGGGCCACAGGGGTTGCCAGTTCAATATGTCCTAATCTCTCCCGTCTGACCCTTGAGTGTGTTACCTCAACACCGCACTTGTCACAGATAACACCCCTGTGTTTCATCCGTTTGTATTTTCCGCAGAGACACTCCCAGTCCTTTACAGGACCAAAGATCTTTGCGCAGAACAGTCCATCCCTTTCAGGCTTGAAGGTCCTGTAGTTGATCGTCTCTGGCTTTTTTACCTCTCCGTAGGACCATTCCCTGATCTTCTCTGGAGAGGCAAGTTTGATCCTTATTGCATCAAACTCCTTCGGATTTTTTGGCTTCTGGTAAAGTGAATAAATATCTTCCAGCAATTTTTATTCCCCCTTTTTCTTTTTCTCCAGGAGCTCCACGTCAAGTCCAAGACTCTGGAGCTCCTTTATTAACACATTGAAGGACTCTGGTACACCTGGTTCAAGTGAGGCATCACCCTTCACAATGGCCTCGTACATCTTTCCTCTTCCCTGGACATCATCACTCTTTACAGTGAGAAACTCCTGCAGGGTATAGGCAGCTCCATAAGCCTCAAGTGCCCATACCTCCATCTCGCCAAGCCTCTGACCACCAAACTGTGCCTTGCCGCCAAGAGGCTGCTGGGTGACAAGGGAGTAGGGACCGATGGAACGGGCATGTACCTTGTCATCCACAAGGTGATGGAGCTTCAACATGTACATATAGCCCACTGTTACGGGTCTCTGGAAGGGCTCTCCTGTTCTTCCATCATAGAGCACAGTCTGTCCATCTGTGGGAAGACCTGCCTTCTTCAGCATTGTCTTGATCTCGCCCTCGGATGCACCCTCAAAGACAGGGCATGCCACATGCAGCCCCAGTGCCTTTGCAGCCCATCCAAGGTGGGTCTCCTTTATCTGCCCAACATTCATTCGTGAAGGGACTCCAAGTGGATTGAGCACTATATCCACGGGTGTACCATCTGGCAGGTAGGGCATATCCTCCTCGGGTAGCACCATTGCAATAACACCCTTGTTGCCATGACGGCCTGCCATCTTGTCACCCACCTGGATCTTACGCTTCATGGCTATGTAAACCTTTATCAGCTTGTTCACCCCTGGAGGCAGTTCATCACCTTTCTTGACCTGTTCTATCTTTTCCTCGTAGAACCTCTTCAGCCTCTTCTCCTCTGCCTTTATCTCCTGTATCATCCCGTTTATGGTTGCCTGCAGGGATTCATCCTTCAGCCGCACCCTGTTGAGATACTGGTCCTTTATCTGTTCAAGTACAGCCTTTGTTATCTTCTGACCGGCCCTGCAGAGAGGTTCCTTGATCCTTGGTACCTTCAGGTCCTCCGCGACAGCCTTGCCAAGTATCATGTTCCTGATCCTGGTGTAACCCTCTTCCTTTACAATGCTTATCTTGTCCTGCATGTCCCGCTGGATCCTCTTGATCTCATCCTCTTCAATGCTCTTGTGCCTTGCATCCTTTTTCACACCCTTTCTTGCAAAGACCTTGACATCAACAACCGTTCCTGTTGTACCTGGCGGGACCTTGAGGGAGGAATCCTTGACATCCTCTGCCTTTTCACCGAATATTGCCCGAAGGAGCTTCTCCTCCGGTGTCAGCTGGGTCTCACCCTTTGGTGTGACCTTGCCCACAAGGATATCGCCTGGTTTCACCTCTGCACCTATCCTTACTATGCCGCTTTCATCAAGGTCCTTCAGTGCCTCCTCACCCACATTGGGTATGTCACGGGTTATCTCCTCTGGGCCAAGCTTGGTCTCTCTTGCCTCAACCTCAAACTCCTCAATGTGTATGGATGTATATACATCCTCTTTTACCAGCCGCTCGCTGATAAGTATGGCATCCTCAAAGTTGTATCCTCCCCAGGGCATGAAGGCCACAAGGACGTTCTTGCCAAGGGCGAGTTCGCCAAGGTCGGTGCATGGCCCATCAGCTATTATCTCTCCACGCTCAACCTTCTGGCCAGGCTTTACCACCGGTTTCTGGTTGAAACAGGTTCCCTGGTTTGACCTGAAGAACTTCATGAGATTGTATATATCAACACCACCTGCACCCTCGGTAACCCTGATGACGATCCTCGTGGAGTCCACGCTTTCCACGATTCCTGCACGCCTTGCAAATACGACAAGACCTGAGTCCCTTGCAGCCACCTTCTCCATGCCTGTGCCAACTACAGGTGCCTCAGAGCTGATGAGTGGAACAGCCTGCCTCTGCATGTTTGAGCCCATGAGCGCCCTGTTTGCATCGTCATTCTCCAGGAAGGGTATGAGCGATGCTGATACACCAACGATCTGCTTTGGTGATATATCCATATAATGGACATTCTCCGGGGGGACCATCTTGAAGTCACCACCCTCACGCGCAGGAACCGCCTCACCCAAGAGCCTGCCCCGTTTGTCAACGGGTGTTGTTGCCTCTGCTATCACGTATTTCTCACCATCTATTGCTGTGAGATAATCAACCTTGTCAGTTACCTTTCCGTTCTTCACCCTTCGGTAGGGAACCTCTATGAAACCGTATTCATTCACCCTTGCATAGGTTGCAAGTGAGGTTATCAGACCAATATTCGGACCTTCAGGTGTCTCAATAGGGCATATCCTTCCGTAATGTGTGGGGTGAACATCCCTGACCTCAAAGCCGGCACGTTCCCTTGTCAGTCCTCCAGGGCCAAGGGCACTGAGCCTCCTCTTGTGGGTGATCTCCGAGAGGGGGTTTGTCTGATCCATGAACTGGCTCAGCTGGCTTGAACCGAAGAACTCCTTCACTGATGCCATGACGGGCTTTGCGTTTATTACATCGTGTGGCATGGCCTCATCAAGCTCTGTGAGGGTCATCTTCTCCTTCATGGCCCTTTCCATCCTCACAAGGCCTATCCTGAACTGGTTTTCAAGGAGTTCACCAACTCCCCTTACCCGTCTGTTACCAAGATGGTCAATATCGTCAACCTCCCCATGGCCGGTTCTCAGACCAAGGAGATACTTTACGATCTCTATGATGTCCTTGTCAGTGAGTACCCTCACCTCAAGGGGGATATCAAGGCCAAGTTTCTTGTTTATCTTGAGCCTTCCCACTGGTGAGAGGTCATACCGTCTTTCATCAAAGAACAGTCCGTTGAAGAGCTCCTCAGCCGCCTCCACTGTGGAGGGCTCTCCCGGTCTGAGTTTCTTGTATATCTCTACAAGGGCCTCCTCCCTTGTATCCACACCATCGGTTATTATGGTATCCCTCAGGGATGGTAGATATTTTACATTGTCAATAAAGAGCAGTTCTATCTCCTTTATCCCGATGGATATGATCCTGTCAAGGACCTCTTCCTTTATGGGTTCGTTGCTCTCCAGGATGATCTCCCCTGTCTCGGGGTCAACGATATCCTTCAGTGTTATTCTTCCCACCAGTTCATCCCGGGTAACGGGTATCTCCTCAATACCTGCGTTATTCAGTTTTCTCAGGGCAAGCTTTGTTATCTTACCGCCTTCCTTCAGGATCTGCTCCCCGGTAGAAGGGTCTGTCACCTCAACCATGGACCTTGAGCCAGCAAGGATCGGTGATACAGGTCTTGTGAACTCCTTCTTGCCCTTTATCTTTATTATCTCTGTGGGATAGAATATCCTCAGCAGGTCCTCCTTGTTGTAGCCCAGGGCCTTGAGCACTATTGTTGCCGGTATCTTCTTGCGTCTGTCAATCCGTACATAGAGGAGGTCCTTTGTATCAAACTCAAAGTCCAGCCAGGAGCCCCTTGCGGGTATCACCCTTGCTGTATAAAGGGGTCTTCCGCTTGCGTGGGTCTTTGTCTTGTCAGGACTGAAAAACACACCAGGGCTGCGATGGAGCTGGCTTACGATCACCCTCTCCGTACCGTTAATGATAAACGTGCCCGTGTCGGTCATGAGGGGAAGCTCGCCCATGTAGACTTCCTGCTCCCGTGATTCCTTGAGCAGCTTTCTGCCATCCTCGTCAATATCATACAAATCAAGCCGTACATTGATCTTCAAGGGCGCACCATAGGTGATTCCCTTTTCAATACACTCCCTTGGCGTAAACTTGGGCTCGCCTATGGAGTAGCTCAGAAACTCAATGGTAGCTGTCTCGTTGTAGTCGGAGATGGGGAATACACTCTTAAAGGCTGCCTGGAGCCCCTGGTCTTTCCTATCCTCTGGTGCAGCACTTCTCTGGAGGAAGTTCTCATAGGATCTCCTCTGGAACTCAAGGAGATAGGGGACCTCCAGAAGGGGTTTTACCTTCCCAAAATTTACCCTTTCTCTTAAAACCTCAGCCATGGTTCTCCTTCCTTGTTGATGTAATAGATTTTAAAAATTGCCAAAATCTTTTGATGCCCTTAATGGTGTCATTCTGAACTTATTTCAGTGTCTGTTTCCTGACAGCCGGTGCTGAACTAAATTCAGCATGACACTCTTTTGTTGTAAGGCAGGTGCCCCCGGCACCTGCCTTACATGGAATCATGCTATTTGATCTCCACTGTTGCACCCTGCTCTTCAAGTTTTGCCTTGATCGCCTCAGCCTCATCCTTTGAGACACCCTCTTTTACCGGCTTGGGTGCGCTGTCAACAAGCTCCTTTGCCTCTTTGAGACCCAGGCCTGTGATCTCCCTTACCACCTTGATCACCTGGATCTTTTTGTCGCCAGCAGCTGTAAGTACCACATCAAAGCTTGTCTTTTCTTCTTCTGCTGCTGCCTCACCCGGAGCTGCCTGTGCGGGCATGGCTGCCATTGCTACCGGAGCTGCGGCCTGCACCCCGTACCTCTCTTCAAACTCCTTGATAAATTCAGACATCTCAAGAATCGTCATTTTATCAAAGAACTCAAAAACCTGTTCTTTTGTGATCTCGGCCATTTCTTTAACCTCCTTTTATGGTTTGAATTTGGAATCTCTTTTATCCCTCAGCGCTTTTCTTGTCTTTGAGGGCATTAAGGGCGTATCCGAGCCTTGAGATTGTAGCCTGTAGCAGTGAAGCCATGTTCCTGAGTGGGGAAGCAACTGCACCTGCAAACATGGCCAGCAGGACATCCCTTGATGGGAGCTTTGAAACATTCTTCAGCCCTTCCAGATCCACAAACTTGCCTTCAATGATACCGCATTTGATGGCAAACTTCTCATTCTGCTTGCTGTAATCAATAACCTTCTTTGCAAGCTCCACAGGATCATCATAAGCTATGGCAACACCAACGGGTCCAACAAACTCATCCTTCAGCACAGCCACGGGTGTGTCCTCGGCAGCAATCCTTGCAAGGGTGTTCTTTACTACGCGATACTCAAGTGAGGACTCTTTGAGCATTCTCCGCATCTCTGACATTTCAGCCACTGTGAGCCCTTTGTAATCCGTTAGTACCACAGCATTGGCCCTTGCAAACTTGTCCTTCAGAAGCTCAATCTCCTTTGCCTTTTCCTTTCTTGTCTTCAGGTTCTACCTCCTTTCCCAGAGACAGTCTCGGACAGAGAACAGGCTTTTTCATCTCAGCCTTCTGGTCTCGGTAGGCTGGTGATCCTTATGTCACCATTTAGTGAAACCTACTGTCTCTGACCATGATCAAACCAGGTAACACCTGGCATTCAGGCTATGCAGCCTTTTTCGTAATACTGTTTACATCAACCCGGATGCCCGGGCCCATTGTTGAAGAGAGGGTAACCCTCTTGATATATTTACCCTTTGCTGCAGAGGGTTTTGCCCTGAGGATCGTCTCCACTGCAGACTTTACATTCTCAATCAGTTTTTCCTTGTCAAAGGATACCTTCCCCACAGGCATATGAACTATGCCTGCCTTTTCAACCTTGAAGTCAACCTTTCCTGCCTTGATCTCCTTGACGGCCTTGGCAACATCAAAGGTGACAGTGCCAAGCTTTGGGTTTGGCATAAGACCCCTTGGGCCGAGGATCCTTCCGAGTTTGCCCACCATGCCCATCATGTCAGGGGTTGCCACGGTCTTGTCAAAGTCAAGCCAGCCCTTCTGTATCTTCTCAACAAGCTCCTCTCCACCTACGTAATCAGCACCTGCCTCCTGTGCCTCCTTCTCCTTCTCTCCCTTTGCGAATACAAGCACCTTTACAGGTTTGCCTGTTCCATGGGGCAGGGAGACAGAGCCCCTTACCATCTGGTCTGATTTCCTTGGGTCCACCCCGAGGTTCACAGCCAGTTCAACAGTCTCATCAAAGTTTGCATGGGACAGCTCCTTGATCAGCTCTACAGCCTCTTCAAGTGTGTAATCCCTTGTCCTGTCCACCTTCTTCTTGGCCTCTATATGTTTTTTACCCATCTTTTTTATACCTCCATGGACTTTTATGCTTATTCAACGACCTCTACACCCATGCTTCGTGCGGTTCCCATGATGATCTTCACAGCCTCATCAATGCTGTAGGCATTCAGGTCAGGCATCTTTGTCTGGGCTATCTCCCTGACCTGTTCCATTGTTACCTTGCCCACCATCTCCTTTCCTGGCTCAGAAGAACCCTTTATAACACCTGCTGCCTTCTTTAGCAGTTCCGAGGCAGGTGGGGTCTTTGTAATGAATGTAAAGGACCGGTCTGCATATACTGTGAGGACAACGGGAATGATCGTGTCGCCCATTGCCTCTGTCTTTGCATTGAACTGCTTACAGAAATCCATGATATTGATACCGTGTGGCCCCAGGGCAGGCCCCACAGGTGGAGCCGGTGATGCCTTGCCAGCCGGGATCTGTAATCTAACCTCTGCAATTACTTCCTTGGCCATTTTATCCTCCTAAGATTTATCTCTTTAATTCAATCAAGTTTTTCAACCTGGTAAAAGCTCAGTTCCACAGGGGTCTGTCTGCCGAAGATGCTGACCATCACCTTTAATCTTCCATGGTCCAGGTCTATCTCATCTATAACACCGTTGAAATTAGTAAAGGGGCCGTCAATGATTCTGACCTTTTCACCTTTCTCAAACTGTGTCTTCGGAGGCTGCTGCGGTGCCCTTTCTATCTGCTGTACTATCACCTCAACCTCTTCTTCAGGTAGTGGCACCGGTCTTGAACCACCCACAAAGCCGGTGACCCTCGGGATGCTCCTCACCAGATGCCATGTCTCATCGTTCAGTTCCATCTCAATCAGGATATAGCCTGGATAGAACTTCTTGTCCCTTTCCTGTTTCTTTCCACTCCTCAGTTCAATCACACGCTCTGTGGGTATCAGTATCCTTGAGATCTTGTCCTCCAGACCCTTGAGTTTGGCCCTCTGCTGGATTGATGATTTCACCTTTTCCTCAAAACCAGAATAAGTGTGCACTACATACCAGTTTTTACCCATACCACCTACCTTAAGATGTATTTAACAAACCTTGTTAATACAAAATCCACAAATCCAAGGAATACAGCCACTATCAATGTGGATATGATGACAACCCAGGTTGACCCGATCAGTTCTTCCCGGTTTGGGAATACAACCTTTTTCAGTTCCAGCCGTACCTCTCTTAAGAAATCCTTGATCCTCTGAAACATGATTACCTCAAATAAAGTTTTTTATAAAAAACATTTTAACCTGGATTACATCCCTGTAATCCAGGCTTTGATTCATGGCAGGCCAGGCAGGTCTCGAACCCACAACCCCCGGATTTGGAGTCCGGTGCTCTACCAATTGAGCTACTGGCCTATGCCTTTGTCTCTTTATGTACTGTATGCCTCCTGCAATGTCTGCAGTATTTTTTCAACTGTAGCTTGTCCGGTGTATTCTTCTTGTTCTTCATTGTTGAGTAGTTTTTATTCTTGCACTCTGTACACTGTAGTAGTATTATGTCTCTCATTTAGCACACACTCCTACTCTAATATCTTGGTAACCACACCAGCACCAACTGTACGGCCACCTTCCCTTATTGCAAACCTGAGTCCCTCTTCCATAGCTACCGTTGTTATCAGCTCTACCTCTATGTTCACATTGTCCCCGGGCATCACCATCTCTAC
>DROX01000278.1 GCA_011321725.1 Nitrospirota bacterium | reverse complement strand
TGTAGTTATCAATCTTCAGCTGAATGTCCTCTGGGCTTTCTGCAAGCAGTCCGGCCTCAGACATATCAGCGAGATGCCTTGCCATGAAAATCCCCCTCTTTTGCAGTTCCTTCAGGAGTTGTTTATAGAGGATGTTCTGGAGGCTGACAAGTATGAATGCAGATGCTACAATGACGATCAGGGTATTTACAATAATCACCTTATTCCTGAGGCTAAACATGACCACCCCTGTCTTTCCTTTCCATCAGGCTTTTTATAAGTTCCAGGTCTTCTGCGGTATCTACCCCAACGGTGTCATATGGTGTCTCTCTGATTTTTATCCTGAATCCATGCTGGAGTGCCCTCAACTGTTCCAGCCTTTCGGCGATTTCAAGGTCCGAGGGAGGGAGATCTGTAAGCTGTAGCAGGATGTCCCTTCTGTAGCTGTATATGCCTATGTGTTTCAAGAATCTGTAGGTGTCGTCAGGGCAGGAGAATTGAAAGACATGGTCTGATCCTGAAGCCCTGGCTGGTTTCATTGCGAAGAGATCCCTGTAGTAGGGTATGGGGGAGCGGGAGAAATACATGGCATATCCGTGTCTGTCAATTACCGCCTTTACTACATTCGGGTTCAGGGCATCCTCTACGGTATCAATGGGTTTGACAAGTGTGCCCATGTCAGCCCTTTCGTCTTCAAGAAGGGTGCTGATGACATCATCTATCATCTCTGGTCTTATCATGGGCTCGTCTCCCTGGAGGTTGACGACAATATCACAGGGCTGCCCCCTTACAACCTCTGCTATTCTGTCAGTGCCTGATGGGTGGCTGCTGGAGGTCATAACAGCCTCTCCACCAAAGGCTGTGACTGCTACGAGTATCCTTTCGTCATCCGTTGCTACAATGGTCTTTTCCGCCAGCCTGGATCTGCAGGCATTTTCGTACACATGCTGGATAAGGGGCTTGCCCTTGATCTCTACAAGGGCCTTCCCGGGAAGCCTTGTTGATCCATAACGCGCAGGGATTACTACAAGGGCTTTCATCATCCATTACCCATGCCCGTCCGCTTCTTGAAGGTGGGATGTATCTTCCTTACATCTCCCACCCTGAGGGTGAATTTGTTTGAATCAAGATACTCAAGAAAGGGAAGTGCATATTTCCTTGAGGTTCCAAGCATGTCCCTGAATTGTCCCACTGTCATGGATTCGTTGTGCCTGTAAAACTCTGTAATCCTATCCAACATCTCCTTGTAATCGTCCGATCTAAGGTATATTGAATCTGTAAGTCTTACAAGTGTGTCTTCTTCTGTCATCAACCTGAGTATATCGTCAATCTCCTTTTCCTTTATTCCAAAGTACCGGGCAAGTTCATTTTTTGTGGGAGGCTGAAACCTCTTCTTCTGCATCAGTTCAAGGATTTCACTTTTGATCTTCTGGAAATCCTCGGTAACAGCCACCTTGAATCCCTTCAACCTGACCACATCCTTTTCTACAACTACATCATCGGTTATGGATAGTATTCCCTCAAGAAGTTCTGGTTTAATACCAAAGAGTCCCCTCAGCACCTCCTTTGACATTCCTGTTTTCAAGGGGTTGTTCCTGTGGAATCTCTCAAGGGTATCAATTATCCGTTCCTTTATCGCCTTATATGTGTCTCCATGTACGAGGTTACCGTTGTATTTGTAGATTCTCCCTTTGTCAAGAAGAGACTGTACCGTCCTGTGGCACTCCCTGACACCTTCATTTATCCATCCAGGGATGCTTTCAACGGTTATCCCCTTAAGTCCTGCCTTCCTGATCTTTGTTTCTATCTTTTCTTTCAGGTTGCCTCCCTCATAGACCAGCAGGTCATCAATCCCCTCCTTCTTCCTCCGTCTCCTTGCCCAGGGATCAAGCACAACCCCGCCGCCGATGGTCTCAACCGGAGAGAATCTCCTTATTATGAATCTGTCTCCTGATACTGCAAGCACTGGTTCCTCAAGCCTTATCTGACAGAATGCCTCCTCTCCGGGTCTCAGTTCATCATGATCATAGAGTATCACCCTGCCTATCACCTCTGATGTGGCCAGGTGAAAGTGGATGTTTGCCCTGTTTTTCAGAGGTGGTGCACTCTTGAGAAGCCTTATCTTTGAATCAATGGCCCTGGTGGTCTGGAACCTGCCGGGCTGCACCACTGTATCACCCCTCCTCAGGGCGCTTTTGTCCACCCCCTGTAGATTTATGGCCAGCCTCTGTCCGGCAAGGCCCCTTTCCACCGGCTTGCCATGGCTCTGAAGCCCCCTTACCTTTGATGTGATGCCCACAGGTAATATCTCAACCTCTTCGTTTAGGCCTATTGTTCCGGAAAGCACTGTTCCTGTGACCACAGTGCCAAAACCCTTCAGTGTAAAGACCCGGTCAATGGGAAGTCTGAAAAGACCGTCAGCGCTTTTGGGCTCCACCTTCATGGCAAGCTCGTGTATCTTCTCTTTGAGCAAGTCTATATTCTCACCAGTCAGAGATGAGACTTCCACGATCTGTGCATTTTCAAGGAATGTGTCTTTTACAAAGTCCTTTACCTCTTCGGTAACCATCTCAAGCCATTCCCTGTCAACAAGGTCTGTCTTGGTAATCGCTATAATGCCTGACTTGATGCCCAGGAGATTGCATATCGCCAGATGCTCACGGCTCTGGGGCATGATGCCCTCGTCAGCAGCTATTACGAGTAGAACCAGGTCAATCCCTCCGGCACCTGCAAGCATGTTCTTCACAAGCCGTTCATGCCCCGGTACATCTACTATCCCAACCCTTATACCATCGGGGTATTCAATGTCAGCAAATCCAAGGTCAATGGTAATTCCCCGCTCCTTCTCCTCTTTCAGTCTGTCAGGGTCTATCCCTGTAAGTGCCTTTACAAGCTGGCTCTTGCCATGGTCTATATGTCCGGCAGTGCCAAGGATTACGTATTTGCTCTCCACAGCCCTCACTCCCTGTATTTATTCAAATCAAATAATTTTACCATAAAAATAGAGGAATTGTTTGTTACCACCCGGGTATGCCGATAGAAAATAAAGGTCAAGAACAAGATAGCCATAGTGTTTTGTTTCAGTATCTTAAGGACGCTACTATTACAGGTGATGCAGGATAACATCATTTATTCATGACCTCCGGGTGGAAGAGGCTAAAATCGGAGGGTTGCCTTTAGGCGTTTGCTCTTCAGCAGGAGATCAAGGCCATCTTCAATGGATGTTACCAGTATGTCCGAGGCCATGATCGCATCAGTGGCACAGCCCTCTCTTAGCAGCACCGAAACACCGATACGGGCAATCCGTAGCATTCTCCGGTCGTTATTGCCATTGCCAAGGGCAAATACCCTCTCAGGCCCGAGCTTTCTTACATAGTCCTCTTTCTGGATGTCATGGTCGCTTCCTTGAAGTATGTGCAACCTGCAGTTTATATCCTTCAGTTCCTCAGCTGCCCTGCCAAAGGTGTCTGCCGTGAGGATGTGGATCTCAACAGAGCCGGAAAGCCTGTTTAACCGCTCACGTACACCCTGGCAGAGTCTTCCATCCTCGGAGAGGGTACCAGTGAAGTCAGAGACAAGGTGTTCAATCTCCACCCTGCCAAAGCCCGGTATGTCAATACTAAGCATATCGCCAGTTCCTGATCTTAAAAGGATCACTCATCAACAAGGGCATCCTTCAGGAGCTTGCTCTGGCGCTGGAAGGCCTGCCTCGGATTCCTTGAGGCATGCATCAGGGCGATCTCCTGGGTGATGAGTCTTGCGAGATTCAGCACATGGGTTTCTATCCTTTTAGATTCCTTCTTATAAAGTGGATGGTCTTTGTTGATATATATTGTGGTATCCTCGGAGAAGACCTCGGGTGCATTCTCACCGAAACTGTCCACACAGCATGTAACACCTGTCTGTCCGAACCTTACCTTCTTCACAACAGCATTTGGGGTGATCTTCTTCACAAGGGGATTACGCCTCTTTCTGGACTTTTTCGGAGGGGAGAGGGTACCCTTTTTGATCTCGGGCTCAAGGGGGCCAGGCTCTTTTCCTTCTGCTGTCTCCCTTTTTTCTGATACCACCCCGCCGCCACCAATGCCTTCCTCATCACCTGCAATGGGGATTGCACCAAAGGGTGACAGGTCAGGGTTTTTGGCAAGTGCCCTGTAGACCCTCTTTAAAGCCTCGTTCAGCGCCTTGCTGACCTTCTTGCCCTCCTTTCTCAGGGTCAGCCTGTGCAACACTGTCTTGACCTCGGCCATAACCTTTTCCATGGCTGTGAGGAAGGCCCTGAACTCCTCGGAGTCACGGATGAATCCTGTCCGGTCGCTTGTGACAGGTAGAAAGTCGGCATTTACCTCACCTCTAACCCTTGCCATGGCCTTGCCCCATGTTTCCATGCCAAAGAACTCCCTTGTCACTGTTACCTGTTTCACCTTTACCTCTATTCCCATATTCTCAGTGGATGCTGCTGTCTCCGGCAGTATGATTATCTCACCTGTGACAGGTCCAAAGGGGGTTCCTTCAAGCACGGGGATGGTATGGCCCGAGAGGCTTCTGGGTTTGATTGTATGCCCATTGAGTATGACCCTGAAGTTCGGTGCCTTCAGTGGGGTTCCTTCAATAATCTTTGTTTCAATATCCTCCAGCCTGAACTCACGCTGAAGCCCCAGGAGCCGTACTGTGGTGCCATCATGCCTTCTTGCATCCAGGGGAAGTACCTCCAGGGGAAGCCTCCACTCTGAGGGATTCTTCTCCCACTCATCCTTGTCAAATACCACCCTGCCCACAAAGTCACCTTTTCTTGTGAGAACCTCAAAGCGCTGGCATGCCGCAAGGGTGGCAAATTT
>DROX01000277.1 GCA_011321725.1 Nitrospirota bacterium | reverse complement strand
TCCCGCCTGTGTAGGGCTGCTGTCCTATGAAGAAGATGGAGACCACAAGGGCCAGTGCCTGTGTGAGTATGGAAAAGTATACCCCCCTTATTCCGGCACGGAATGTGGGGATGCCGATGAGCATCGCAAACACGGCAGGCACGATGATCGCCATGGGCAGGGCGAACCAGAAATGATGGAAGGGCCTCCAGAACCATGGCACCTGTTCAAGGCCGCTCCACATCATAAAATCAGGCAGTTCTTCTGCACGGAGTTTCAGATACATACCCATGCAGTAGGCACCAAGGCTGAAGAATACCCCATGTCCCAGGCTCAGAATCCCCGTGTACCCCCATATCAGGTCTATCGCTATGGCCACTATGGCAAAGGTCAGGAACTTGCCCAGCAGATTCAACCTGAAGTCTGAAAGGACAAGGGGTAGTACCAGCAGAATAATCGCCCCTATGATGTACGACCAGTTTCTTTTCATCACAAATCCTCTACGCATATTCCTCTCAATCAAGTGAACGTGTTTTCAGGGCAAACAACCCCGATGGTTTCCACTGAAGAAAGACAATAACCAGTGCAAAGACTATCACCTTTCCCATGCTTGATGTGGTAATGAACTCAAAGAGGGGGCTTGCGATCCCAATCATGACCGCACCTGCTATTGTGCCGGCCAGATTACCCACACCACCAAGTACAACAACCATGAAGGCATCTATGATATAGTTCTGTCCTGTGGAAGGACCGATTGAACCAAGGAGACTCACGGCAGAGCCTGCAATTCCTGCAAGACCGCACCCTATTGAAAATGTAAGGGAATCCACGCTTCTTGTTTTGATTCCCATGCAGGCGCTCATGTCCCTGTTCTGCATCACAGCCCTCATCCTTCTGCCACCTGTGGATCTGTAAAGGTATATATACATGCCTGCAACGGACAATAGGGCAATGGCCATTATGAAAAGCCTGTTGTAGGGTAGACGGAGCCCCTCCATGAGGGTTATACCGCCACGAAGCCACTCCGGAGCAGTCACCTCAACGTTGTTGGCACCGAAGATGTTCCTTGCCATCTGCTGAAGAATCAGGCTGAGTCCCCATGTGGCCAGGATGCTTTCATAGGGCCTGCCGTAGAGAAACCTGATCAGGGACTTCTCCAGGAGGAATCCTATACCACCTGCCACCAGGAACGCCAGGGGCAGGGAGAAGAGGAAGTAGGTTCCGCCGTCCTGCCCCACAAAGACCTTCTGAAGTATATAGGCTGTGTATGCCCCGATCATGAGAAACTCACCATGGGCAAAGTTAATAACACCCATTATCCCGAAGGTTATACTCAGACCAAGCCCTATCAGGAGCAGGATTGAACTCAGACTGAGACCATTAAAGACCTGTGATAGAATTATCTCTGCACTCATATCTTCCCTTTGTACCTTCCCATGTTCCAGAATTCCCTGCCTGCTGATCTTGCAGGCAGGGTTTATCTTTCACCTATCTGTTGACTATTTTCCCCGGGGCTATAACCTTCTTTTTTGAGACAAGCGGGGGAAAGGGCTCCGGCTTAACAGGTTTACCGGAACTCCAGATGATATCAAACTGTCCATCCTTTCTGATCCTGCCTATCTGGACGATCTTCCAGGTATGGTTATTCGTGGGGTCAATGGTTACCCATCCCTCGGGTGCCTTGAACTTGATACCCCTCAAGGCCTCACGGACCTTCTTGACATCTGTGGTACCCGCCTTCTTTACAGCTTCTGCCCATAGATAGACACCAAAGTAGCCTGCCTCAATAGGGTCGTCTGTGACACGGTCCTGTCCGTAACGGGCCTTGTAGTTCTTCACAAAGACCTCGTTCTCGGGTGTCTTCATGCTCATGAAGTAGTTCCATGCGGCAAGATGACCCTCTGCATTTTCAGCACCAATACCTATCAGTTCGTGCTCAGCAATGCTTACGGACATCACCGGTATGTCTTTGGCTGTAATGCCTGCTGCCCTGAGTTGTTTGAAGAAGGCAACATTGCTGTCACCGTTTAAGGTATTGAATATTACATCAGGCCTTGCTGCCTTTATCTTGCTGATAACAGTGCTGTACTCTGTGTGACCCAGAGGTGTATACTCCTCACCCACAACCGTGCCTCCCTCGGCCTTCAGCTGTTTCTTGATAATGAGATTGGCTGTCCTGGGGAACACATAGTCTGAGCCCAGGAGATAGAACTTTTTATAACCCTGCTTCAGGAGCCAGCTCACAGCAGGCATTATCTGCTGGTTCGGTGCAGCACCTGTATAGATGATGTTCTTGGATGCCTCCAGCCCCTCGTACTGGACAGGATAAAAGAGCAGGTGGTCATACTTCTCAAACA
The DNA here is from genome assembly GCA_011321725.1 of Nitrospirota bacterium. Lineage (GTDB taxonomy): Bacteria > Nitrospirota > Thermodesulfovibrionia > Thermodesulfovibrionales > JdFR-85 > JAADHP01. The sequence continues at coordinate 25,676 of DROX01000277.1, read as the reverse complement.
CCGGAAGCACCGCCTTACGGCTTGCCGATGTCCAGCAACCAAAGACAACAGCCACCTTGTCCCTCAGTATCAGCTTCTTTGCCTTCTCGGCAAAGGTGGGCCAGTCTGATGCACCGTCCTCCACAATGGGCACTATCCTGCGACCAAGCAGCCCTCCCTTTGCATTGATCTCATCAATGGCCATAAGTGTTGCATCCTTGACCGCCACCTCACTGATGGACATGGTTCCGCTGAGGGAGTGCAGCACACCCACCTTTATCGGCTCCTTATCTGCTGCATCTATCCTTCCGCTCTGCAGCATCAGGCCAGCAAAGAGAATAGCCAATACAATCATGTACCTCAATAAACAAAGAGATCGCCTTGCAACCAACATACATTCCTCCTTACTTTGAGTTTGTTTCAAAATATAAAGTTTTTGTTCATCACAACACACCTCAGGGGACTTTGCTCCTTACCTATCCACCTCCTCTCTCTTGTTATATTTGCTTATTGTTTTAATCAATTTTTCTTAAAGCCAGTATTATGCCAGAATGTAAGTTGTTGAAATTAAAGGAAAAGATATTGCAAGAACCTACAATTATGTAATCCTGGAAGACAATTTTGTAGGACAAAAATGTATGACAAGTTAGGGACGGGAGATCTCCTCAAGGTGGTACTTCCCACCGTGTTCCCTATTTTATCCTGTTCTGTTATAATATATCTCAATAAACAAATTTTATAATAGCAGGTAAAAATTGATTATATCTTCAGCTCCAATAAGTTCCGACAGTTCCAGAAAGCGGGCGTCTTATCTCTATATAATTTTTCACAACAAAGTCATCTTCTTATCAAATCCAAATACATTTCAAGGGGAAGGAAATGGCTAAATTTATCTTTGTAACAGGAGGCGTGGTCTCATCCCTGGGTAAAGGGATTGCGTCAGCAGCGATAGGGGCATTGCTTGAGGCACGGGGTCTGAAGGTCACCCTTCAGAAACTTGATCCCTATATCAATGTGGACCCTGGCACACTGAGCCCCTTCCAGCATGGGGAGGTCTTTGTAACTGACGATGGTGCAGAGACGGATCTTGATCTTGGTCATTATGAACGGTTCACATCGGTCAGGACCTCACAGGCAAACAATGCCACAACGGGAAGGATTTACTTCAATGTTATTACCAAGGAACGGCGGGGGGATTATCTTGGAGATACTGTCCAGGTGGTGCCACATATCACGGACGAGATAAGGAGCACCATCAAGTCTGTAGCAGATGACTATGATGTGGTTATAGTTGAGATAGGCGGGACAATCGGCGACATAGAGAGCCTGCCCTTCCTTGAGGCAATCCGTCAGATGCGTTACGATGTGGGAAGAGAAAATGTCTTCTACATACACCTTACCCTTGTTCCCTACATCAAAAGTGCAGGAGAGTTAAAGACAAAACCAACACAGCACAGCGTAAAGGAACTGAGGGAGATAGGTATCCAGCCCGATGCACTCCTCTGCCGATGCGACAGACCCCTGCCACCGGAGATCAAGAGGAAGATTGCACTGCACTGTAATGTTGATGTGGATGCTGTAATAGCAGCCATTGATGTGGAGACAATCTATGAAGTACCCCTTGCCTTCTATGAAGAGGGGCTTGATGATCTGATAATAAAAAGGCTTGCCCTGAGTGTTGCGGAGCCAGACCTTACAAAATGGAAGACCGTGGTCAGGCGGCTCAAGGAGCCAGCAAATGAGGTCAACATAGCACTTGTAGGGAAATACATAGACCTGAAGGACTCCTACAAGAGCCTGATCGAGGCCCTCATACATGGTGGGATCGCAAACGATGCAAGGGTGAACTTCTACTGGGTTGATTCGGAGGAGATTGAGGAGAACGGACCGGAAAGATACCTCAGCGAGGTGGACGGTGTACTCGTTCCAGGCGGTTTTGGCTACCGTGGTATTGAGGGAAAGATTGAGGCCATCAGATATGCCAGGGAGAAGAAGATCCCCTTCTTCGGGATCTGCCTGGGAATGCAGTGTGCTGTTATTGAGTTTGCAAGGAATGTCTGTGGCATAAAAGGGGCAAACAGTACGGAGTTTGATATCAATACACCCGCCCCTGTCATATACCTCATGGAGAGGTGGTATGACTTCCGGAAGGGCAGGGTTGAGGTGAGATCCCATGATTCAGACAAGGGCGGCACCATGAGGCTTGGCGCCTATCCCTGCATACTCACAGAAGGAACCTTTGCCTATGAGGCATATGGCCGGAAGGAGATATCGGAAAGACACAGACACAGGTATGAGTTTAACAACGCCTACAGGGAGACGCTGACACAGCATGGCCTCCGAATCAGCGGACAGAGCCCGGATGGTGAGCTTGTGGAGATCGTGGAGATTGAAGGGCATCCCTGGTTCCTTGGCTGTCAGTTCCATCCTGAATTCAAGTCACGCCCCACTGATCCACACCCGCTGTTCAAGGCATTCATAGAGGCATCGCTCAGAGAGAAACGTTCACTATTCCCGTATCTGGAGGGGGTCAGGGAAAGCAACCTATGAAGAGGCACAGAAGAAGAGCGGTAATGAGTGAGATAAACGTGACCCCCCTTGTGGACGTGATGCTTGTACTTCTAATAATCTTCATGGTCACAGCCCCCATGCTCAAGCAGGGCATAGATATAGAACTGCCAAAGGCAAAGGGGAAACAGCTCAGGTCAGAGGAGCGGATTGATGTAAAGATCAACAGGAGGGGTGAAATATACCTCAATAACAGAAAGGTTACACTCAAGGAACTGGTCAGGAAGATGAAGGCCATCAGCAGACTGAACCCGGATGTATATCTCAAGGCTGACCGCAAGGTACCCTATGGCAAAGTGGTCAGGGTCATGGCCGAAATAAAGGATGCAGGCATAGAGAAGGTTGGACTTATCACGGAACCACTGTCAGGCTCAAGATGAAGGAACCCTCCCTGAAAGAGACCACCATAATATCTGTACTCATTCACACCCTGGTCCTGTTCATGGCATTCTTTGTAGTCAAAGGCTCCTCGCGCATCACACTACCATCGCCATATGTGGTTACCCTTGTATCACCTCCGGAACTGAAAAGACCTTCAACAATGAAGCCTTCACAGAAGAGACACTCCGGCAGGGATGTTGCTGCAATAAGGCAGATAAAGAGGCAGCGCCGTGAGGCCATCATGAAATCCAAGAGGCGTTACAAGAAGACCATACCCGGGAAAAAGGCCCGTCAGGATAACTCCCCTTCCTACGAAGAGGTGATCGCCGCACTCAAGGCAAAGAGAAATATAGAGCAAAGGGTATTAAAAAAAAGGCAGATTCTATCTGTTAGAAAGAGGTATCTCTCACCTGAAGACGAAGCTGCAGGCAGCAGGCCGCAGGGAAACAACCCCGGTGATATCATATCCAGTTATTATTCACAGGTTCAGGAGAGGATATGGAGCGAGTGGGTACTGCCTGAATTCAGAATTAAAGGTGATCTTCTTGCTATAATTAACATAAGGATAATGAAGGATGGAAGGATAAATATACTGGGAGTGGAGAAATCATCCGGCAATTCACTATTTGACCGCTCAGCCATAAGGGCAATCAGGAAGGCCTCTCCACTGCCACCCCCACCATATGAGATAGAGATAGGAGTGCGGTTCACACCATGAGAAGACCGATCATAACTGTTCTTGTCTTTTTGCTCTTCCTCTCCACATCTGCCCATGCAAGGGTTCTTCTTGACATCACATCCCCGGGTTTTACCGCCGTACCCATTGCAATATACGACTTTCTTGGTGATGAAAGGGGTAACAGGGTATCGGAAATTGTAAGAGAGGATCTTCGCTTTTCAGGGGTCTTTGCCCCTGTTGACAGGGAGGCCTACATTGAGACCCCCCTGCCGGTCTTTGACCCCTCCAACTGGACACCCCTTGGTGTTGAGCTTGTTGTAAAGGGCTCCGTAACAACCGAAGATGGGGATCTTGTCATAGTGCTTTATCTCTATGATGTAGTGGAGGCCCGGAAGGTGATGCAGAAAAAGTACAGGGCAAAGGCGGAGTTCATCAGACCCCTTGCACACACCATATCAAACGACATCTACAAAGCCATAACAGGCCAGGATGGTGTCTTCAAGACAAAGATAGCCTTTATTGCAGAGGAAAAGGACAACCGGACCATATATGTCATGGACTGGGATGGGAAAAGACTGAGATCAACGGGCATCAGGGCACCGCTGATACTGTCTCTACACTGGTCATCTGACGGCAAAAAGCTACTCTACTCCTCTGCAAGGGGCATTCAGTGGGGCATCTACCTGGCGGATTTCACAGCAAGGAAGGAAACACTTATATACAGAAGCACGGCTACAAACATTGCAGGTGATTTTCTTCCGGATGGCAGGGCATTCCTCTTTTCCTCCTCAAGGAAAGGCAGTCCTGATATCTATCTTTATCATCTGCGCTCAAGGCGTATGGAGAGGATTACATGGAAACGTGGGATTGAGGTCTCACCTGCCATCTCTCCCGATGGTAAAACCATTGCCTTTGTCTCTGACCAGACAGGGACACCCCAGATCTACACCATGGGACTTGACGGCAGGGGGCTCAGAAGGATATCCTTTAGTAGTGGATACAGCACCTCACCTGCATGGTCGCCCCGGGGTGACAGCATCGCCTATGCAGGCATGGTAGCCGGGAGGCACCAGATATTTGTTGTCAACCTTAAGAACCTGGAGCCCCTGCAGCTGACGGTTAAGGGCAATAACGAGGAACCTTCCTTCTCACCGGATGGGAGGTTCATCACATTTACCTCTGACAGAGATGGATACAAGAGGGTCTACATAATGAGAGCAAACGGTGAGGCGCAAAGACCTGTCTCTCCCGGGAAGATGAGGGCCTTTGGCCCTAAATGGTCTCCCAAATAAATACAAGGAGGTATTTTTTATGAAAAGGCTTATCATTCTTATCTTTGCAGGCCTCTTGATCCTGTCCTGTGCACCAAGGAAGGTCACCACTCCCCAGCCACAGACCATGCCCTCAGCTGAGGAAGGCAGGGCCACGGGGTCTGCACAGGGCAAAGGAACCACCGAGAAGGGAACAGCTGAGATAGGCGGAGAAGAGGTGGCAAAGATAGAAACTGCAGAGATCAAGGAACCCACAGCTGCAGAGCTGACAGAGCAGGAAAGAATGGAGATTCTCAGGGATATACACTTTGACTTTGACAGATATGACATCAGGGATGAGGACAAACCCGTTCTCAAAAAGATCGCTGACTGGCTTATAAATAAAGACAACGTAAAACTTGTTATTGAGGGTCATTGTGATGAGCGCGGCACCAATGAGTACAACCTTGCACTCGGTGACAAAAGGGCAAGGGCAACAAAGGACTACCTGATCTCCCTTGGGGTACCGGAGGATCGGCTCCAGACCGTCAGCTACGGCGAGGAAAGGCCCCTCTGTACGGAGCATAACGAGTCCTGCTGGTGGAAGAACAGGAGGTCACACTTTGTTGTAATTGAAGGAGGGCAATAGTATATGCGTGTCTCCTTGAAAGCCATAATTCTATTGATTTTAATATCTCCCTTTATAATGAGCTGTGTAACAACAACTGATTATACAGGGCTGAGAAATGACCTGAACAGGCTTACCAGTCTATACAACGAGCAGCAGAAGGAGCTGGTTGCAATAAAACAGCAGGTTATTGACTACAAGACCTTCCTTGAAAAATCCCCTTCCAGGGATGCCTTTGAGTCAATCAGGAACAGCCAGATAAAGCTCAATGATCAGATTGCAGAGATAAACGATGAACTCCAGCAGTTGCAGAACAGGCTTGATGAGAACAGCTACCAGGTTAACAAGGATATCAAAGCAACACAGGAAGAGATATCGCAACTCAAGGCAGAGATAGAATCAATCAAGGAAGAGCTCCAGGCAATGAAGGAAAAGGTGGCCCTTCTGTCACCTGCACCAAAGGCTGCAGAGCAACCATCTCAGCCAGCGGCGGCTCCAGGGCAGGCATCTGTACCCAAAGAGCAACCAGAGGAGGCCAGGAAGGAGGTCACACCCTTTGATGTCTACCAGGCAGCGCTGAAGAAATTAGAAAAGGGCAAGATTGAAGAGGCAAGGGCAGACTTTCAGAGCTTCATAAAAAAGTACAGAGACTCAGACCTTGTTGATAATGCCCAGTTCTGGATTGCTGAGTCCTACTATAAAGAGGGCAGCTATGAGGATGCCATCCTGGAATATGATGTGCTGATTAACAAATACCCGAAGAGCAACAAGGTGCCAGGTGCCATGCTCAAACAGGCATATGCATTCCTGAAGCTTGATGACCCGAACACAGCAAAGGTGATATTAAACAGGCTGATCAAGAAATACCCGAAATCCAAAGAGGCCCAGCTTGCAAAGAAAAAGCTTGCAATCCTGCAGATTAAAAAGAAATCATCATAATGCTGAAAGACCGATACTCCAGAACCATTGATTATATGCGCATCTCCATCACGGACAGATGCAACCTTCGTTGCATCTATTGCATGCCCACTGAACACATCCCCCTGGAGTTCAAGAAGATCCTCACCTATGAAGAGATTGTCAGGGTTGTCAGGGTGGCAGCAGAACTGGGGCTCAGAAAGATAAGGCTCACAGGCGGAGAACCCCTTGCAAGAAAGAATGTCCAGCACCTTATCAGGGAGATCAGGAAGATAAAGGGGATAGAGGATTTGAGCATGACCACCAACGGGGTACTGCTTGAAAAATATGCCCGTGAGATAAAGGATGCCGGTCTTGATCGTGTAAATGTCAGCCTTGACTCCCTCAGGCCCGACCGTTACAGGGAGATAACACAGGGCGGTGACCTCGGGAAGATACTCTGCGGGATTGAGAAGGCCTATCAGGTGGGTCTGCAACCGCTGAAGATCAACATGGTGGTTGTGAGGGAAATAAATGATGACGAGATAGAAGACTTTGCTGCAATCACGCTTAACAGGCCCCTCCAGATAAGATTCATAGAGTTCATGCCCGGCAGAAAAAACTCGTGGAGCGCTGAAAGGTGCGTTTCTATCAAGGAGATAAGGGAAAGGATCATCAAGAGGTTTGGCACACTACAACCCTTAAAGACAAGGAGCAACGGTCCAGCAAGATACTACAGAATCCCTGAAGCAGAGGGTGTGATTGGATTTATCAGCCCCGTGACCCACCACTTCTGTTCTGATTGTAACAGGCTGAGAGTCACCGCAGATGGCAGGATAAGGCCATGCCTCTTCTCAAGGACAGAGATTGACCTGGGCACAGCCATAAGAGCGGGAGCCACGGACGATGAGCTGAAGAGGCTCCTCACACTCGCAGTGGAGGTAAAACCGGAAGGTCACAGAATCGGCAAACATGGTGATGGCAGCTATATCTCCAGAGGCATGTCCCAGATCGGGGGCTAACCCACCTGCTTGCTCTGGCTTGATTTGAACCTCAACTCCCCCTTGTAGATGGGTATCATGAATTTCAGGAATACCGTGTATATGAGTGCACCAGCTGCCCAGATTCCAATAGTGATGTATTTTTCAACCATGGTCGGGGTGTACTCGTAGATCTCACCCAGTGTGCCGGGGACAAATCCCGGGATCACCAGCCCCATGCCCTTCTCAATATAAACACCTGCGATGACAAGCACACAAGCCAAATTTAAACTGAAGAAATGTTCCCTTGTTTTAGGCAACAGGAATAGCACAAAGGCTGTTATATTAAACAGCAGAGATGCCCACATCCAGGGGACAAGATTGTAATGTCCATTGAGACCAAAAAAGAGGTATTTCATGGGTGCAAGATGGATACTGTTGGAATAGAACTCCTTGAAGAATTCCGCTGCAAAGAGAAAGAGGTTCACACCCATGGCATAGGCTATAAGCTCTGCAATCTTGAATATGGCCTTGTTGTCAATATCAAGCTTGTAGATCTTCCTCACGATCTGGAATATTATCAGCATAAGTGCTGGTCCTGAACAGAGTGCTGATGCGATAAAACGTGGAGCAAGCACTGCGGCATTCCAGAAGGGCCTTGAAGGCAGCCCATTGTAAAGAAAGGCTGTAACCGTATGTATACTGATGGCCCAGGGGATAGAGATGATTATCAGGGGTTTTATAATCTGCATATTGTACTCACGGCCGTGGGCAAGTTTATACAGGGCATAGAATGGTATAAAGAGGTTTATTGCAAGATATCCGTTCAGAACGATAACATCCCATGCAAGGAGTGAGGCAGGAAAGTGCATCTTTCCCACAACAGGCAGGATATGCCATACCCTCTCGGGTCTTCCAAGGTCAACCATAATGAACATTATACACATCACTATGGCAGTAGCAGCCAGCAACTCACCAAAAAGCACAACCTCTTTAATGGGTTTGAAGTTATAGATGTATGCCGGCACCACAAGGTATACCGCTGCAGCCGCCACACCAACAAGAAAGGTGAAGTTGGCAATATAGAGTCCCCAGGAGACCTGATCCCTCATGGCGGTCTCAATAAGCCCGTACTGGAGCTGCTTGAAATAAGCGACAAGGCCCAAAAGTATGAAGAAGGAAAGCAACCCTACCCAGGCATAGTACCATTTATTGCCCTTAACAACCTGTCTCAAGACCCTGAAAAAATTGATGAATGGATTAAATATTGACATAGACCTCTCCTGTATATTCAGATATTTTAGGTTGCAAAGAAGTAAAAGAACTTTGGCTGTGTATTCAGGTCCTCCTTCAGCCTGAACACACGCTTGTTCTCTATTATGTATCTGATCTCGCTTTTGGGGTCCAGGAGGTTTCCGAACTTCCTCGCTCCTACAGGACATATCTCAACGCATGCAGGATACCTGCCCGGATTGCCCCTTGTCCGCTGTATACAGAATGTACATTTCTCCACAACACCTTTATACCTCGGCCTGTTGCCAAGGTAATGGACATTTGTATTAATCTCCTCTCTGGCGATCCTTGGCTCACCCCAGTTGAAACGCCTGGCCCCGTAGGGGCAGGCTGCCATGCAATAGCGGCAACCAATACACCAGTTGTAATCCACCACAACAATCCCATCCGGCTCTTTCCATGTAGCCTGTGTGGGGCAGACCTTCACACAGGGAGGGTTTTCGCACTGCTGGCACTGTACAGGCATATAGAAATAGCCTTCCTCTGGCACCTCGTCTGGATAGTAGTACTTTTCAGCCTCCTCAAGGTCATTTACCCACTTCTCACCCTTCTTGAATCTCAGCACAGTAATCCAGTGTATCTGGGGGTCACGTGACTGGTTGTTCTCCCTGACACAGGCATAGACGCACCTTCTACAGCCTATACACCTGGAGAGATCAAGTCCGTAACCGAAGAGTGTCCCAGGAAGTGCCTCTGTTGTCTTGATATTGAACCTCTTGTTGTACTTTTTGTAGTAGTCCTCCTCAAGTCGTGCAATCACAGCCTTGACCTCGTCACGGTTCATCTCCCTGAAGTGCTTCTGAAAGAATGCCTCCCAGAAAGATGCATCAGCCTTACCAATGGGTATGGCAAGTGATGCAAGGCCGAAGGCAGAGCCCTTCAGGAGATCCCTTCTGCTGATGTGTTTTGTCAGTATCCGGTTCTTTTCCCTATCTTTCATAGACATGTTCCTCTCATTGAATATCTTTTAGAATCTTTTCTATGGGATTTCTTGGTATCTCGTCCTCAGAAAGTCTCCTGTACTTTATATCATATGGTTTCTTTGGCGGAGGAAGGGGTTTAATGGGTTGAAACTTCGGCCAGTGTGGATAATGACAGTGCACACAGAGCCTGTAGACCTTCTTGCCGTTCCAGTAGCCTGTCCTTTTCCCGTGAATACCGTATTTCCAGTCACGGAATATGGTACCATGGCACTGACCGCAGAGGTACTCTGACTCTTCAAAGGAGATCAGTTTTCCACTTGCAAGACGCAGCTTGTCACGGTCATCAGGGTTGTGGCAGTCAAGACACCACCTCTGGTCCTTTGCATGGTTGAACCCCTTTGATATCTCCGTATGGAAGGTGAGCTCTCTCCTTGTAGGGTTGGGTTCCATATCAGCATGGCACTGTGAACATGGATATAGGTCCTTTGAAAGCGGGGGTGGCGGAACGACAAACTCGGGAAGCGTATGCCCCGGTTTCTTCAGAGAATCCCTGGGGACCTCCTTCTGCCCACCCCATGCAGGTGGTATCAGAGAGATCAGCGCAAAAATGACCAACGTTGCAAATAGAGATCTTTTCATATCACACCTCATGATTTAGAACTTCTGTCTTATATAGGTGATTATTCCCAAAGCGGTAAAAAGCACCAAGAGAAAGGCGGAGAAGTTTCTCCTGAATTTATACTCATTAACCAGTGAAAGCAGGTCCTTTTCTATAAGACCAAGCTTGTTGAGATACTCGTCTGTTTTGGCTTTTACAAGGTTCACATCAACGGTATGGAAGATAGTCCTGAACTCAGCTGTGGTCCTGAAAAGCCTCTTCTCTAAATCCTCAACAAGGGCACCAGATTTTCGCATACTGGTCATTATACTGTCAAGCTCTGAAATCTTCTTCTCTGTTGAAAAAAGCGCCTGTTTCATTATCCTTGCGCGCTCATAGCTGTGGCACTTAGTGCACCTCACATCGTTTATAATATCAATACTTGCCTTCTGTGTATTATGTGCACCATGACAGGTCACACAGTTTGGCCCCTTCCCTGTGGTTTTAAGCGCCTTGCCATGTCCACTGGTAAGGTAGTTTTTCAGTATACCCACATGACACCTGCCACACAACTCGGGCACCTCCCTGTACTTGGGGGTACCTATGAACCCGCTATGAGGTGTACCACATGACACTGCCGCATCATTGGGATCACCACCATGGCAGTCATGGCAGGAGACCTTATTTTTATAGTGAATACTCATCTTCCATTCCTGAGGAATCTTCAGATAATCAGGATTCATGATCTTTGATGTATGACAATCCACGCACACACCCTCCCTCACTATGGGAGCACCACCCCAGGGCTTGTCAATAAACTGCCTCTGGAACAGATCCCTGAAGTCAGCATGCAGTGGCGTTGCCATCACAAGAACAAGCAGCACTATGAACACCCATCGCCTCATTAAAACCTCCCCAAGAAGGTAAGGACCACCCAGGTTATTATTGCAACACTAAAGAGGCCCAGAAGGATAGGCCTCTTCCTGATATTCTTTTCATCCCCTGTATCCAGGAAAGGCCAGACAAGAAAAAGTACAAGGAGAATGAGCTGTATACTTATACCAAGGAACTTATTGGGTATCACCCTGATCATTGCATAGGGTGCAAGGAAGTACCAGGGAGGACGGATCATCAAAGGTGTACTCAAGGGGTCTGCCTGGACATATGCATACTCGGAGAGGAACATATCCGGATTAAAGGTGATGATAAAAAACATTGCTATCAGGTATACAAACATCATCAGCATATATTTGTTGAAAAAATCAGGATAGAAGGGCTTCCCGTCCTTGTATTGGGGCCTTCCGGTGTATATGACCACCTTCTTACAGATTTCAGGATCATCATATAGTGACGAAAAGCCTGTCCTCCAGATGAAGAATACATGCAGTGCAGCAATAACTATCAGTATAAAGGGAAGAAAGGCAACATGGAATGCAAAGAACCGGGTCAGTGTGATCCCTGTAACGTACTCACCGCCCTTTATGAATCTTGATATGTAATCTCCAACACCGGGAATAATTGTGGGTATGGCTGTCATTATCGTTGTTGACCAGTAGCTCAGCTGGCTCCATGGTAGCAGGTAGCCTGTTATACAGAAGAGCAGTATCACCACAAACAATACCGCACCTGTAAGCCAGTTAAGCTCCCTTGGTTTCTTGTAGCCTGCCCTGTAAAAGACAAAGATAATGTGGAGAAAGAGTACTATCATCAGGAGGTTTGCGCCCACGATATGCATGGTCCTGAAAAGCCATCCATAGGGGACCCTGTTCATTATCTTGAGAATAGAGGCAAAGGCATGGTCAGGATGGGGCACATAATAGGTCAACAGGAAAATGCCCGTTATTGCCTGAATCAGGAATCCAACCAGGGTAACAAACCCGAGGGTACTCCACAGGGAGACATCCCTTGGAACATAATACTCCTTGAACTCCTTTCTGATCAGTTCTGTTAAGCCTATCCTGCAATCAATCCAGTTGTAAATCCTCTCAAACATAAAAGCGTCCCCATTTCAGTTTGAAGATTATCCAATCAAAATGCTGTCCCCTTTTAACAGGAGGGGCATCTTTTTTAGTGGCCTCGGTGCGGGCCCGGAGATCACCTTGCCCTCAACGGTAAAGTTCGCACCATGACAGGGGCATATGATCCTTCCCGTTGCACTGTCATAGTCAACAAGACAGCCCAGATGGGTACACACCCTTGAAAGCGCTATATATCCCTTATTCGGATGATGTATGACAATAACAGGTGTATCATTGACATTGACCTTGAAAGCCCCTCCAGCAGGCACATCTTTTCTGGCTATTGTTACCTTCTTGAGCCTGGCAGAAACAGCCCTGGGTGAGAGAAACTTGAAAAGCGGATATATAAAAGAAGCCAGCGCTGTCAGGCTTAAAACCGAAAATAGGGATTTCAGAAAGCCTCTTCTTTCCACCTCGTTACCTCGCTCCTTGATAGTATTTTCTAATCTGGAATCTTTTCTATATTTTCAAACAGTCCAGATTTTATCATAGCAACGGAATCTTTGTCAAACCCTTTATCACTTATACTTCAATGAAGGTACTATCTTGTTGATACCCCAGAACAGAACAAAGGGCATTATCCCGATAACAAGGGCTCCCGTGACACCCTCCTTGAAGGTCTGCATGTTATGAGGGATGACGGGGATTTTATAATGCATGTAACCTGCAAAGGTCAGTGAGAATGCCTGCCCCCCTATGACAACATTCCACCTCATCATGAACACACCAAAGAGCACAAGAGAAAGCGCAATAACAAGCCTCTTCACCGTCGGCCTTGGCAGGAGCAACATTATAAAGGGGATGAGGTTACCGAACGTATATTGCTTGATGAAGATGTTTACAAAGTCCTTACCGTATATTATGGATCTCAGGATATCCCATGACTTCACAGCGGTATAACCCCTGAAGACAAGGTCAAGCAGTTCAAGAGTAATGGCAGCTATCATGAACCCGATCAGGTACTTTGATGTCTTCCTCATGAGATCAAGCTCCACACCTCCTACCTCCTCTGCTGTCATCTCCCATGGCTTCTTTGATGTCCTGATCCTGAACTTTCTCCACTCCATTATGATTATATAGGTAAGCATGCAGAGCGCTATACCCGACACAATGGCAGACATTATAAAGATCACCGGCATGAGAGGTGTCATCCAGAGGGCATTTGCCTTAACCGAACCGAATATGAACCCTGCATAACCATGGAGGAAGCAGGCCACGGGTATACCCACACCAGCCAGTATCTTGATGGCCTTCTCATCCTTGTGAAGGGCCTCAGGAGATATATCATATGCACCAAGGGTAAGGGCGGTGTATATAAGCCATTTTATCCTGTTGACAAGACCTTCCTTGCCCTTGAGCGCCATGGATTGCTCAACAAAGAACTTTCTGTAGACAAACCATATCTCGGTGGCAACAATAATTGAGTAGCTGAAGAAGACTATTCCAAAGGCTGATATGGCTGAAGTGAAGTGTGGTGTAAAGAAGACCTCCATTCCCCTCATGGGATGTTGTAGATGAAACATCAAGGGCATGGGAGCAACTATCAACAGGGCAAAGGAGAAGACAAGGGCAAACTTTGCAAGGTCCTTCAGATCCTCCTGCCCAAAGACGTGATAAAGCGAGCTGAGCACAAAGGCTCCTGCAACAAGCCCTGTCATATAGGGATACATGACAATCTGAATACTCCAGTAGATAAACTCGTTTGGGTAGACAAAAAGCTCTTTTAGAGTCCATTCAAGTCCATGCACATAAACATCCATATCTATCACCTCACATTCTCATCCAGGCCGATATAGTAGACCTGGGGTTTTGTTCCGTACTCTGGTTTTAATACCGCCACTCTCTGGTTCAGTATCACCTGGGTTACCGGGTCATTTGGATCCTTCAGATTTCCAACCTTACGGGCACCAAAGGGACATGCATCAACACAGGCCGTATTCATACCCTTAACAAGACGGTGTATGCAGAAGGTACACTTCTCTGCTGTATGATAAACGGGGTGGAAAAACCTCACACCATAGGGACATGCCATGATGCAGTAACCACAGCCAATGCACCATGACCTGTCAACCAGCACTACACCGTCAGCCCTCTGATAGGTTGCTCCCACGGGACATACCTGCACGCAGGGAGGATTCTCACACTGGTTGCACAGCTTTGGTACAAAGAACCCCTTTGCTATGTCCTTTGGGTTTATCTCTTCCTCCTGGACCTTTGGATCGGTAAAACCGTCCCTTCCACCCATTGGAGTGTCTGCGAGCATGCGACCATTTTTCAGTATCACATACCGCTCAACCCATGTCCTTGTAACAGGTGTGTCATAGGGGACCTCGTTTTCAAGTTTACAGGCCTTCACACAGAAACCACAGCCCACACACTTGAAGGTATCAACAAGGAATCCCCACCTCACCTTGGTGGACTCCACTGAAGCCCTGGCCTCTCTCGGACTCAGGAATTTAAATGCACCCAGTGGCAGTGCCGTTACCAGTGCACCTCGTGTGATTGTCTTCAGAAAGTCTCTTCTTGTCTGCCTCATCACCAACCCTCCATGTCTGGTTTGTGTGGATTATGACAGGTAACGCATTCCATACCCGTATTGTGCTCCTTTGGATCTATGCCCTTAATCTTGGCACGCTGACTTGTGGGATAGGGTAGATAGGTATGACATCTTATACAGAGTGAACGTTTCTTGTTGATCTGGAGCTTCTCCGGATTCTCGGGATGATCAATGGCAGGACCGTGACAGTTCTCACACTGGATAATATGATGTTTTGATGACATGATAGTGTCGTATTTGTCAGGATGGCAGTCCTGACAGTACTTTTTTGTCCGGTACTTTACCTTGAAGGCCTCCCACTCCTTCTCATTACTCTTACGGTGGAAGCCATACATGAACCCCCGCTCGTATACACCAAAATCCGGGGGTACAACAAAGTATCGCGCTGTCAGGATCAGACCTATAACTGCAATAACAACCCAGAGGGGACGTAAGACATGACTCTTCATAGCGAGCGCCTCCTTCTTTATGTCTTTTTTCTATAGACCAGCAGGGAGGGAGGACCTCCCTGCGGTCTCAGGTTACCCTGCTCAGGCACCAATAAATGTCATTGGCTCTCTGTATTCGTGGCACTGTGTACAGACCTGCTTTGCCTGTTTCTTTGTTACTCTCCAGGCGTGCGGCTTATGGCATGTCGTACACTCAAGCCCCATGTTCTGCACATGAAGCTTGTGTCTGCCCACATTGACTATCTGCTGATGACAGCTCAAGCATGTACCGTAATCAGGCCTTATCTTCTCGTGAGGTTTATGGCACTTATAGCAGTAGAACTGCATTGGTGCATCCTTAGGCACATTTATTTTTATGGCCTTCTTGATTATCTTCTCGGAAGGCTGGTAGTGGGTTACATCAAGGGTCTTGTCAGCAAGGAGTTCCATCCTCACCGATTCGTCACCATGACAGAAGAGGCATTTCTTCCTTCCTGGTCTGAGATCAACCGTCCTGTCGGTATGGCAGTTCAGACAGGCAAGCCCTTCCATGCCCGCACCATGGACCTCTTTGCCCTTGTGACAGTTCACACAGAATCTCGCCTCTGGTATGAACCTGTGTACAATGTAACCATGGCATTTGGAACACTCTATCTTTTCCATGAAGTAGTGTTTGGCATGCATGGGTGAGTAGTTTATCTTCTTCGCATTGGGATACTTCTCGTTCTTCTCCCAGTGGCATTTGATGCAGTACTTCCATGGCACGATTATCTTTCCGTGTCGTGGAGGAACGGTTTTGGGCCTGTGAAGAACAAAGTTTATCAACAGCCTGTTCTGCTCGGGTATTGAGAGATGATGACATTCATGACAGTTGATCCCCGTATGTTCACTCTTCTGCCACGCCTCATAGGCCGGCTTCATCAGATGACAGCTGACACAGAACTTGGGGTTATTCTGGGTAAAGTCATAGAACTTGAAGGCTACTATTCCACCACCTATGATTATGACCAGTAAGAGCAGGGCGATGATAATCTTACCCTTCAGCGTAAGGTTTTCCCTAATCCATCCGAAACCCTTCATTTCTTGCCTCCCTGTACGTTCTCTTCTTTTTCTCTCTTCTCATAGTGCTCTCATCGCCTCGTACGCTGCCCCTACTGTCCTTTCAATGTCCCTGTCTGTGTGGGCAAGGCTTATGAAGCCAGCCTCAAACTGGCTCGGTGCGATATACACACCTCGTTCAAGGAGTCCCCTGAAGAATCTTGCAAATCTATCTGTATCTGCCCTTTTAGCTGTAGTATAATCAACCACCTCTTTTTCTGTAAAGTATGTACAGAACATTGTACCGGCCCTGTAAAACCGGGTCTTTATACCTGCCCTTCTGGATGCATCCCTGAGCCCCTCCTCAAGCGCCTCAGCCTTTGAGAGAAGCCTTTCATATGTGCCTTTCCTTGACAGTATTTTCAGGGTTATCAGACCTGCAGTCATGGCAAGGGGGTTACCTGAAAGTGTTCCCGCCTGGTAGACCGGCCCCTCAGGGGCAACCATCTTCATTATCTCTGCCCTGCCGCCATAGGCACCAACGGGAAGCCCACCGCCTATCACCTTTCCAAGACATGTCATGTCCGGTTTTATACCATAGTAGGCCTGTGCACCACCAAGGGAGACCCTGAAGCCCGTCATCACCTCATCAAAAATAAGCACTATGCCGTATTTTTTCGTAAGTCTCCTGAGCCCTGAAAGGAACCTCTTCTTCGGGAGCACACATCCGATGTTTCCCACAACAGGCTCAAGTATCACACAGGCAATATCCTTCCAGTTCTTCTCTATAACAGTCTTCACCGCATCAAGATCATTATAGGGCAGGGTGATGGTGTTTCTTGCGTAGTCCTCCGGCACACCGGGGCTGTCAGGCACACCAAAGGTGGTGGCCCCGGAGCCCGCCTTCACGAGCAGCCCGTCAGCATGACCATGATAACAGCCCTCAAACTTTATCACCTTGTTACGTCCCGTAAATCCCCTTGCCACCCTGATGGCGCTCATTGTAGCCTCTGTGCCTGAATTGACCATCCTCACTTTGTCCATGGAGGGATACAGATCAAGGACCATCCTTGCAAGCCTCACCTCCAGCTCTGTAGGCGCACCATAGGATGTACCCTTCTGCACCGCATCCTTCAGCGCCTTTACAACCCTTGGGTGGGCATGGCCTAAAATCAGAGGGCCCCAGGAGAGGACATAATCAATGTAGGCGTTTCCATCAACATCATATATCTTTGACCCCCTGGCATGGGATATAAAGAGGGGGTCCCCTCCCACCGCTTTGAAGGCCCTTACAGGACTGTTTACTCCGCCGGGTATAACTGAGCAGGCCTTCCTGTACAGTTGCTTTGATCTTTTTGTTATCATTTTACATGTCTTTAGACAAAAGAGTATTAAAATTTATCATATCTGTAAAGATTTTGTAAAATAAATTAATTCATAATCTGATTAAAAATATTTATACCTCTTTTATCACCTGGTAGGGATGGAGTTTTTTTTATTATAATCTATGCATCCAGTTACCAGAAGCAGGTGATTGTCAACCTGACAAAGGATTTATAAACCCTACAGGAGGTATATATGGAGATTGAACTTGAGATTTCGGGAAACACCTTTTCCCGCACCACGGATAATCCCTTTCATCTTGATATCAGGTCACTGATTGAAGAGTTCAAGGAGCTTATCGGTGGCAAAGGGATAAGTATAGACGGCATTGACCTTGAAGGACTGATACCCCGGATGATAAAAGGTGTGTTTGGCTGTGAAGAGGGTTGTCCTGCCGATGCAAAAAGGCTTGTACAGGAAGGTTACGATGGGTTCAGGCTGGAATATATAGAGGGTGGCATTCTGAAGGCTGAATATGATACGGGCAGCAGCGGAAAGCTGACCGTCAAGGTGTTTCCCGATTTTTAGACGTCATGCAGTCCCCTTAATGCCTCATGGGCCTCTGTGAGTCGGGGGTTCAGTTTGAGGGCCTTTTCAAACTGGGTCTTTGCCCTTTTCCTCAGCCCTGCCTTTAAATAGATATTGCCAAGTTCAACGTAGTATTCGGCCTTGTAAGGCTCAAGCCTCACCGCCTCCCTCATCGCCTCCTCTGACTGTTTCAGCCTCTTTGGTATCCTCTTGAGAGCAAGTGCAAGGTAATACCAGTATTTCCCCCTTCCGGGATCAAGCCTGCATGCCCAGTTGAAGGAATCGGCAGCACCCCAGTAGTTCCCCACCTTGTATTCCTGCATCCCGATCCTGAACTGCTCCATCGCCCTGTCCTCCGGTGAGAGGGGTCGCTCGGCGGGTTTGTCGTTGCTTCCATCCCTGAGCAGGCCGGGATTCATCATTATCTCTTCATAGGTCTTTGTGATGGCATCAAAGATCACATGGAGCTTCTCCTTTATGTCCTCATTGCCTGAGGAGTAATACCTGTCAGGATGGAACTTCCTGGCGAGCCTGTAGTAGGCCTTCTTGATCTCACGGGGATCCTCTCCAGGGGTTATCCCGAGGATCTCCTGTTTGCTCAGACCGGGGAGCCTCTCGTAAAACTCATTCACCTCTTCAATAAACTCCTTCTCTTCCTCGCTCATCTCCTCCATCAGGTCATCAACGGTAATCGCCACCACATCGGTCTCCTCATCCACTGGCTCTTTTTCACTGACCTCAAGGATGCCTATTGAGTAAAGCACATAGAGGGTCTTCATGGCATCAAAGGAACCTATGCCTGCAGAGTCAATGATCTCCTTTATGCTCTTCTTGCCATCAACAAGTGACAATACCTTCTTGTCGTTTTCATCCAACTTCACCTCCTGGAAAAGGGTGAGGGGATCCTCACTCAACTTTAATGCTGCGTTCATCTCGGGCATCTCATGCTGTATCCTTGTCCAGTTGTTTATCCTCTTTACACCCTCATATATCAGTTCACCGAGGCTCATCTTAAGGGTTATGATGTCATCCTCCGGCAACTCACCCTGGCTGAATTCGTACAGGCCCTTTTCAAGCTGAAAGAGGCTGTAGATAATCTCTCTCACCTGATACTTTACACCCCAGAAAAGGTCCTTGGGCGCAATATAGCCAAGTTCAACAAGTATTGCACCCTGTTTCTTTCCCGTCCTCTTGAGGACCTCCACGGAGTGCTCATACTGCTGGAGATTGATCTTTCCTGCCTTGAGAAGCATCTCTCCAAGCCTGTCATCCTGATAGTTTGAGGATGCATAGATAACCTCACCGTTGATTATATACAGCCTCTTGGTGAATACATCCGTGGAGACAGAGAGCGTACCTGTCTGTCTTTTCCTGTTAAGCCAGACCAGAATCTTCGGGAGGCTTACATCCTGAAGATTCCCTCTCAATGGTATCTCATTGAGATCTTTCATTGTCCCTCCCCTGCCCTGAGATCTCTGTCTTGAGCTCTCTAAGTTCCTCCACTGTACTGTCCAGCTCCTTCTGGAGCGTCTCCCTCTCAAGCAAAAGGGTGTCTCTTTCCCTGACAACTCTGTCAAGGGTGGTCTTCATGTAGATGGCGTACACAACCACTACAAGCAGGCACAGCAGCAATAAGACAACAAGCCAGTTAGGGCCACCTCTCCTGGTCTGGATCTCCTCCAACTCCTTCTCAAGACGGCTCTTTTCCATCTACCTGTATCTCTTCACGGAGAATCGGTATATCTCGCAGTCCTCATCATAGGGTGAAATACCAGCCTTGAGCTTGGCTATCCTGAGCTGTTCCTCAACGGTATCCACACCCTCAAGGTCAGGTAGCAGCAGCCCCTTCAATGGACCCCTGGTTACTATAACACCGTATTTCTTCGGATCAAGCTGCGATATATCACTGACCCTCTCCGGCTCTGATAGGATATCAACAGAGTACTCCAGCTCATCAAGTTCCTCGGGCTGCACAGGGAAGAACCTGGGGTCTTCTGTTGCAGCACTGATGGCATTTTTTATGATCTCAGTGGCCACATTCTCTGTGGTGGGAAGGAAGGTACCAATACATCCCCTCAGCTGTCCCTTCTTTTTCAGGGACACAAAGACACCGGCCCTCTGTTTCATCTCCTCGGTCAGTTCATCGGGAGGGGCTATCACCTTACCCTCCCTTACGTAACTCTCAACAGCCTTTCTGGCAAGCTGCACCAGGGGATGCATTTATTTGCTCCTCTTCAATGCATAGTCCGCAAGGCAGAAGAGCCTCTCCTTGACAGGTGACAGGGGAAAACCGGCAAGCTCTGCCTTGGCATCCCTGACATAACCCGTGGCGATCTCCATTGACTCTTCTATCACATTGTATCTGTTGAAAAGCCTGTTTAGGTCTCTGATCTGCTTGTCATCCTTTATCCCATCAGCAAGGAGGGAACTCACAAAATCCCTCTCCTTGTCATCACAGACCTTAAGGAGATAGATTATCGGCATGGTTACCTTCCCCTCCTCCAGATCCTTGCATAGCCGCTTCCCGAGATCATCCTCCTGGGCCATATAGTCCAGTATATCATCCACCATCTGAAAGGCGATGCCGGTCTTCATCCCGAAGGTGCCGAGCCGCTCCTCCGTCTCGCTGTCCCTCTGGGATAGTATTGCACCAATCCTGCAGGCAGCGGATATCAATGCACCTGTCTTTGCTGATATTATCCTGATATACTCATCCTCTGAGATGTCAGGGTCGCCTATCTTGCTGAGCTGAAGCAGCTCGCCCTCGGTCATCTTTGTTGTTGCATAGGAGAGGGCATCCATTATCTTCTGGTTTTTCTGTGAGACAGCCATCTTCAGGGCATTGGAGTAAAGATAGTCACCCACAAGGACCACCACCTGGTTGCCCCACAGGGAGTGGGCAGTGGGTCTGCCACGCCTGAGATCTGCACCATCAACCACATCGTCATGCAGTAGAGAGGCTGTATGAATCGCCTCTATTATGCTTGCAAGGACAATCCTGGAATAACCTTTGTAGTCACAGAGTTCGGCACTCAGGATGAGAAACAATGGCCTTAATCTCTTACCACCACTCTGGACGATATAGTTTCCTATGGCGGGTATCAGAAAGGCGGAACTGTCAAAGAGGTTCAGCAGTTCCCTTTCTACACTTCTCAGCTCTTCTGAATACTCCCTGAGAAGTTCCTGAACATCACATAAAAGCTGGGGCATATTATATTTTACTCCATACACTACATTTTTATCATTATGTCGGAGAGATTGATTCCTCTCACAGATAGTTTCCTTATATCCCTTGGTCTGAACGCCCCTTTCTCCGTGATAATGGCTGTTACATATCTGGCAGGTGTGACATCAAAGGCCATGTTTATGACATCTACCCCATCAGGGGTTATCTGCTGCCCCCTGATATGGGTTACCTCTTCGGCTGGTCTTTCCTCAATGGGTATCAGGTCACCTGAGGGGATGGAAAGGTCTATGCTGCTTGTTGGCGCAGCCACATAGAAGGGGATGCCGTTCTCCTTAGCCAGCACCGCTACAGTGTAGGTTCCGATCTTGTTGGCCACATCACCGTTACGTACGGTTCTGTCAGTGCCAACAATGCAGAGGTCTATCTCTCCTTTCCTCATGAGTGCACCTGCCGAGTTGTCTGTAATCACTGTAACAGGCACACCTGCCATCTTCAGCTCCCAGGCTGTAAGCCTTGCACCCTGAAGCACGGGTCTTGTCTCATCAGCTATAACCCTTACATCCTTGCCCTGTTCCCTTGCTACAAGGATGGGTGCTGTTGCTGTACCATATCCTCCTGTTGCAAGGGCACCTGCATTACAGTGGGTAAGCACCGTGTCGCCATCCTTTATGAACTGGGCCCCCCAGAGTCCGATGGCCTTGTTCACCTCAATATCCTCCTCCAGGATCGCCTTGGCCTCATCCACAAGCAACTCCTTGAGCCTCCCAACAGGCTCCTCTCTGTTTTCCAGAAGGAGCCTCTCCATCCGCTCCATGGCCCATCTTATATTCACCGCTGTGGGTCTTGTGGCAACCATTGTATCCATTACAGGTCTCAGCTTCTGCATGAATTCATCAAAGGTGGATGCCTGGATATCCTGTGATGCCAGTGCAACAGCCATTGCTGCGGCTATGCCTATGGCCGGTGCACCCCTTATCCTGAGTTCCTTTATGGTCTCGGCTACCGTGAGGTGGTCTGTACACTCAATGTAGTCCACCTCCAGTGGGAGCTTGCTCTGGTCAAGTATCAGTACCCTGTCATCTTTCCATTCAATGGATTTAACCATACCGCTGGCAAACCTCTTTTGGATTCTGAAACCGTTCAAAGGCAGCGCCTGTAAAACTATTTATTATACCACAACCATGAATACAATCATTATAATTGTCAGTATTATAATTGCAACCACCGTTGCCCATGCTATCAGATTAAAGAATCTGGAGTTTGTGAACTCACCCATTATCTTTCTGTCGTTGGACAGTCTCAGGGCATAGATCAGGACAAAGGGAAGTATCAGACCATTTACAAGAGAGGAAAGTACCATAAGGGTTACAAGGGGAGCACCTGGGATCATCACCAGGATTGCGGAGATTACGATGATGGATGTGTATATCCACATGAACTGCGGTGCCTCTCTGAATCTCTTGTCCACACCAGCCTCCCAGCCCATGGCCTCACAGGTATAATAGGCTGTGGCAAGGGGCACGATGATTGCTCCAAGGATTGATGCATTTGCCAGGCTTACAGCAAAGATTACACCTGAAAGATTACCTGCAAAGGGCCTGAGTGCAAGGGCTGCCTCTGAGGCATCGGTTATACGTACCCCTGCAGGGAAGAGCACCGTGGCACAGGTAACTATAATGAAGAAGGAAACTATATCCGTTATGCTACAGCCCACCACCACATCAAGCCTTGTTGCACCGTAGTCCTCTTTCTTGATTCCCTTCTCGGCAATTGATGACTGCAGATAAAACTGCATCCAGGGTGTGATGGTAGTACCAATGATTGCAATGGTCAGCATGATGTATTCAAAGTCCTTCTTTATGTCCGGCACCACAAGGGCCTTGAAGACAGCCGGCCAGTCAGGCCTTGCCATGAATCCAGAAACAACGTAACCAAAGTATATTATACAGGCAAAGAGGAGGACCCGCTCCACAGATCTGTATGTCCCCTTGGTAACAAGCAACCAGATCCCGATGGCACCTGCAGGTACCATCACGTATTTACTGAAACCCAGTATCTCCATACTTGCTGCCCAGCCGGATAGGTTTGCCACAGTGGTACCAAGGTTTGCTATAAAAAGCCCGAGCATCAGATAGAAGGTGACCCTCACCCCGTAGTTTTCCCTTATGAGATCGGAAAGTCCCTTGCCTGTGACAACGCCCATTCTTGCTATCATCTCCTGAATGACTATGAGTGATACCGTGGTTGGCAGCAATGTCCAGAGAAGGGAAAGACCGAATCGTGCACCAGCCACGGAATAGGTGGTAATCCCGCTGGCATCATTGTCAATATTGGCTGTTATGATGCCCGGACCGAGCACAGACAAAAATAATCCTATCTTTCTCAGGGTTTTTCTCATTGTATTTCACTTTACGATTATTTCAGACCTTTTTTCGTTTTCGTTTTGCCTTTGGTGGAAGGATTCTGTCTATTATATCATCAACTGTAACTATCCCCAGAAGCACACCATCACTGTCAACAACAGGGATGGCAACAAGGTTGTATTTTGAGATGGCAGCAGCAACAACGGATTCATCATCCTCAGGGCATACCGTCTTGAGGTTTGTAACCATGATCTCGGACAGCCTTTTATCCGGTTCGGCCAGCAAAAGTTCCCTCAGAGACAATACCCCCTTCAGCACCTCTTCATCATCAATCACATATATGTAATAGATGGTCTCTATCTCCTTTGCATCCTCCTTGAATCTCTCAATAGCCTCGCCAACCCTTGTATCAGGTGGATAGGCCAGGAACTCGTTTGTCATAAGGCCACCTGCTGTGTCCTCCTCATGCTCCAGCAGTTCCTGTATATCCTCTGCGTCCTCCTTGTCTATTCTGTCAAGTATCTCCTGCATCTTCTCTGCCGGGAGGTCTGAAAGCAGATCAGCCGCCTCATCAGGTGGCATCTCGCCTATTATGGTTGATGCCCTGTCAGAGTCCATCTCCTCAATGATCCTTGACTGAACATCTGGCTCAAGCTCTGAAAGGGTCTCAGCTGCTGTCTTCACATCAAGATCCCTGAAAAGGCTCTCACCCTCATCCCTTGAGACAGAGCTGATTATCTCTGCTATGTCAGCTGGATGGAGACTGGCCACCATCTCCCGGGTCACCTTCAGGCTTATGGTCTTTAATTTGGGCTCAAGGGGCTGGATGTAGTTCCAGCTGATCAGGTTATAGGGAAGCGACACCTTGAGGAGCTTCAGCAGTTCACTACCCTGCCTCTCAATGCCAAACCTCCTGAGTATACCCCTCACCCCGGCATCTATGGCAACCAGCACAGCCCTCCCACCATAGCCCTCAAGTTTTATATCATTCACCCTGACCACCTTGGCACCTGTGGCATCCACTATCTGCTTGTCAAGGATGTCCCTCACGGCAAGGAGATCCTCATCAGAGACCTCATATGACGGAATATCCTTCTTTTCAACGTTTGTTGCAATAATCCGTCTGTTAAATATACTGACTGCATCCCAGGGGATCCTGAGTTTCCTCTTTTTCTCAGAGACAATGAGGGAATCAACCACAGGAAGTGTATCGCCCTTGATTATCACAAGGTCCCTGAGGATACCGATCTCCTCGCCCCTGATATCAAGGACAGGCTTTTTGATGATTTCGCTTATGAATATCTCCCCGAATATAGGCATAGCCCTGTTCTCCAGAGACTATTATCACATAATCCACCCACTATTTCAAGGCACCCAAACCTTGCCTTTGTCAATGATATGTACAACCCTGCAACCTCTCCTTTTCAATTCCCTTGCGATCCACCTCCTGTGACACTTCCAGGGAAACCTCTCTGCACAGACAATTACAGCCTTTTTATTCTCTGCATACCTGAGCAGTCTGTCTATTGCCTCCCTGAACTGCTGCGTCTGTGTGTAGAGCTCATAACCTCCCTTCCTGTAGCCGCCAAGTTCATTACCCATGAAGATATACCCAATGTTATTTGCCTTCAATAGCCGCTCCAGATCCTCCCTCCTGAAGTGCTGGAACTTGCTGGTGGGAAACCTCCTTACATCTATCAACAGCTCAATACCATAGGCGTTCAGTATCTCTATGAAGTCCTCCTCTGTCCGTCTGTCAGTACCAAGGGTGTAGATGATCCTCTTGCAAGATGCCATATCTACTAATACCATAATCCTGCCAGTTAATTCATACCATCGTTCATATCTGTCCAAAAGAAATCCCTGTCAAGGCAGAGCACCTCATAAAAATAAATGGACAGCGAGCGTAACCCGGTGTGAAACACCGGGTAAAGCGAGCGAATGTAATTAATCTTAACACTCCTTACATTAGATTCCCTGTGGCAGGCCACAGGGAAG
>DROX01000276.1 GCA_011321725.1 Nitrospirota bacterium | reverse complement strand
AGGAGGAGTACAATGAAAAAGATTCAGGCATCAAAGTTCAAAGAGCAGTGTCTTGCTATCCTTGACAATCTTAACTCAGAAGGTATCATAATTACAAAGCACGGGAGGCCTGTTGCAAAGGTTATTCCTTACAAGACAAAATGCGCCGAACTTATTGGCTCAATGAAAGGTAAGATTAAGGTTAAAGGAGATATTATGAAGACAGGGGTTAAGTGGAATGCTGAATCTTGATACACATATACTGATTAAAGCCCTGGATGGCACACTAACGAAAAAGGAAAAGAACATACTTTCTCTTGATGATTGGAGCATATCCGCTATCGTGATATGGGAAATAACAAAACTTGCCCAACTTGGAAAGATAGATTTAGATGTAACCTCTCCCGAGTTTGCACTTGCTCTGTCAAAAATACACATATGGCCTATTGACCTTAATGTTTGTAGAGCAACTTTACAACTTGATTTCAAGGGTGACCCTGCTGATGAAATTATAGCAGCAACCAGTCTTGTTCATAATGTCCCACTTGTTACAAGAGACAGGTCAATAAAGAAATCTAAAATTGTTCCTTTAATTAAATGAGTGGTCTGCGTAAGGGTTACACTACTGGAACCTGTGCTGCTGCAGCGGCAAAGGCGGCAGCACAGGTGTTAAAGTCAGGAGTCAGGAGTCAGGAGGGGTCCCCAGCAAATCAAAGATTTGCTGGGGCAGAGGAGTCAGGAGTGGACAGAAAAATAGAGGTTGAGATAGTGCTTCCAAAGGGTGAAATAGTAAAGTTTGAAGCCCATATAAAGGATGTTGGAGAGGATTATGCTGTTGCCTCTGTGATAAAGGATGCAGGTGACGACCCTGATGTGACGGGTGGTGCAGAGATTGTGGCAAGAGTGACATTAAAGGAGTCAGGAGTCAGGGGTCAGGAGTCAGGAGGGAAGGATAAGATAATTATCAAAGGTGGCAAGGGGGTTGGAGTGGTAACAAAACCAGGGCTTCAGGTACCTGCTGGTGAGCCTGCTATAAATCCTGTGCCAAGGAGGATGATAAAAGATGCTGTAAAAGAGGTACTTGGTGACGCTACCGTTGAGGTTACCATAGAGGTGCCTGACGGTGAGAAACTGGCGGAGAAGACCTTCAACCCAAGGCTTGGCATCCGGGGTGGTATATCAATAATTGGCACAACCGGGATTGTTGAACCCATGAGTCTTGAGGCCCTGAAGGCAACCGTGCAGTGTGAAATAGATGTTGCGTTAGCGGAGGTTGGAAATCGGAAGTCGGAGTTCGGAAGTCAGGTTCCGAAAATATATTTTTCTCCCGGTAAGATTGGCGAGGATGCTTTAAGAAGGATTTTCGGAGATATCAGGGTGGTTCAGACAAGTAACTTCGTGGGCTTTGCACTTCAGTATGCAAAGGACAGGGGAGTAAAAGAGGTCGTTTTTGGCGGGCATCCAGGAAAACTTGCAAAGATACTCATGGGATACTATGACACACATTCCCGCAACTCTCCTCAGGCAACAAGGTTTGTTTCAGAGTTTCTTGGCATTGAGGGAGAATTTAATACAGTGGAAGAGATAATTGAGGCTATTGGCAAAAGGCAGGAGGCTACAGGGTTTGACAGGCTTGCTGAAGAGATAGCAAAAAAGATTTCCGAGGACTTTTCATTCATACATACCGGGGTCTATCTCTTTGATATGAAAAAAACATTGATTGGAGAAGGTAGATGGGATGGATAGTGGTGGTAAGTGGTGGTCCTGGGGGGGCTGAGTACATAACAGATATTGCCCGCAAAAAGGCAAGGGCTGCAGAGGTCTTGATTGGAAGCAGGATGCAGTTACAGTCAATCGGTCCGCTTGAAGGACAGACTGTGCATGAAGAGACCAGCATTGAGCGGATAATGGAACTGATTGAACTTCACAGAGGAAGGGAGACCGCAGTGGTGGTTACAGGCGATGCAGGTATCTACAGCCTTTCGCAGAAGATAATAGACCGTTTTGGAAAGGATGCGGTAAAGGAGATAGTGCCTGGTGTTTCAAGCCTACAGGTTGCCTTTGCCAGGATTAAGGAGCCATGGCTTAATGTGCGCGTCTTTTCTTTTCACGGCCGTCCCCTTGAGGGACTTGAGGAGATTCTCAAGCATGAAAGAGTAGCCATCTTATGCGACAGGGAGCATAATTCAAAACTGATACTTGAAAAACTCCTGGCCTGCGGCCTCTTTGACCATCAGAGGGATATCTATGTCTGTCAGGAACTGACCCTGCCAGAGGAAAGGGT
>DROX01000275.1 GCA_011321725.1 Nitrospirota bacterium | reverse complement strand
CGTATGCCTGGCAAGGATGGGATGCAGTTCCTTGAATACGTGCTTGAAAATCACAAGGATATTCCCGTGATATTCCTCACAGCCTACGGCACCGTTGACTCTGCCGTGTCAGCCATGAATATGGGGGCATACTACTACTTCATAAAACCACCTGACTATAATCAGTTAAAGGGTATACTCGCACGGGCAGTGGAGCAGAGAAAGCTCAAGAAGAAGCTGGAGATAATGCGGCGCCAGATAATTGAAAAGGATAACAGATACAACATTGTAGGCACAACCCCTGAAATGCTGAGGATATTTGATACCATTGAAACCGTGAAGGACTCACCAAGCACCGTGCTTATCACCGGTGAGACCGGCACCGGCAAGGAACTTATTGCAAAGGCACTGCATTTTCAGAGTATCAGACGGGAAAAGCCGTTTATTGCTATAAATTGTGCAGCCATACCGAAAGACCTTCTTGAGTCCGAACTCTTCGGATACAGAAAGGGAGCCTTCACAGGTGCAGTGGCTGACAGGACAGGGAGATTTGAGGAGGTCTCCGGAGGTACACTCTTTCTTGACGAGATAGGAGAACTTGATCTGTCACTTCAGGCAAAGCTTCTCAGGGTCCTTCAGGAACGAGAGATTGAACGGCTTGGCAGCAACAGGAAGATAAAGGTTGATTTCAGGCTTGTCTGCTCAACAAACAGGGATCTTAAAGAAGAGGTTAAAAAGGGCAATTTCAGGGAAGACCTCTATTACAGAATTAATGTAGTGGAGATCAAGGTACCTCCCCTCAGGGAACGAAAAGATGATATCCCATTGCTGATCGCTGAATTCCTGAGGGAATTCTGTGAAAGAGAGAACAAGAACCTCACCCTGAACGAGACGGTAATGGGCATACTGGAAAACTACCACTGGCCAGGTAATATCAGGCAGTTAAAGAATGTTATTGAAAGGGCTGTTGTACTGGCAAGGAAAAAGACCATCACTGTTAATGAACTACCGGAGGAATTATCCAGGTTAAAGGGAAAGGTTACGGTACGTAAAGGCACCCTGAAGACCATACGGGAGATGGAGATTGAGGCTGTCAGAAACGCCCTTAAGGAGTGTGGTGGTAACAAATCCCGGGCTGCCAAGATGCTCGGCATTTCAAGGAAGACCTTCTACAAGAGGTTGAAAGAACTGGACTTATAAAAAAACATATTGCTGCCATCCAAGCACCAAAAACCATACCCTATTAAAGTTGTCTTTTTGAATATTATGGATTATAATAATTTCATGGGAATACTGAAAAAACTGAACATTGATTATCTGCCAAGATACACCTACAAAGACTACGAGCAGTGGGAAGGCAGGTGGGAACTGATTGAGGGCATCCCATATGCCATGTCTCCCCAGCCCGGGATTGAACACCAGCGGGTGAGCCAGAGGATAGGAGCACAGCTTGAAAGTCTTCTTGAAGACTGCGAAAAATGTTTTGCCTTGCTACCCGTTGACTGGAAGATTGACGATGAAACAGTGCTCCAGACTGACAACCTTGTTGTTTGTGGCAGTGTGGAAGGGAAGTACCTTACCCAGCCTCCTGTCCTTGTTTTTGAAATCCTCTCTCCTGCAACGGCATTCAAGGACAGAAACATCAAGTACAGGATATTCGAATTGCAGGGGGTTAAATACTATGTAATGGTTGATATTGATGCAAAGGTGGCAGAGGTGTTTGAACTGATTAATGGAGAATACGGAAAGATAAAGGATGCTCAGGAGGCAACGGTCACCTTTGAGATTAACGGATGTAAAATAGACTTTGATTTTTCAAAGATATGGTAAGAAAATGACATTGTCACTGTCAGACACCCCATCAAGCTTGTCCTCAACCTGATTGGGGATCATAGTGCAGGCTTTGATCCGACAATCCACCACCAACCTTGTCACTATCGGGCATTGACCCGATAGTCAAACATATGTGTCATTGCCGTGCTTGACACGGCAATCCACAGTCCTTTAAAGACAAAAGACTGGATTACCCAATCAAGTTGGGTAATGACAACAAAAGGAAGACCAGAATGGATTCCCCAGTCAAGCTGGAGAATGACAGGAAAAGGAAGTTGTCATTGTCGAGCTACGACCCGACAATCCATGGATTCCCCAGCCAAGCCAGCCCCCAGGACATCAATCTGGGGCTGGATAATGACAAAAATCCGGTAACCGGGCACCAAGCACAAGGAACCAGGCACCAAGAACTACGCACTAAGCACAGGAAACCAAGAACTAAGAACTAAGCACCAAGCACGAAGAACCAAGCACTAATAACTTAAATTAACGCAGAATTATTGTCACCCAATGAAACATGTTTCTTCGGGATACAACTTTATGGGGTATCCATTCTGCCAGATCTGTAACCAAAAGATATAGTTTTAAATCCTTTTTCCTTGTATTTTCCTGCCATTATGGAAATTATCTATGATTAAACTTTAAATACATACCTGCTGGCACAGGTATTGCTCATACCAATGCCAAATTTTGAATGAGGAGTGGAGATGGAAAACAGCTGGTATGCCCTATATGTAAAATCACGACATGAATTTATTACAAACCGTGAACTCAACAAAAAGGGAATTACCACCTATCTTCCCTCGGTAAAAAAGCTTCGCCAGTGGAAGGACAGGAAGAAATATGTTGACTTCCCACTGTTCCCCGGCTATATTTTTGTAAATGTAAAACCAAGTAATGATCAGTTTCTAAATGTTGTCAGAACTCCGGGTGCTGTAAGGCTACTTGCTTCAAGGCCTGGATACCCACTGCCAATCTCCAGAGAAGAGATAGACTCATTGAAGATTCTCGTAAGCAGCGGAAACAGTCTTGATATCTATCCTCATCTTAAAGAGGGGATGACCGTGAGGGTCAGACGGGGGCCGCTAAGTGGTGCCATAGGCACTCTTGTGAAGAAAGAAGACAACTATATGATATTTGTAAATATCCATCTTTTGGGTCGGAGTGTTGGTGTCAGGGTTTATGCGGATGACCTGGAAGAGGCATGAGAAATATACTCAGTAGGTGCTTCTGGAATTGCATCACTGTCATACTGAACTTTGATTCAGAATCTGTTTAGAATTTATCTGTCATTGTCGGCATTGACCCGACAGTCCATGGATTACCTGGTCAAGCCTGCCCCCGAGGACTGTAATCGGGGGCCGGGTAATGACAACTAAAGGAAGACCACAATGGATTCCCCAGTCAAGCTGGGGAATGACAGGAAAAGGTAGTTGTCACTATCGGGCAACGACCCGATAGTCCATAACCCTCTCCTGCTCGGTTACCAGATGTAACCGAGGAGGCGGAGCATTGCCTGAAGAAAAAAATCATCTAACCAAGAACCAAGAACGATGAACTAAGAACAAAGCACGTAAATCAGTAAACCCGGCCAAACCAGATAGATTAAATCAACCAAACAAACCAGATAAACGAAACAAACGATATTATGAAAAACAAT
>DROX01000274.1 GCA_011321725.1 Nitrospirota bacterium | reverse complement strand
TAAAAGACCACCCCCTCCATACCTCCCCCTTGAAGGGGGAGGATGAAGGTGGGGGTGTATCAATGCCATGATGAACCACCTCTTTATACTCCGAAAAATCTGCGATTTTTCGGAGGCCTCTACTGACTGCTCACTGTTCACTGCTCACTGCTTACTGCTAACCCATCCACCCATTTACTCATCCACCCATCCACCCATCTACTCATTTACCCATCTACCCATTCACCCACAAACTGCTCACTGTTACTGCTCAAGGAACTTACAGACTCACCACTGTAACTCCATCACCACCCTCCTCCTTTCTTCCGGGGCGGAAGCTGCTGACCAGGGGATGGCCATTGAGATACTCTCTGATAGCCCTGGACAATGCACCTGTACCGATGCCATGAATTACCCTGATCTCTGGAACACCTGACAGGGAGGCATCATTAAGATGACGCTCCAGCTCAGAGAGTGCCTCATCCACATGCATTCCCCTCAGGTTCACCTCCACAGGTCCCGGGGCCTCTATCTTCTCAGGGAGAGGTGCCAGAGATCTCTCTTCTTCCTTTATCTCCTTCTCTGCCACTCTGTCAGGCTCGTAAAGGTCATCAAAGGGTATATCAAGCTCTTTTCCCATCACCACAACCCTGCACCTCTTTGAAGAAGGGTTGACTGTCTTTATAACACCCACCATGCCCAGTCTACCGATATAGGCCGTGGCACCTGCTTCAATCCTCTCAAGCCCTCTTCTCCGGGGTGGAGGGGGCTCTGCCAGCCTCTTTATCTCCTGCCTTTTCTCTATCATGGTTTTCATAAGTGCCCTTGCCCTCTGTCTGTCCTTCTGCTCCTTTATCCTTTTCAGCAGAGTCTCCGCCTCGTTGACCGCCCTTCTGTAGTATTCATCTGCTCTCCGGGCCATCTTCTTCAGGATATCCCTTCTGTCAGCCTTTATTCTGTCTATCTCGTCTCTGAGTTTCTCCCTGAGATCCAGGAGTTCCCTCTTGATCCTCCGGGCCTCTTCTATCTCCTTTTCAAGAATCATCTCCTTCTGATTCAATGATGCAAGGAGGTCCTCAAGGTATCTCTCCTTATTACCAAGAAGCCCTCTTGCTTCCTCAATGATCTCCGCGGGCATCCCCAGCCTTTTTGCAATCTCCAGTGCATGGGACTGTCCAGCAATCCCTATCTGTAGCCTGTAGGTGGGTCTGTATCGGGAAGGGTCTTCTTCATTCTCCTCCATCAGCATGGAGCCGTTCTCCAGCCCCTCCTCTCTGAAGGCAAAGGCCTTGACAAGGCCAAGATGGGTTGATACAAGGGTGAGCGCACCTCTGTGCTTCAACCTCCTGAGGATTGCACAGCCAAGGGCCGCACCCTCGTCAGGGTCTGTACCTGTGCCAAGCTCATCAACTATCACAAGTGAATCTTCTGAGGCCATATGCAGAATCTCTTTTAACCTAAGTACATGGCCGGAGAAGGTGGATATATTTGCCTCTATGGACTGCTCATCACCGATATCAGCCAATACACTATGAAGAAAGGGAACAGATGTGCCAGAGGCTGCTGGCACAGGAATGCCGCTGAGGGCCATCAGCACTATCACACCCACTGTCTTCAAAACCACGGTCTTTCCACCTGCATTCGGGCCTGTTATTACAAGCCCTGTGTATTGTCTGCCCAGTGTGAAATCAAGAGGTACAAGCTCATCCTCCCTGTCAGCGGCCCTGAGGCTCTTCCACAGAAGGGGGTGTCTGCCCCTTCTTATCTCAATCATGCCGCTTCTGTTTATTTCAGGCAGTTCCGCGCCTATGTGCTCAGCAAATCTTGCAAGGCTCTGGAGCATGTCCAGCTCAATAACCACACTGTGGTCAGCCTCAATCCTGTCAAGCAGATCCCTTATCATTGAAGACAGGCCCTTCAGAACCCTGAACTCCTCAAGCTTCTCCTCTGCCCTTAATGACTCAAGCTCATTGCCCAGCTGCACAGCCTCTCGGGGCTCAACAAAGACGGTCTCACCTGTGTTTGAAATATCATGTATCACACCCCGGATGTGTCCCTTTGAATCGTGCTTGACAGGGATAACCCTTCTGCCGTTTCTTTCCGTGATGTAGAAGTCCTGGATATGTGGTGTCAGATGTGGATCTTCAAGGATGGACTCAAGGATGGATTTTATCCGCCTGTCAACACGCTGGATCATCCTCCTGATCTCGTACAACTCGGGAGATGCCTCATCCTTCACTGAACCATCCCTTTCAATTGATCTCTCAATCTGTCTCCTCAATTCCGGATGGGTATGGATCCTCTTTATCATTGCCTTTAGCACCTCTTCCCTTATGTCAGGAAGGAGTCTTTTTAATGCCTCCGCAGATGACAGGAGGGGGATAAAGGCCCTCAACTCAAGCCCCTCCAGCACCGCATCTTCTGGCCTCAGTTTTTCAAAGAGGGGCCTCATGGGATCCATGGGTTCAATACCAAGGGTGCGTCCTTCGGTGAGGAGTCTTCTGCATTCAGCAACGCAACTGAGTCTTTCCAGGAGGTGGTGATAATCCCCCAGGGGTCTCAGGGATTGAACCTCTTCTCTGCCTTCTGCTGTGGTGGAAAAGGCTGCCACCATAAGGAGTATCTTTTCATACTCCAGCGCCTTGAAGGTTATCTCATCCATTTTTGCCTCAATCCTGGTGTTGGTCTTTATGCATCTGCCTAAAGGCAATGCACCTCAAAAAATAAATGGACGCAAGTGTATCCCAGTGTGAAACACTGGATTGAGCGAACGAATATAATTGATAAAAAACAATCCTTATATCAGATCCCCTGCGACAGGACAGAGGATTATTCAATATAACCTATTTACAATACCATAGTCTTCGGTTCTCTTTCTTGTCTCCCTGAGCCGGATTCAGGATCTATGAGATACTGACTCCTCTTGAGGCCAACTATCCAGCGGATTTTCACCCCAGTGATACTCCTCTTTGCCACATGGGTGAAATCATTGTGGTATTTTACATTTTTAGTCATCTTTCTCCATATAAATACGACATGTTTTCTGATACACCTAACGGCATTAGCAATTTTATATTATTTTTCAAAGACTTTTTCTTGACAAACATCCTGTTTTTTGATAGAATGCCCGAAAAGGGGAATAAAACTGTTCCTGCTGATAAATGCGAATGCAGGCATTGCAAAATTCTGACACCGCCTGCGGTTGCAGATTAATTCCGCAGTAGCTGTATAAAGAAAGCATAAAGGAGTGATTTTAACTATGACACGGTTACCTGAAATCTGGGATTGCATCCGAAATAATCTTCCAAAAGGTCGCTGGTTTTCATTAGAGGAAATATACAGATTGATAGAAAGGAATATAAATCTTGATGATGAAGATTATGAGTAGCAATCGCCAAGTTCCGATATTCCAAAATGGAAGAGGAATGTCAGGAACGTCCTACAATATCGTAAAGGAACGGGAGAAATTGAATGGGATGGCCAAGGCAATTATCGATTATAAAAAGGGGTGTGCCTGTGTATCATGAAAACAATAATAATTGGATAACAAATCACTGCACTGGATTTTTTACTCCGCTGCGCCCCGTAAAAACCAGTGAGTTTAATGTTATGGTAAAATAATAAAAGGAGATGTATATGCCAAAGGTGGAAGACATAAAGCAGGAGATTGAGAAACTTTCAGAGGAAGAATACAGACAGATTAGAAACTGGCTGTTGGAGAAAGACTGGGCCAAATGGGATGAAGAGATAGAGCGTGATTCTGCGGAGGGAAAATTAGATTTTCTTATTGAGGGAGCCAAAAAGGCAAAAAGACAAGGAAAACTCAAGTCATTATAGATGCACAAGACAACTGATGAATTCTGGGAGGGATTCAGCAATCTACCACAAAGTGTTCAGGAAAGAACAAAGAAACAATTCGAATTACTTAAAGAAAATCCTTCACATCCATCATTACATTTTAAAAAGGTAGGCAAATTCTGGTCAGTAAGGATTTCAGATTTTTACAGAGCACTTGCAGTAAAGGATGCAGAAGATTACATCTGGGTATGGATTGGAACCCATGATGATTATGAAAAAATGATAAAAAGAAAACCATAACGAATCGCTACACCTGACCGAAAATACCTTCGCATTTTCGGCAGGTGAGTTTGGATGTTGTGCGAAAATTAAAGTGACTGCCAACACTAAAATCTATATTTGATTACCGAATGAATGTTGAAAAATATAAATGGGACCCATCAGGATATTCACGCCACTCTGATTCTCAGTTGGAGTGGGCAAAAGAATTGATAGATAAATTACAATTGCGCGGTAATGAGCGCATTCTTGATATTGGATGTGGTGACGGGAAAGTTACAAAACTAATATCAGAATCTGTGCCAGATGGTGAGGTGATCGGGATAGATAATTCAAAAGATATGATTGAGTTTGCGTCCAAGAAGTATCCAAAGACTGAGCATGTCAATCTTAATTTTATAAATATGGACGCTACTCAAATCGCCTTCGAAGAATATTTTGATATAGTATTTTCAAATGCTGCACTTCACTGGGTTATAGATCATATTCCGGTGCTGAAGGGGATTTATAGATCATTGAAAAAGAATGGTAAGGTGTTGGTTCAGATGGGTGGTAAAGGAAATGCTAATTCTGTGGTGGAAGTTTTAAATGAAGTATCAAAACACAATAAATGGAAGCAATATTTTAAGGACTTTACT
>DROX01000273.1 GCA_011321725.1 Nitrospirota bacterium | reverse complement strand
CCGCGATTCCACTTGTCCTGGCCAAGATAACTTGGACCCCACTTGCTGAAAGATATCTTTATATAAGTAGTCTTGGTGCATCAGTATTGATCGTTGCAATACTGATGAGACTTCCTTATAAAAAAATAAAAATCAGTTTTTTATGTTTAATTATTGTTATATTTGGCATAACCACATATAAAAGGGCTATAACATGGAGAAGCAATCTTACACTGTTTGCGGATACTGTAAAAAAGAATCCTGATTTTGCTCCTGTTAGAAATGAATATGCTTCTGCATTGTTAAAAAAAGGACTTAAAAAAGAGGCAGAAAAAGAGTTTCTAATAGCAAAAGAACTATCAGATGGAACTTCCTATATACTTCCTGAACTTAATTTAGCAATATTAACAGCTGATCTTACTAAAAAAATTAAAACTATTGAAGTATTTTTATCAAAGGATAATCTTTCGCCAAGATTCAGATTAGAGTTATTAGAGACCCTTGCATTTTTATATGAGAAGTCGCTTATGTCAGAGAATGATAAAGGCCCCCATCAAGTAAAAGAATTATATAATAAGTTGATCAAAACTTATGAGGAGATGTTTAAAATAACCTATAATGGATTCTACAAATATCGGATAGGGCAGTTGTATCTATCAATAGGAGAAAAAAGGAAGGCACTTGAGAATTTCAAGGAAGCAGCCAGGCTTTCTCCCAACGAATACTTCTCTCCTGCTGCAAGGAAGCTGGTAAAAAAACTTGAGGCTGAGCTTGCTGACAAAGCCGGGGAGAGTTGAAGTAAAGGGATGGATTTCAGTATTCATAAATAAGAATTTGAAATAATGATGAAAAAACAAAGGGGCTTTACATTGATTGAAATTCTTGTTGTTATAGCTATTATTGCCATCATTGCTGCTATAGCAATACCACAGTACGCGGCCTTCAGGATGAGATCCTACAATGCAGCAGCAGAGACGGACCTGAGGAATTTCAAGACCTTGATTGAGGGCTACTATGTAGAACACAATAGTTATCCTACTTTATAGGGAGCTTATGTCTTTATTGCTGAATAGACCTTCCCTGGCTATTGCCACCTTCACACCATCGTGTTTCTTGCAAAGCACGAGTTCGGTATTTCTGCCTGAAAGCACGGCACAGGGCTCTGCCACACCGTATACACCGATTTTATTGAATACAAACTCTGAGCGTTCTGCCTCGGGGTGTCTTCTGTAATAAAGATCTATCATCCACTTCGGGATGAACCTGATGTAGAGATTTAGCTCTCCTGCTGCCTCTATGATTGCCTCCTCATCCCTCTTTATCCAGGCAGATGAAAGGCATCTTATCTCTGAGGGGTCTATGCCAGCCTCCTTGCATGCCTTCTGGATGGCATCAATAACCTTTTCTTTTTTTTCAGCTCTTCTACAGCCCACTCCAAGGGTGTAGGTTCTGTTTGCCTCAGTGGCAGTGGTAACAACAGGGTCTGCCCCGGTAATTGAGCTTACAAGATAGGCAAGTTCATTTGCGCCTCCTTCATGTCCTGAAAGTGTGCTTATCACATAGCGGCCAACCTCGTCAATGGTGACAACTGCAGGGTCAGTGTACTTGCTTTTCATCAAAGGGGCTATCACACGGTTTACTATACCAAGGGACATGACAAAGAGGAGGCCATTGTATCTGTTGAAAATCCTCTTTGTGTGTTCTTTAAGGTTCTCAAAATACACTGCTGTATTGACATTGCTTATTTTCTCTCTCAGATGCAGATCAGCACCAAGCTCACTGGCAAGCAACGCACCAACCTTTAATCCAGATTTCGTAATAACAACTACTGCTAAACTCATTTCTATCTCTTATCAGAGCCTTCCATATCTCTCTGAAACATGCCGCTTAGTATGTCGTTAGCGCAGAACTTACCGCACATGGTGCACATGTGCTCATCGCCGTTTCCTCTGCGATCCTTTATCTCCTTTGCCCTCTCAGGGTCTATGGCAAGTGCAAACTGCCGTGCCCAGTCCATGTCTCTTCGTGCCTTTGACATCTCCCTGTCGCGGTCTTTTTTCCCAAGTTTAATCATATCGCCAATATGGGCAGCAATCCTTGCAGCCATCACCCCTTCCCGTACATCCTCTGGAAAGGGAAGGCCCAGGTGTTCAGAAGGCGTAACATAACAGATGAAGTCAGCACCATAGGCAGATGAAAGGGCTGCGCCGATGGCCGCAGTAATATGGTCGTAACCAGGTGCAATGTCTGTGGTGATGGGGCCCAGCATATAAAATGGGGACTCACCGGACATCCTTTTCTCTAATATAATATTAGCCTCTATCTCGTTTATCGGTATATGCCCGGGCCCTTCCACCATGGTCTGGCAGCCCATCTCTCTTCCTATCTCTGCGAGCTCACAGTTTATCAGGAGTTCCTGGATCTGTACCCTGTCTGTGGAGTCGTGTATTGCACCGGCACGGAAACCATTGCCAAGGCTTAAGACCACATCATGTTTTTTCAGTATCTCTACCACACGGTCAAAATGCTCATAAAGGGGGTTTTCCTTCCCATTATGCTCCATCCATGCAACAAGATAGGATCCGCCCTTTGAGACAAGCCCACCGTAACGGTAGTGCTGACGGCGGAGCATCTCAACGGTTCTGCGGTTTATCCCACAGTGTATTGCCATGAAGTCCACACCCTCTTCACATTGCCTCTCGGTGACCTCCCAGAGCAGTTCCTCTGGCATGTCAACGGCTGTACCGTATTT
>DROX01000272.1 GCA_011321725.1 Nitrospirota bacterium | reverse complement strand
GGGCACGAAGCTGAATCTCTTCCTGATTAAATTACCTGCTGAACCGACAAGCCCCGGCGAGCCCACAATTGCATAGGGGATCAGCCCCATGGAGGTGAGTTCCTGTATGTATTCCTCGGAGAGGGAATCTATTATTACTGATGGAGGAAACCTATTTGTCCTGATCCACTCTCTGGCCCTTCTGGCCCCAAGAAGTCCAGTAACATAAACAACCCTGAAGCTCTTCATAATGGAAGGTAGTACCACATCTGCACCCTGCCTTACAGCGTCAGATAAAAGAGAGCCCATCAGGGCGTTCTCAATCTCTATAAAGAAGACCTTGTCCCCCTTATTGCAGACAAGGAGGTATCCCCCTGACCGTTCACCCTTGCTTTTTGCTTCAACTTCATGGAGCCCTGTCTTGATAGGCTTTATTTCAAGAAAGGCATACCCATCCCCTCCGCTCAAGGTCCTGCCAATCTCTTTGCCATCCAGGGAAAACTCAACGATCTGCCCACCTGAAGGGAAGAACCTGCCTTTTGTTAAGGCCCTGAGCATGACGGGTCTGCCCTGCACAGTTATAGTGTCAAAGACAACCACTTCAGCTCTGGATGATCCGGCAGGAACAAGGAACAGTACAATGGATACAAGTACAACGCCGATAGTACCCGGCAAAACACCCTTAAAACACATGGGTAACTCTCCTGGCATCAGGTCTCAGGGTTTGCCTGGTCATCCTTTTCAGAATCAGGAATGAGAATCACCCTTGAGATCCGCTTGCCTACCATCTCTATTATCTTTATCTTCCAGCCATCTGAAGAAAAGACCTCGCCTGTCTCGGGTATCCGCTGGAGCTTGGTGATAATATAGCCTCCCACTGTATCGTAATCAGGCGATTCAGGTAGTTCAATACCATAGTCATCCCTCAGGTCCCTTATTGTGATAGATGCATCCACAATGAAGGTACCATTTGTCCTTCTAATAACAGGCTGTTCCAGATCATACTCATCCCTGATCTCACCCACGATCTCCTCAAGAAGGTCCTCCATGGTTACTATCCCTGTAACAGAGCCGTATTCATCAACAACCACAGCTATGAGTACCCCCTTTCTCTGCATCTGACGCATAAGGGTACTGATCTTGAGAGATTCGGGTACGAAAAAGGGTGTGCGGAGGATCTTTCTTATGTCTATCTTCTCCTTTGATGCCAGTTTTGTGAAGAGGTCCTTCACATAGAGAATTCCCTTGATATTTGATTTATCATGATGGTAGACAGGATAACGGGAGAACTGCTCCTCACTTATTATATCCAGGATTTTCTCAAGCGGGGTATCCACGGAGAAGGCTACCACCTTCGCGAGCGGGACCATCACCTCCTTTACCGAACGGTCGGTAAACTCAAATACCCCGTGTATTAGCTCCTCCTCGGCCGGCTCAAATATCCCCTTGTCAGCCCCCTCCTTTACAAGGAGCTTTATCTCCTCCTCCGTCACAAAGCTCCGCTGGGTGAAAGTCTTGCCACCAAAGGGCTTCAGGATGAGATTTGTACTGAATGTCAGCAGTGCCGAGATCGGCGAGATCAGCCTTGTGAATTCATACATCGGCCTTGCGGTTACAAGGGCAAACCTCTCGGGATTCATCAATGCAAGTGATTTTGGTATAAGCTCTCCGATGACAAGGGAGAGATAGGAGACAACAGTGACAACAAGACCTATGGAGATGGCCTCGGCTGATGAGGAGATATATCTGATGGGTATCTCTGCAATGAGGGGCCTCATTGTCTTCACTGCTATTGCACCGGCAATAGCTGATGCAATAGCAGCCGCAATGGTAACCCCTATCTGGACAGTGGCAAGAAACCTGTCCGTGTCAGACTGGAGCTTCTGAAGTATCTGGGCATTCCTGTTGCCCTTTCTTGCAAGCTCATGAATCCGCGTCTTTCGTGAGGTTACGACAGCTATCTCAGTGCCTGCAAAGAATGCGTTTACAAGGATGAATACAAATATCAGAAATAACTCAGTCCACATTTACGGTCAGCTCAACCCCCCATGGGCAGCCCATACGCCCACTGCCACAGCAAGCAGACTCATACCCAGTATGACCCAGTGAAACACCGTAAGCCTGAAGAATATCCTTGATGTGTCATGCTGTGCCTTACCACTGAAGATGGTCTTGAAAAGCCTCCCCTCAAAAAGCAGAATAAGAACATATAGTGTCCAGACAACCAACATGAGTGTGGGTCCAATACCGGAGAGGGTAAAGAGAATCCTCCACTCACCTGTCAGATAAAGTAGCCATATGCCCGTAATACCCGCTACGGTGACCGAGGCCTTGGCAATCTTTGCAAACCTGTGTTCAACACCCTGGAAAAAGAGAACCTTCTCAAGGGAGTTCTCCATTCTCATGATCATTGGAAAGACTATGATCGTAACAAATGCCACCCCGCCTATCCATAAAACAATGGAAAGCACATGTAATGAAGTTAATACTGGTATCATACCCCTTAGATCCTCCTTAGCATGACTGAAGTTGAATAATATGAAATGGTCTCAACACAGGGCCTCTCATACACCCCTTCTGCAATCACCATTGTCCATCAGCCTTTCCATCCTGCTACAGCTACTGCAATCCCTCACCTCTTCAGAGCCATCCTCCCAGCGGAATACCTTTATTGAGGCGTTCCAGCATACAGGACAGAGGATAAAGTAGGACTCTCCAAAACCCTTCTCTGGACTGAACCTCAAAGTTGCATTCTCTATCATAAATAAATAATACCCCATTTCGGGGTTTTTATGCTATTGCTGTTTGGCTCCCTGTCCTGCTCAAAAGATACAGACTCTCCATATCTGTTCAAAACAAATCCCTGACAAGGCAGGGCACCTCATAAAAATAAGCCAACCACAGGATTACTCAATAGAGTAACCTGTTTTTCAGTGCTATAGTCTAAATCCGTAAAGAACAAATCATACAGGCCGAGAGGTGGTGAAGAAGGCCATGTAGCAATACCTCAAGTGTCTTACAACAAGACCCTTATCTATAAGTCCTAAAAGACCACCCCCTCCATACCTCACCCTTGAAGGGGG
>DROX01000271.1 GCA_011321725.1 Nitrospirota bacterium | reverse complement strand
GAAAAGGTATCAGTTACATACGAGCAGATGGTGAAATATAGTTGTTCATTAATTAAATCGGCTTATGATGCCTGTATTTATGGTATGGCTTTCAATGTAATGAGTACCCATGTGGATTGGACAAGGGATGACCTGTTTCATTGGCCACTGGATGAGGCTGTAGATTTTATTATTAAGCAATGTAGCAGAAATATCATGATCCGTATGGACTATGGATTATATGAATATACAGTATATGTATACAGGGAGCCTGACGATGGAAGTAGATGTCTTGCCAGTAAAGGATTCTGAAATAGATGAAGTAATACAGATGATTACAATAGTTGCAAAGGATGAATTGAGATTTCCAGAAGAGGCTTTATTTGAATACAATAGGCCCGAGCGGATTTCGAAAAATATTATAATGAGTGCAAGGGACAGAGAAAACAGATCACTCCTCGGTGTTTTAGCCTGTTTACCACCTGAAGGAGGTGTAATGACAATTTTGTGGTTAATTGTGTCTCCAGAGTACAGAAAACATGGAATAGGTTCAATACTTTTAGATGCTGCCTGTGGTATTGCGATTAATAGCGGGTGCCATAAAATCAAGCTGACAACTAACTCAAAGGAAGCGGTAAATTTTTATAAAAAG
This sequence comes from Nitrospirota bacterium, assembly GCA_011321725.1. Lineage (GTDB taxonomy): Bacteria > Nitrospirota > Thermodesulfovibrionia > Thermodesulfovibrionales > JdFR-85 > JAADHP01. The sequence continues at coordinate 15,110 of DROX01000271.1, read as the reverse complement.
AAAGGAATGATAATAGAAGGTGTTCTAAAAAATCATTGGTGGCATATGGACTTCTGGTCGATGGGAAAATTTTTAAACAAGGAGAGGTAAATGGCCTGGAGAAAGCTTGGAATGATATTTGATTTAAGTAAATACAACATAGGGTGGATTAAAAGTCATGCAATGCTGCCAACACCTTTATTGCTGGAAGACAGAATTCGGGTATATTTTACTGGACGAGATTTTGATGGTCATAGTCGTATCAGCTTTGTGGATCTAAACCGAGAGAATCCCGAAAAGATTATTTATGTACATGATAAACCACTTCTTGAAGTAGGTAAACTTGGTACATTTGACGATAGTGGAACTATGGCTACCTGTACAATAAAGATGGGTAAAGATATCTATTTATATTACAATGGTTATAACAGGAGAGTTACAATCCCTTACAGTAATTCAATAGGTATAGCTGTCAGTAATGATGGTGGCATGACGTTTAGTCGCCTCTTTGAGGGGCCAATTGTAGATCGGAACGCAAGAGAACCCTATTTTGCTATCGGGGCATGGGTTATGCGTGAAAATGAGATATGGCATATGTGGTATGGTTCAGGCACAGGCTGGCTGATAGTTCAGGGGAAACCCGAACCGCTTTATGTTATCAAATACGCAAAATCTCTGGATGGTATAAATTGGCAACGCGACAATATAATATGTATCCATCCTATGACACAAGAAGAAGCAAATGTGCGCGGTACTGTTATAAAAGAAAATAATAAATATAAAATGTGGTTTTGTTATCGTGGAAGTAGAGACTTTCGTGACGGCGTGGATAGTTACCGTATCGGATATGCTGAATCTGAAGATGGCATTAATTGGCAACGTGATGATTCCAGGGCTGGGATTGAATTAAGTGAGTCAGGATGGGATTCAAAAATGCAGGCCTATCCAGCAGTGATTGATGTGAATGGGAAATTATACATGTTCTATAACGGAAATGGTTTTGGATATGAAGGTTTTGGATGTGCAGTATGGGAGGAATAAATACACAGATGTCCACTGTAGATGTGATAATCGGCACATATAATCATGAGAGTTTTATTGCGCAGGCTATTGAGAGTGCTTTAATGCAAGAGACCATCTTTGATATAAAGATACATATTGCTGATGATTGCTCAACTGATGGAACTCAAGAAATCATAAAAGCCTATTTCCACAAACATCCAGAGAAGATAAATATTGTATTAGATACAATAAACAGAGGCCTCAGAAGCAACGATCGCAAATTTCTCCAACTTATCAGAAATTCTAAAGCGAAATATATTGCTCTTCTTGAGGGTGATGACTATTGGACCGACCCGTACAAACTACAGAAGCAGGTAGAGTTTATGGAAGCACATCCTGACTGTGTAATGAGCTGTCATCCTGTTCAAGTAGTCTATTCGGATAATAGATCAAAAAACTGGAAGTCTATTTACGGAAAGAACGATAAGGAATTTTATACCATTGAGGAAATACTGGATGGTGACAGTTTCCCTGAAATACCGACACCTGGACTGATGTTGAGGAGGTCTGCCCTCAGCAGTCTGCCAGAGTGGATCGGTGATGTGTTAAGGGTAGATACTGCTCTTCATCTGTTGTTTACCGGAGAGGGAAAATTGGGCTTCCTCAGGGAGTGCATGGCAGTTCACCGCAAACACGACCACGGGGTAAGCAGACTCTTTGAGATTGACGCTGATTACATGCAATACGATATTTTGAGGGTCTACATGTATGTGGATCAATACTATGGCTATAAATACCATCACCTGCTGAGAAGGCATATCAGGAATACCATCAGCTATTTTCTTGACAAGCGGGAAGTCAACCCTGAAATGGTGGAAGACATAACAGACTTCTGCCGCAGGCTTCCACAGGGCTGGAGATACTGGGACATAGTCAGCCCCCTGGCTCTGAAACAGAAACGCCAATCCAGATGCACATATATCTTTAACCACATCCACAAGACAGCGGGTACCACCTTTCTGCTTTCCTATGTGGCTTCGGCCTTTGACGAAAAGGACAGGTTTGTAATACCAGGTACTCGACCGGAAAATGACAGGGCAATTGAGGGGCTAAAACAGCACAGGAAGAACTATCTAATCATAGGAGGGCATCATGCCTATAAACTCAGGGAAAGTTATCCCCATGCCAGATTTATCACCCTGGTCAGGGAACCTGTCTCCCGGATTGTTTCCCTGTATCTCCACATGAAATTCCATCCCGGCTTCCTGGATTTTCTCAAGAAAAATAACATAGATATCAATCTGGAGGAACTCAGCATCCGTCAGATTGTGGAAGGAAATATCTCCGTACTGCCCGGCACAACACTGTCCCAGGGAAGGAACTTTCAATCCCGCCTTCTCTGTTATCCTGATCCCTTCAACATGGATACCCTTTTCAATCGGTACTACCTTGTCGGGATTTCGGAACGGCTGGATGAATTCATCTTCGCCCTTCATGTCCTGGACAACTTTCCACTTCTCCTCTTTAACAACAGGATGGTCAGGAAGGAAAGAGAGAACTTCCAGTTAACAGATGAGGACAGAGAACTCATCATAGAATACAACCAGGATGATATCCTTCTATACAGGGAAGCCAAGAGCAGATTTGACAGGATCATGGAAGAGATCAAAGGGGCGGGATTTGGAGAACTGCTGGATGACTACAAGGAGGCGATCAAGGGTTTTCAGCAACTCACCGGTTGTGATGAAAACAGATCCATGCCCTACATGCCGGGTGATGGCAGGGCTGCTGTACTGCTTGAGCGGGGTGAAGAGGCATTTGCTAATGGAGATATTGATAGGGCGATAAACATGTTCACGGAGGTCGTGGAGAGCAATCCCTCCCCTCTATTTGCAGGTGCAGCCTATAACAATATTGGTGTGGTCTGCTACCATATGAACAGGATAGGTGATGCCATGCATTATTTCAGGAAGTCCCTTCAGATGGATCAGAACAACAAAAACACCATATTGAACATCTGCGAGATACTGAACAAGCTGGGCAAACATGAGGATGCCGAGAGGCTTTACGCATCCTTTCTAAAAGGTGGATAAAATGGAAAGATCCCAGGACAGACCATATCTGAGCATAGTTGTAGCAGCCAGAAATGATGACCATGGCGGCGGCTTCATGAGACGTTTCCAGATATTTGTCAATGGACTCCTTGCACAGTGTGAAAGACACAGTCTCAGGGCCGAACTGATCATAGTTGAATGGAACCCTCCCGGGGACAGGCCACCCCTTTCAGAGGCATTGAGCTGGCCTGAAAAGAATGATTTCTGTCCTGTACGGATCATAACCGTTCCGTCCGAACTCCACAACCGTTTCAAGTATGCAAAGAAACTTCCCCTCTACCAGTTCATAGCAAAGAATGTGGGGATTCGCAGGGCCACCGGCGAGTTTATCCTCAGCACATGTGGTGACCTGCTCTTTTCCGATGAACTGGCAGCCTACCTTGCAGAGAAGAAGCTGAGATCAGGCTTCCATTACAGGATTGACAGAAGCGATGTCCCAGCTGATGTGCCTGCGAAAGCAACAATCCAGGAGCAGCTACGCTACTGCAAAGACAACATGATGCGCATAAACACCAAGATCGGTACCTACAACCTTCACACAAAACAGTACTACGGGACATACAGTGTTATTGATCTTGAGTTGACCAATCTGCACTTCAATGCATGTGGAGATTTCACCCTGATGTCCAGGGATGACTGGTTCAGGATAAAGGGACATCCAGAAATGGATGCATTCTCCCTTCACATAGACTCACTCACACTGCTTGTTGCCCATTATTCAGGTATCAGACAGGTAGTTCTTGAAGAACCCCTGCGGCTGTATCATATAGAACATGGCTTCTCTGCCGTACCAGAGCAGATCAGGCATGTGGACAGGATAATAAAAAAGACGGAGATCCCTGGACTAACCCTCCTGGAATTACAACAAATGGCCTCTGAAATGTCCAGGAAGGGTTCTCCGATCATAATCAATGACGACAGCTGGGGATTATCTGTGGAGAGATTAGAGGAGACACTTATACAGTCAGGCAGGGTTCAAAAAAGGGAATCAAGGGCAGTGACTGATACTGGTGAGATAATAGGGAAGGTATCAAATGATATGGCTGATGATGAAACCCTTCTTATAATAAATAAATACCCACCACTGTATGATATAAAAGAGGATGATGAGGAATTCCTGCAATTCATCAAAGGACTGACCAGGCGTTACAGGGTTGTTTACCTTTCAAGATACAGGCCTGGCAGCGAAAAATACACCGAGACCCTGAGAAAACTTGGTGTGATATTTTTCTATGACAAGGAGGGATTTGGGGAACAATATACTCCTGATACCAGATTCAATATGCGCTGCGCTGCTCCTGTTGATTTCAAGGAACTGCTGGAACATCAGGTGTTTAAAACCATTGTATTCGGATCAGCCGGTATAGCAAGAATGTACATAGCAAGGGTAAGTGATATTTCCCCTGGTAGCAAGGTCATTGTGAAGGCACTGGACATTAAGGATAAGGAGCTGAAGGATGATCTCCTTATCTACGGCATGGCTGACTGGGTAATCACTGACCATAAAGGCGCAGAAATCCTGAGAAAAAACAATGACAGCTTTGATCTCTTCAGCCCTGAGGAAGCATCCGCGGACCAGCTTCTGGCCGTGGTTCAGTCGCTGGGGTTAAGCATTGTAAGACACAGGGGAAAAGACAGATCACGGCTCTTCATGATAGATCCGACAGAAGGGCTTTATCCAGAGATTTCCTTAGCTCCAGAGGCCCTCATCTTTTTCATCTACAATGATGATTCAGAGTCTACAAGATTATCCCTGGAGACGCTTTTCAGGCATACTGATGTTAACAAGAACCTGATCATCCTGGCCATTCCTGAGAGATTTAAAGATCTTAGTCAATACTTAGAGAAACAATTAAGGTACTATTTCGTGTACAAAGAGATGAATGAACTATCAACTGCCATATACAGGATAGCCAGTCATTACAGGCCGGAATACCTCCTAACAGTGGATTCAAACGTTCTTGTTACGCCTGACTGGCTCAACCGTCTTGTCCGCCACTTTCTGATGGATGAAAAGGTGGGTATTGTATTCCCGAGAGGGAGCGATATTCTTTATAACAGCAGATATCAACTGGAAAAACATGCCTGGAAGAACTATATCAAATTCAAGGGCCAGGAAAGAGTGGTGAAGAAAATTGAGGTGCCCTGCCTTGCCTTCAGGGGTTCTCTCATATCAGAGAGCAACGGGGGGGATATCAGAAGAGTAGTTGAAGAGTCCATGGTGAGGGGCTACAAGACGGTCAAGGCAATGGATACCCTGGTCTTGCATGCTGAGCAGGGGCGACGGCAGCCGACGGAGACGATTGAGTTTGAAAGGCCTGTAACAAAGCAGTTGAGCGTTATCATCCCTGTATTAAAGAGGGAAGGCCTCATTGATTGTCTTCAGTCGCTCTTCAACCAGAAGGAGATAGACTACAGGGATATGGAGATCATACTCATCAGCAGCAACAACAGGGAGGAAACAGATAAGGTCCTTAAGGCAATGAACCCTCCCTGTACCTTGAGACATTTCCATCTGAAGGGTGGCAACAGATCAATGTTGACAAACACAGGAATCAGGAAATCCTCGGGTAGCTACATCCTGCTTTTTTCTGACAGTGCAGTTGCTGAAGATTCTTTGATCTACCAGCATCTGAAAGCTCACAGGGATGCCTCACAGAGATATGTGGCAATCCTTGGACGTATATTTACATCCCTGCCTGACAACCCAACCCCTTTCATGAGGTTTCTGTCCAGGAGGCCGTCGCTACCCTGTATATCCCGGCTCTTTTACAATTATGATATAGAAGATCTTGACAAGCCCGAGGGGCTGAGTTCCAGTTATTTCTACTCTGCGAACATCTCTGTAAGAAGGGAACTGTTGAAGGATGCAGGTCTGTTTGATGAGGACCTTTCACAGGGTGTGGAGGATAGCGAATTCGGTTACAGGGTGGTGGCCTTGAAAGGCTGTTATATAAACTACAACCAGCATGCAATATCCACACTCAGGGCTGATATCTCCCTGGAGGATTTCCTTGAGTCCCAGTACCTGTACGGAAGAGACATGGTCGTTTTATTCAAGAAACACCCCGGTCCGGAACGGGACATAAGGGGGCTGAAAAGATGGTCCATCCGTCATCTCATGGGCAGGGAAGCTGTTATTGAGAGGGCAAAGGAAATAATTGAAGCCCTGGAGAAGCTGCCGGAAGAGCTCCAGAAGAGATATACCTTTGGCAGGGGCTCTCTTCTGGAGAGATGCTATTTTATACTTTCCCAATACTATTTCTACATGGGGGTGGACGAGGCCCTGAAGCAACACGAGGGCGAAGAGTGGCTACAGAGATATTTGAAAGAGATCCCTTTAGGGGTTGATACAACCAGTGAAAACATGGCAGAGTCCCTTATGCTCAAGGGTTTCTTTGACCTTGCCAGGGGAGACTACAGCTCAGCAATGGAAGGGCTTAACAATTCATTCAGGCTCACTATTTCACCCTTCGCTTATTATATGGCAGGTCTTCTGTACCTTGACATGGAAGAGTTCCGGCAGGCTGAGTCTGTTTTAGAGGAGGGTATAAAGAAACTTACAACACTTGGGAACAACCCCGAGGTAATACCATTTATACTTCCTGCAGGTGATGCTGTCATGTACTACATCTGGTTGGCCATGTCATGTATCCCCCAGGGTAAATATGAAAAGGCAGCAAAGGTCCTTGAAGATGCCATAGAGGAGAGGATACCCATCTCAATGGAGCAGGCAGGGCTGTTATACAGGTGCCTGAGCGTATGCTATAGAAAGCTTGACATGAGGAAGAAGGCGGTATTTTGTGCAAGGGAATATGAGAGGCTAACAGGAGAGCTGCAGGATGATAACACAAAGGCTGCGGTATACAGATAATAGTGATCTGACGGTCATCCCTGGCAGGACCGGAAAGCCCACCCTGAGGGTCAGGGGGGAAGACGGTATTGAAAGAACCCTGCACAGCCTGTACAACCCTGAAAAGGAGGCGGAGTCCATAGTTGATGCTTTTCAGTACGATGGTGACGAAATCATTGTAATACTCGGCCTGGGCCTTGGTTATCATGTAAAGGAACTGGTAAAGAGATACCCTGATGCCGAGATAATAGTTGTGGAGGCAAGGGAGGAGATCTACAGGGCATGCAGGGAATACGGAATATGCCCCGAGATTCTCAACAGGGTCATCTTCATCGCAGGTGACTCTCCAGAAAAGGCCATGGAAAGGATAATGATAAGGCAATTGAAATGTGGCATGAAGTCTCTATCATTACTGTCTCTGCCCTCGGCACTGAATGCATTCCCTGGCTATTACATGCCTCTCTATTCAACACTGAAGAACAGGGCTACACGCAGGCTCAAGGAAAGGCTTATATACACAAAACTACAAAAGGAGCGGCTCAGAATATGCCTGCTTGACTTTGGCTATTTCCTGAAAAAGGAGATACTTAATGCAATCAAAACCCTTGGACATGATGTGGTTTCTCTTTCGGGCAACAGGGAAGAAAAGGTGGGAAGGCTTTTGGGCAGGGTGGTAAAGACCATCATTGATTCAAGACCTGATTTTATCCTTGCCATCAATCATATGGGATTTGATGAGGAGGGTATACTCGCCTCCTTTCTGTCCTCCATAGAGATGCCAGTGGCTGTATGGTATGTTGACAGTCCTAACATTATCGTCAGGGCCTACAGGAGGAATGTATCAGACAACACGGTAATCTTCCTCTGGGACCATTCATATATTGATGATATGCGTGCCGCGGGTTTCAAGTATGTATATTATCTCCCCCTTGCCACTGACAGGAGTATATTCAGGCCATTAAGGCTTTCAAAAAAGGCATACCGGAAACACCACAGCAGGGTCTCCTTTGTGGGCAATTCAATGCTTGATGCCTGCAGGAAACAGGCAGGGAAGATACCACATGGTTTTCATGACGTCATGGAGGCACTGGCAGAGACGCTTTCCAGGGAAAGGATGTCTTTTGAGAAACTCTGTAGTTCATATGATGAAGGGATTAGAGGAAAACTTGATCAACTAACCGAGAAGGACCTCAGGGAGCTGGAAGCAGCGATCTACTGGAAGGCAACCCTTATCAACCGTTTAAGAGCGATAAACAGACTCAGGGAGTTTTCACCGGTTATATACGGTGATTCCGGTTGGAGGGAACTGCTTGACGAAGCCTTTGAGATAAGGGGCAAGGTGGACTATTACCAGGGCCTTCCAGTGGTTTATAATTCAACAGAGATAAATTTCAATACCACAAGCCTTCAGATGCCGGAGGCGGTGAACCAGCGTGTCTTTGATGTGCCTGCCTGCGGAAGCTTTCTGATTACCGATTATCAGAAGGCCCTTGAAGAACTCTTTGAGCCTGGCAGGGAGGTCATCACCTATGAAGACCCCGAGGAGATACCCGAACTGGTCAGATATTATCTTGACCATCCCCAGGAGAGGCAAAGGGTTGCCCTGGCAGCAAGGAGGAGGGTGCTGGCAGAGCATACCTATCTGCACAGGCTTCAGAGGATCGTGGAAATCATGAGAAGGATATTTTCGTGAAGATGGTTTTTTGACGGTTTCAGGAAAATCTTTCCTGTTGATACCGGTTATTTGACGCCAAGATATCCTGGCCGGTTCTGATTTATTCTTGTTTTACATGGAGTTAATCATCTCAGGTAGACTGGCAGTAAATTTGCTTGATCATTGAGGCAATGAGTTATTATCCAAGAAAGAGGATTCTTGTTACAGGTGGGGCGGGTTTTCTTGGCTCACACCTCTGTGAACGACTTCTGAAGGAAGGCAATGAGGTCATATGTGTTGACAACTTCTATACAGGCCAGAAATCCAATATTGCACATCTTCTCCAGAACCCCTACTTTGAGATACTGAGGCACGATATTTGTTTCCCCCTCTATGTGGAGGTTGATGAGATCTACAATCTGGCCTGCCCCGCCTCTCCTGTGCACTACCAGTTTGATCCTGTACAGACCACAAAGACGTCAGTTCATGGCGCAATAAACATGCTCGGGCTTGCAAAAAGGCTCAAGATAAAGATCCTGCAGGCTTCCACATCTGAGGTCTATGGTGACCCCCTTGTTCATCCCCAGAAGGAGGACTACTGGGGTAACGTAAACCCCATTGGTCCGAGGTCATGTTATGACGAGGGCAAGAGGTGTGCCGAGACACTCTTTTTTGACTACCACAGACAGCACCGTCTGAGGATCAAGGTGGCAAGGATATTCAACACCTATGGACCGAGGATGTATCCAGACGATGGAAGGGTGGTGAGTAACTTCATCACCCAGGCCCTCCGTAATGAAGACATCACAATCTATGGCGATGGCTCACAGACAAGATGCTTCTGCTATGTGGATGATATGATTGACGGGCTGGTCAGGCTCATGAACAGCCCTGACAGCTTTACAGGCCCGGTAAATCTTGGTAATCCCGTGGAGACAACCATACTTGAACTTGCCTGCATGATAATAGAGCTTACAGGTTCAAGGTCAAGGATAGAGTTTCTTCCCATGCCGGAGGATGACCCCAGAAGGAGACGGCCTGATATAACACTGGCTCGCGAGAGACTGGCCTGGGAACCCGGTACGGATCTCAGAACGGGTCTGCTGAAGACCATTGAGTATTTCAGCAATGTCCTCGGCATTGATAATAGAAACATAACACTACAATCATCTTGATAAAACAGTAAATATGTCAGAGAACTACAATGTACTCTTACTGAAAAGGAAAGGTCTTTTATCAATAAAGGAGCTGACCGACAGGATAAAACAGCAGCCCCATGACAGCAGTTCCTGGGAAAGGCTGGGACAGGTCTTCTGGGAGATAGGTGATAGAGACATGGCGGAAAAGATATTCAGTAGCTACGGGGACAGTTTAAGGCACAGGGTTGATATTGAGATAGTACCCTACAGTGAGGACAATGATGTCCTGTTGAACTTTGCCATAAACATAAACGAAGGAAGTCAGACAGAGATCGCAACTCTTGATATAAACGGGTGGGTATTAGGCAAACATGAACCGGTTCAGGCTGTTGAGATAGTCCTGGGTGACCAGCTCATCACCAGGACACCTGTGTGTGTGCCAAGCCATTATGCAGAGACCTCATACCCCGATGTAAATTGGGCCTCAAATTGTGGTTTCAGGGCGATGGTCTACCTGCTGGGCATGCCTTTTGATTTCATCCTTACTGTATTTGCCCTGTTCCGAGACGATATCCGTTTTCCACTTGCGAAACTCTCGGTACACCGGAAGGCCATCAGCTCCACCTTCCAGCCTTCTCTTCAGCCCCTGATGATTACAAGTATCGGCCGCACCGGGACAACCAGATTGATGGAGTTCTTAAATGAGCATCCCTCAATAGTTATCCACAGTAACTATCCCTACGAAGCAAGGGTGCTGGGTTATTGTTTCCATATGCTAAAGAATCATTTTGAGGTCATGAATCTGAGCCAGCAGGTCAATCCCCATGGCTACATAAAAGGTCAATTCGGCTTCCACCATCCCGGAACATTTAAACCCATAGGTTATGCAAACATAGACTACCAGTTCCATTACTGGTTCAATGAGATATATACCGGGGAAATAATCAGGGCTTCGCAGAAAAGCATTGAGGACTTCTACCGAAGGATTGCCTCACTTCAGGAAAAGAAAGAGGCCATCTTTTTCGCGGAAAAGACCTTTCCCGCTGAGATACCGCCACAGGTCTGGGAGCTTTACCCAAAGGCAAAGGAGATATTCCTGGTTCGTGATTTTCGTGATGTTGTATGTTCTGTTCTGTCATTCAACAGGAAAAGGGAGTTTACCGATTTTGGAAGACAGTGTGTTAAAAGCGATGAGGAGTATATTTCAAAACAGTTAAAAAAGAGTGCGCTCAAACTACTACAAAGCTGGAAAGAGAGGGCTGACAGGGCTTATCTGTTGCATTACGAAAGGTTCATCCTTGACCCGGAGAGGGTTCTCAGGGAGATACTTGAATACCTGGGACTGGACACTTCACCCTCAATTATTGAGGCAATCTTGAAGAAGGCACTGGGCTACAAAGACACATTCAAGGTCCATTCAACAAGTGACAGCCCCCTGAGCTCCATTGGAAGATGGAAGGAGGAACTCAGTCCTGAATTACAGTCCCTGTGTAATTATGCCCTTGGTGAAATACTTCACGAGTTTGGCTACGCAGAGGATAATAACTATCAATTACTTGAGGAGTATGGGAAATGAAAATCTCTGTATCCATGATTGCCCTGAACGAGGCCCGTCATATCAAAAGGGCCCTGAGTTCGTGTACATTCGCCGATGAAATAGTTGTTGTGGATGGTGGCAGCACTGACGGCACCATTGAGATCGTCAGATCCTTTGAAAAGGCAAGGATAATAGAGCATCCCTGGGAAGGTCACTTTGGTAAACAGCGCCAGATATCCCTTGAACACTGTCAGGGCGACTGGGTGGTGAGGCTTGATGCTGACGAGGTCTTCTCCGAGGAGTTTGAGAGGGGTATCAGGGCATTACTTGAATCCACCCGGCCCGAGGTGGTGGGCTACAGGGTGAGAAAATGCAACCTTGTAGGAAACGAACATTTCTATGCAAGAAACCACGACGGATTTGAAGACACACCAAGAATATTCAGGAATCTCCCCGGTGTCAGGTGGGTAAAGCATGTGCATGAAATACCTGTAGGGCTTGAGGGGAGGATAGAAGACTGGGATGTATATGTTGTCCACTACAATATTATTGATAAAGAACGCTTCAAGAAAAAAGGACTCTTTTATTCAAAGATCCCTGAGAGTGGATTTGAATCCCCGGAGGATCTCTATTTCAGAGAATACGACATACAGCCCAGACCGGCCAGATCAAGGGTCTCAGTCCATGTCCCTCCCTTTGTTGTTAGAGATCAGGATGATAGCAGTTCACCCAGAATAGCAATTATCAGGGGGCCAAATCTCAATCCCTGGGAGATGCAGAATTATGAACCCCTTGACAAGGACTTTGATATAACAGCATTTACCACGAGGAATCCAAACTTCAATATAGAGGAGATCATGGTCCCGGTGGTAAAGTTACCATCACATCCGGAGAATCCAGCCTATATGGTCGGGCTGGAATTCGCACTCTTTGACAGTGACCTCATCTACACTGCTGACACAACATGGACATTTTCCTACCAGGCCATCCTGATAAAAGAGAAATTCAATAAGCCCGTTGTCTGTCTCCAGTGGGAGAATATACCCTTTGCTTATGAAGAGTATGAGCAGATGAGGCTGATGAAAAAAAAGGTCAGGGAGGGCGCTGATTTCTTTATTGCAGTTACAGAGCGTGCCAGAGAGGCCTTGATGCTTGAGGGGGTCTCTCCCGAGAGGATCACCGTTCTGCCCATGGGGATAAACATCAACAGGTTTAAGCCAGACAGATCTGCCGCCCTTGAATTAAGAGAGGACCTTGGTATCAGGCCTTCAGAGAAGGTGATCCTTTTTATCGGAAGGGTTGTCTGGGAAAAGGGTATATACGATCTGATCTATGCAGTGAAGCTGGCATTGGGAGACCTGAAAGGGTCCGGGATAAGGGTGATTATTACCGGCAGAGGACCTGAATTGCAGAGCGTCAGGGAGAGGGTAGAAGAGCTCGGAATTTCTGATAGGTTTGTATTCATAGAAAGTTATCCCTATCACAGGATACATCAGCTCTTTAACATGGCCGATATCTTCGTACTACCAAGTATCTCCCTGAGAACATGGAAGGAACAGCTCGGGATGGTACTTATTGAGGCAATGGCCTGTGCAACGCCTGTAATCTCAACCCTCTCGGGTTCCATTCCGGAAGTGGTAGGTGATGCAGGCCTGCTTGTACAACCAAATGATCCCCACTGTCTTGCTCATGCAATGGTTGATCTTCTGAAAAACGAGAGGATGAGGCTGGAGCTTGGCAGAAAGGGACGTGAAAGGGTGGAGAGTAAATTCAGTGCAGAAAAGATATCACAGAAGATTGGAGAGGTTTTCAATCACGTACTGAAAGGATACAGGAGATCAGGGAAGAATACAGTCCTGGAGAAACCAGACCCGGGCGATCATGTTGATGATTACTACAGGCAGGAGCGAAGGGATGTGGAGGCACTGATCCCTGATCAGGTAGGCCGTGTCCTTGATATCGGATGTGGTGAGGGGCTGCTGGGGAAAAGGTTGCTGGAAAAGGGCGTCAGAGAGGTGGTTGGGGTAGAACTGGTGGCTCATGTCTGCAAGAAGGCGGAAAAGAACCTCTCCAGGGTTATCTGCGGTGATATTGAGGAGATAGAAGAGCTACCCTTTGAGGAAGGTTATTTTGATTGCATCGTACTGGCAGATGTACTTGAACACCTCAAGGATCCACTGTCTGTCCTGAGAAAGATAAGGAAGTATCTTGACCCATCCGGGGTTATAGTTGCCTCCATACCGAATGTAAGGTATCTCGGTGTTATAAGAATGCTTATCAACGGACAATGGAGATACGAAGATGCGGGCATACTTGACAGGACACATCTGAGATTCTTTGCAAAACGGGATATTGAGGATCTGTTCACCAATGCCGGTTATGTAATTACAGGGCTGACATCAAACATTGACCCGGAATACCACAGCCTTGATCCTGACACAAGGGAGATAACAATAGACAGGCTTACCATTAAAGACCTGACACCCGAGGATCTGAAGGACCTCTTTGTTCTCCAGTATTTAGTAAGGGCCAGGGTATCAGGTGTCAACCTGTTAACCGATGATATGGAGAGTGCTACAAAAGAGGATATCCTGGAAATGAAGAGGGAGATAGAAAGCCACCTGAGGGGGCATCCGGGAGACCTGGAGGCCCTGCTAAAATACGCAAGGATATGTCTTCATTCAGGAGAGCTGGATAAGGCCCTGGAAAGTCTTGATACAATCCTGCTTTTTGAGCCCGGACACGGCAGGGCAAAGGTGCTTAAAAAGGAGATACTTCAGCTAAACAATGCATCTTAAAGAAAACATGGAAAGATTAAGGACAAAGAACCCCTCCCTGGCAGAGGGGCTTCAGCGTTGTAGTGTTGACAGTAACTATAAAGCCCTCACTTCCAGGACAGTCCATCCAACGCTGAAAGTTGATAACTACCTGATCCATAGCCTCTACGATCCTGTTAAGGAGGCAAGGGAATGGGTGAAGGGTCAGTTAGACAAGATCCGTGGGAAGGAATGTCTCTGTGTTTTCGGTTTTGGGCTTGGCTACCATATTGAGGCGCTTCTTGAGGAGACCGATTCTGATATCATTGTCTTTGAACCTGATATGTCCCTTATGAAGAGTGCCTTTACATTGAGGGACCTGAGGGGGATCATTGACAGGGTCAGGATAGTTTCATCTAACACCGTCCCATTCCTGCAAGGCCGATTCTCTGTGCTGAGACATAATCCATCGGTGAAGCTAAATCATCGGTATTATGAGTTGGTGGGCGAACGCCTCAGATTGATGAGGCTCTTCCAGAAGGGGCTCAGGATCTCCGTTGTGGGTCCCATCTATGGCGGTTCCGTCCCTGTGGCTGAATACACGGTCAGGGCGCTTAAGAACCTTGGCCATCATGTCCAGTATGTGGACAACACGCCCTTGCACGAATGTTTCAGATTTATTGACAGGATTGCAGTTGAAAATGACGTCAGAGCGGGGTTGGGATCGCAGTTTGTCAGGTTTGCCTCCTCCTCCGTGCTTGCAAGGCTTGAGAGTTTCAGGCCAGACCTTGTCATTGCACTTGCACAGGCCCCGTTGAATCCCGAACATCTCCAGAGGCTAAGGAAGACGGGACTGCGAACAGCCTTCTGGTTTGTGGAGAACTACCGACATCTCACATACTGGAAGGAGTTTTTCCAGTACTATGACTACATCTTCGTAATCCAGAAGGGTGATTTCCTCAGGGGTATCAGAGAGACCTACAATAAACCAGCCCACTACCTGCCGCTTGCAGCACTTCCGGAGTTCCATCAGCCCCTTGATCTGACAGAGGAAGAGATGAGTGAATACGGAAGCG
>DROX01000270.1 GCA_011321725.1 Nitrospirota bacterium | reverse complement strand
TAGCAATACCTCAAGTGTCTTACATCAAGACCCTTGTCTATACACTTAAGTCCTAAAAGACTCTGTCTTTTATTATTTAAATCCCATTGCATCAATGCCATGATGAACCACCTCTGGGCCTTTATTACTTATTGGCCCTTTTTTCTTTTCAAAGGTGTGGTGCTTATTTTTCTTCGGCACCCTGCCTTGTTATAGATAAAGTAAAATTATTTGGACACTACTGGTGTCAACTATAGGAGCCTTTTGATGATATTTTCCACACCCATGCGGATCATCATGATTGCAATTGATGCCAGCAGTATATCCATCAGCTTTGATATGGCAAGGATACCATTCTTGCCGATGATCTTCACCACCACCGAGGCCTTCCTGAATAAGACCCAGACAATCACAAGGTTCAGTATCAATGCAAGCAGTGGAAGCATGGGTCCGTAATGTTCAAGAAGCACTATGAGCGTGGTTAAAACCGCCGGGCCAACAATCAGTGGTACACCTATGGGAACAATCCCCACTGTTGTGGTTGAGCCCCTTTTACTTTCCTGCTTGTCAAACCGTACAATGTCAAGAACTGCAATCACCAGCAGAAGTATCCCGCCTGCTATCTTGAAATCATCCACTGTAATGCCTATGATCCTGAATATGGCCTCTCCAATGGTTACAAAGAGGACAGAGACGGCAAAGGCAGTGAAAACGGATTGGCGTATGACAGTCCTGAGGCCCTGCTGTGATAAGCCCTGGGTGAGGCTCAGGAATACAGGCAGCAGTGCAAAGACATCTATTGCAACGAATATGGGGATGAATACATTTGGGAAGTCTCTTAGCATTTCAATACTACTGTTGTTTTCTCTGGCTCAGTTCAATGATGATCTTTTTTATCTGGTCGGCATCAGGTGCATCAGGGCTCAGCCTGAGATAGGTCTGGAATTCCCCAATTGCCTCTACCGGTTTGTTGAGATCAAAGGCAAGTACCACAGCGTAGTTCCTGTGTGCGTATGGATGGCCTGGGTTTATTTCAATAGCCTTCCTGTACTCCTCAATGGCCTTTTCGGGCTGTCCTGTCCTTCTGTAGCAGGTTCCAAGATCAACCCTGACATCGGCATTTTCCGGCTCAAGTCTAAGCGCCCTTGTATAGTACGTTATCGCCTCTTTACACCTCTTGGTATCCATGAAGATATTGCCAAGCCTTATGAGTGCGGTGGTGTTTTCAGGCTCTTTTGCGATGATCTCCCTGAGTGTATTTATCTGTTCTTCCACATTGAGGGAGTGTAGCTGCTTTCCCGCTGGTGGTTGTTGCTGCGGCGCTGTGCCTCTGTTACTGTCCTTGCAGCCATAGAGATTCACTGCAACAGATAGTAAGATTATAAGTGCTATTGAGGCCAAGTTTTTCAAGGTGCATCTCCAGGAATTGGTTATGGCGGGGTGGACGGGACTTGAACCCGCGACCTCCGGCGTGACAGGCCGGCGTTCTAACCGTGCTGAACTACCACCCCACTGAGGTACATACAATGGCTCTTGAGTGTTAATTTTAAAAATTATCCCCTTTTAAAGTCAAGCAAAGAGGTAAATCCCCCGGGATTCCTGAATCAATGAGATAGGCTTTGACATGTGGTAGAGTCCCATTTTATAATATATCCAACCTATGGACTCATTGTTTAAAAATGTAAATAATGTGAACACGGAGGAGGACAGGAAATTGGAGACCTTGAAGAGTCTTGATGAAAAGATAGCTGCTGCAATTGAAAAGGTGAGGGCACTGAAGGAGGAGAAGGCTGTTCTTGAGAGGAGGATCAAGGAGCTTGAACAGTCCCTTGATGAGAAGAACCAGGAACTGGAGATGTTGAAAACTGAGAAAAGCACTGTAAAGTCACAGCTTGAAGAGCTGCTTAATGAGCTTGAAAGTATCCAGCTGTGATGGCTACATGAGAGGTGGCGGAGAGCATGGGAGATGTAGAGGTAACCATACTGGGGCAGCACTACAAGATCAAGGGTGATGTCCCTGACAACTACATCCGTCAGCTTGCGGAGTTTGTTGACAGAAAGATAGCTGAGATCTATTCAAAGAGCCCCAATATTGCACCGCTGAAGGCATCCATACTGGCCTCATTAAATATTGCTGATGAATTGTTCAGATACAAAGAGGAACAGGAACGTCTTACCAGGGATATCCAGGAGAAGACCGAGACACTGGTCAGGCTCTTTGATTAGCCTATCGCGTAATGATGCCGATTATATCTCCAACCTTTATCCCGTGTTCCCTGGCAGCATTTCCGCGATAAACGAATATCTCAAGGAGATCAAAGCTGTTTATCAGACACTTCAGCCCCTCATCGTCAGCCTCTGAATAGTGGGCCTTCATTGGAAGTTCCCTGCCTTTATAGACCACCCTGAGGGAACCCCCGGCCTTTCTCAGTTCCTCCACAGCATCAAGTGGTATATTCGTAATGGCATTGCCAAAGCGGTCAATATAGATAACCTCTCCCTCAAGAGCGTTTTTCGTGGGTTTTTTCGGTTCAGGTATATAGATGGTATTGTAGTCTGTGATCTCCTCTCCGAAGTTTGATGCAGGAATACCCTTAGCCAGCCATGCAGCCACAGGTGCAAAGAGGTCCCTGCCCTGGAAGGTGGGAGAGCCCTTCTTGAGAAAGTAGTGGTCAGCGGTGATATGGAAGACCTTCAGATACCTCTTTTCTCTCTGGTAGACAAAGGAGAACACACCGTTGTCAGGTCCGATGAAATAATGATCCTCTGTGACTACCAGGATGGGCCTCCTTGCCGAACCCACACCAGGGTCAACAACTACCAGATGAACCGTACGAGGAGGAAAGTACCTGTAACTGAATGCACATGCGATGGATGCCTCCTTTATGTTATGGGGTGTTATCTCATGTGTTATATCAACAAACTCAACATTGGGGTTGATGTTCAGGATAACCCCCTTCATCTGTCCAACGAAGGGGTCTTTGATACCAAAGTCTGACGTGAGGGTTATGATGCTTTTTCTCTCTAACATATGAGGCCTCCTATGATCTTGTTTATGTCATCAATACCATGGGTCTGCATGTAGCTTTTTATTCCCTCTAATATCTCCATGGTTGCCCTGGGATTTACAAAATTGGCAGTCCCCACAGAAACAGCCCTGGCACCTGCAAGCATGTACTCTATGGCATCCTCTGCTGTCATTATCCCACCCATTCCCACAATGGGTATCCCGATTGACCTGTGAGCCTCCCATACCATCCTGACCCCAATGGGTTTGATCGCCGGGCCCGAAAGTCCACCTATTATGTTTGAAAGCCTTGGTTTTCTTGTATGGATATCAATGGCCATTGCAGCAATGGTGTTTATCATTGACACGGCATCTGCACCTTCTGCTTCTGAGATTCTTGCATGCTGGACTATATCTGATGAGTTAGGGGAGAGCTTTACAATAAGTACGGATCTCTTCACAACAGCCCGTACCTCTCGTATGAGTGACCTCAGCATATGGGTATTGCTTGAAAAAATGATCCCACCCCTTTTCACATTGGGACATGATACGTTCAACTCAATGGCATCCACCTTTCCATCAAGCCCAGAGGCCAGCCTGCAGTACTCGTCAATGCTTCCTCCCAGTATGTTTACGATGACCTTTGTATCAAACCTTCTCAGGTAGGGGAGCTTCTCCTTAAGAAACCTCTCAAGCCCCACATTCTGAAGCCCTATTGAGTTAAGCATTCCACAGGCGGTCTCATAGAGCCTTGGTGGAGGATTACCCCTGTGAGGTTCAAGGGATATCCCCTTTACCGTTACAGCACCAAGCATGTTCAGATCAACAAAGCCTGCATACTCGCCACCGTAGCCAAAGGTGCCCGAGGCTGTGGTGACAGGGTTTTTCATCCTCATATGTCCTATACTGACCTCTAAATTCATAGCTCTCCTATGTGAAACACCGGACCCTCCATGCAGACCCTTCTCATGCCCTCAGCGGTCTGTCTGACACATCCCATACATGCACCAAGGCCACATGCCATCCTTTCCTCCAGGGACAGATATGCCTCAATATTGTGCTCTTTCAGTAAGTCTGTCAGGGAGGCCGTCATGCCTTCCGGTCCACAGCCATATACAACAAAAGTGGCAGGGTCCTTGTCCTTTAAAAACTCCCTGAGGCAATCAACAACACTCCCGTGAAAACCCCTTGAACCATCATCAGTGCAGAGGTGGACATCCCTGAAGAGGGTTTTCAGGTTCTCGACAAAGACAAGCTCACCTGAAGTCCTCGCACCATAGATAAGAGTGTGGTCTGCCCTGTATGCAGGAGCCAGGGAGTAAACAGAGGCAATACCTATCCCGCCTGCAATCACCACCGTTGTCTTTTCTGGTTCAGGGAATGCTCTGCCAAGTGGACCAAGGATACTGATCCTGTCGCCTGACCTGAGGGTACCAAGAAGGGTGGTGGCCTTCCCTTTCTTTCTGATGAGAAACTCTATCCAGTCATTGCCCCACCTGAAGGCACTGAAGGGCCTTCTCAGCAGTGGATCATTGCTACATGGGGGTTTTAAAAGATAGAACTGGCCGGGTTGGGGCGGCTCCGCATTGGCCGGAAGACGAAGCCTCAGGGTGAACTCCCTTGCAGTAAGGTTGTGTATCCCCTCTACTTCTGTATCCAGCAGTCTACTCAAAGCTTATCTCAAGGATTTCATATTCAAATGTGCGGCCAGGGGCCTTGATTGTCACTGCATCCCCAACCTCTTTACCAACAAGCGCCCTGCCAACAGGGGATGTGACTGATATCTTTCCATTTGATGCATCAGCCTCATCAGGCCCCACAAGGAGGAATGTCTTTTCTTCATCTGCATCTGCATCGTAGACCTTCACCCTTGCACCAAAAACCACCCTGCCATGGTTCATCCTGGAGGTGTCAATGATCTCGGCCTGGGCCAACTTTGCCTGTAGTTCCCTGATCCTGCCTTCAATAAAGGATTGTTTCTCCTTGGCTGCGTGATACTCGGCATTCTCGCTGAGGTCACCATGTGCCCGTGCCTCTTCAATATCCTTTATGTTCCTTGGCCTCTCAACCCTGAGCAGGTGCTCAAGCTCTTCTTTGAGCCGCTCATAGCCTTCCTTTGTCATGGGTACTCTTTTCACAGGGGCCTCCACGTATTGGTTTTTATATTGATTATGGTATGATATAAACATTTAAACATGATCATGTTATATGAGTCAATAGATAGATGTCCCACAAAATGCCGAATTTTCTCCTCGGGCATGGGTGGTTTCTCTGAACTTGTTTCAGGGACAGTAGTGTCCAAAATAATTTTAACTTTAATCTATAACAAGGCAGGGTGCCGAAGAAAAATAAGCACCACACCTTATTCACAGTGAGCAGTGAACAGTGAGCAGTTTATGGGTGAATGGGTAGATGAGTAAATGGGTAGATGGGTTAGTAGTAAGCAGTGAGCAGTAAGCAGTAAGAAGAGGCCTCCGAAAAATCGCAGATTTTTCGGAGTATAAAGAGGTGGTTCATCATGGCATTGTCTAAAAGGGTTAAAGGGGTTAAGGGTTGCAGGGTTCAAGGGAAAGGATAGAGATTAAAAGTT
>DROX01000269.1 GCA_011321725.1 Nitrospirota bacterium | reverse complement strand
GGTATGCTCTATTATAACATAATTGTCTTCGGCATAGACCCTGACAGCGATTCTGCAGCCACTATTGGAGTACTTTATTGAATTATCAGTAAGGTTGGAGAGAACCTGTATGATCTTATCCCTGTCCGCATATACAATGCCGATATCCTCCTCTATTATTGAATCAAAGGTTATATCCTTTCTCTCTATCTCCTCTGCAAAGGCCTTCCTTATATGGTCAATTATTTCCCTGAAGTCTATCTCCGTAAACTTCAGCCTTTCCTTTCCGCTCTCAATGCGGGATATGTTCAGGAGGTCAGAGACCATATCCGAAAGTCTCAGCCCCTCGTCATAGATGGTCTTGAGATACTTCATTGCCCTTTCATCCGAGACATCCCCGTCTATAAGCATCTCCGTGAGGCCCACAATTGCTGACAGGGGTGTACGGAACTCATGAGAGACGGAACGGATAATGTCTGTCTTCATCCTGTCTATCTCCTTCTCCCTTGTGATGTCTCTCAGCACCTGAACGGCACCATAGACCTCACCCTCTGCATCTATGAGGGGAAGTGCCTCTACATTGATAACCCTCTGCTCCCCATCCTTTACTATCCTCAACTCCCCTGATGACCTCTCTCCATTGAGTGCCTTCTCAACAGGACAGTATCCCTCAAACCTGGAGAATATCTCCCTGTAGTGTCTTCCAATGATGGAGTTCAGGGGGATTCCCAGTATCTTTTCCGTGGACCTGTTGGAGAGGATTATACGTTCCGTCATATCAACGGTGCAGACACCTTCTGTTATGGTATTCAGTATTGCATCTGCCAGGCCCTTCTCAAGTATCCTCTTCTCGTATATGAGGCTTCTCTCATAGGCCACCGCAAAGATACCGGCAATGATCCTGAGGAAGTGCAGTTCATCCTCATCCTCCTTATGCCTGAACCTGTATCCTGTAGTGATCACACCAAGTACATGATTGCCCACCCTCAGGGGGATAACAATGATACTCGTGAGCCCCTGCTCCTTTAGCATCTCAGGGAAGTGGTATCTTGAATCCTCCCTTATATCCTCAACCACTATTATCTCTCCACTGTCAATTGAATGGATCTCCGGGGTCAGCAGGGTAACAGGTATGGATATACTGTCAAAATCAAAACTGGCGTTCTTCAGTATGAGAGTGTTATCATCCTCAAGCTGCCAGAACATCATCACATCTGCATTGAGGAACTCCTTTATGACCCCCATTGATTGAGATATGATCTCCTCTATGTCATTGGCAGAGGAAAGGATATTGGAGAACCTGAGGAGTATCCCCTGCTCAAAGCCTCTCCTGTTCTTCTGGGTCTCAAACATCTTCCGTAGCCTCTCATATAGCCTGATATTCTCAAGTGCAAGCCCTGTCATCTCACCTGTTGCCCTGAGGATATTCTCCTCATCAGGGGTAAAACGATGCTCCCTGTACCTGAAGAGGCAGAACACGCCCAGTATCCTCTCCTTGCCCTTCACCGGAATGCAACAGTAGCCCTTTATCCCGGAGTGTTTCAGGATACTCCTCTCAACCCTCCTGTCAATACTCACGTCAGGTGTGGTAACGATCTCGCCTGTTATTGCCACCCTGCCAGGTATATCCTCTCCGAGCTTCACCCTGCCTGCCTCCCTGACAAACTCCTCGGAGACACCCCTGTGGTAAAGGCAGTTGAGCATGCGTGTCTGCTCATCAAGGATGAAAAACCCGCCCCCGTCCATATCAAATGTATCAATCAGCTTTTCCAGCACATCACTGAACACCTCATCCGCCCTGAGGGAGCGGTTCACAATTGATGCAATGGAATTGATCATCAGCAGTTCCCTGTTTCTTCTCTCTATCTCCTCCTCATAACGGACCCTCATTGTGATATCCCTCATCAGCTCAAGCACCTCAATAACCTCGCCCTCTGAGTTTCTGATGGGGCTTGCCAGTATCTCCTCATAACACTTGTTTCCCTCTTCATCATAGTGTTCATGTACAGATGATAGGACCTCTGCAGAGGTGAATACACCCTGAAGGGGACACTCCTCACCCTCCATCCAGCAGGGCCTGGAAGACTTGTGTGAGACCTCAAAACAGTCCTTTCCGATAATATCAAGGCCGTAACGCTTCCTTGCAATATCATTTGCCTTGATAACCTTGTAATTCCTGTCAATGATAAGCATGGAATCCTGTATGCTATCCATGATTGACTCAAGATGCTCCTTTGAGTCGGAGAGTTCCCTCATCAGCCGGGCCTGCTGGCTGATGTCCTTGATAATGCCGATCTTGCCTGTAACCTCACCATTCTCAATTATAGGTGACCCGGTGATGAGCACAGGCACGGGTGTGCCATCCCGCGTCAGGAACTCAACCTGGTAGGTGGAGTGCTTTCCATAGGCCCTCTTTGTCTCAATCTCACGTCTGACCACCTCTGCATCCATCTCATTGAAGTAATCATAAATGGATGTACCGATCACCTCCTCTCTCCTGTAACCAAACACCTCTGTGAAGGCCGGATTGATATCAATGATGGTATTGGAATCATCAACAACCCAGAGTGGGTCCATCATTGCATTGATATATATATCCTTCTTCTTAAGCTCCTCGGTCCTCTGCCTCAGTGTCTTGATCATCTCGTTAAATGTGTCAATAACCTCGTTTATCTCATCATCTCCCTCAAGGGGGAGTTCAAAATCAAGATTTCCCTGTCGCACACGCTCGGCTGCCTTCTTCAGCCTCGTTATGGGTCTCAGTATCTTCCTTGAAAAAAACAGCGAGATTATGAAGGCCACAAAGAAGGCATAAAAGGAAAGGACAATGAGATGATCAAAGAGCCTCTGCCACAGGATATCATAGGTGAGCCTTATCCCTTCTGGCAGGCCTTTCCCCACAGCCAGCATATCCTTGAGTTCTTTATCAAGGGACAGCAAAAGGGGCAGGATCATCAACACGGAGAAGACAAGAAAGCTCAAGAAAATCCTGTATAGAAGTTTGGATTTAAACATTACAATTAAATTATATCATAGTAAAAAGAATATAAAAAGTGGTATAGATGATGCTGAAAACCACGAATGTACTCACAAGGGGTGAGAACCCCCTCTCTGTTATGGAATCAAAGTCAACAGACAGGCCTATGGATGCAAGGGCCGTACAGAGGGAGAAGCTGCTCACAGGTGCAAGATATCTGGTAAAAGAGGATAAATCAAATACATTCACCAGAAAGGCAAGACAAATGAAGACAATTACAAACCAGGGCGCATAGAACCTCTTCCTCTTTATCCCTGAAAGCACGATGACCACGGTGATTATGAAAACAAGGAATGACATCCTGATCAGTTTGTACTTGAGAGAAATGGGCAGGATCTCCTCGCTGAAGTTCATTGATGCCACCTTCACCTGCCCGAGCATTGGAAGGGTGGCACCTGTGAGCAGGGCATACTGCCCGGCACTGTAATGAAGATAGAAGCCTGCTATGGGATAGAACATCATCCCTATTAAACCCACAATGGTTATAACAATCAGGGAGATGGAGGTCTCCTCGCGGTCAGCCTCAATGAGTGGTGAAACAATGGCAATAGCCGATGCACCACATACAGACATACCCGTGGCAATTAACAGGGATGTATTGTTGCGGCATCCAAATATCCTGGTGAAAACATACATGAGGGTGAAAACGGATATGAAGGTCAAAAAAATATAGAGGATCTTGATGGGCTCAACATCAGAGAGCTGTAGCTGGCTTCCATAGAGGGCAATGCCGATGGGCAGGAAAATGCCTATGCTGAGGTTGATCCCCTTCTGCAGGACCTCTGTCTCCTTGAGGATATTACCCACCAGCATACCGAATATTATAGAGATGGCAAGTGCATCAAGTGAGGGATGTATAAAGGATAACATGAATCCAGACAGTGCTATCAATAAAGACGCAGCAAGACCCTGCAGTGATCCTTTCATAGGATAAAATAACCTTTGCCCCTGTCTTTTTTCAAGCCATCCTGATCATCCCGAGCGGGTTCGGGGAGGGTCTCCTGTAACCCTTTCCCTGTGCAATGATATCAAAGGGAAGGCTTATCAGGTCCAGGATATCAGGGCTGTATCTTGCCCTGAGTGAATAGTCAAAACTCTTGAAATAATTCCTGCATTCCTCACAGAGGTCTGCCCTCATGCCATCCTCACCTTCAAGGTAGAGGATGTTCATCATCTCCGGGCTCTCACTCTGACATGTGGGACAGCCCGTTCTCTGCCATGGCCCTACGGTCTCACAGAAGGTGCAGTAAAACCTCCTCTTCTCCTCCCTGCCGATAAAGGCCACGGAGGGCAGGGCATTACATACAGGACATCTCCCCTCGGTCCAGTATATATCGCCCAGATTCAGTCTCTTACTCTCTGCTATAAAATAGGGCTTTGAGAGGATATAGAGGAAAGCGAAGGCCTCATCCTCCACACTTACACCCCTGGGAAGTCCTGTACCCAGAGGAAGCCCTCTGAGGTCCACCTCACCTGAAAGCAACAGTTCCTCCAGGGGTTCAAGGAGATCTCTGTTGATACCAAGGGCCTGGGACATCTCATCCATAATTTTTCTGAGATCATCCCCGCTGTAACCTCTTGCGTCCATGGGAAGCTCTCCCTCAAGGACAACCTCCATGGACTTTATCTTCAGGACTTTTTTGTATAGCTCAAGCGTTTCCTTCAGATGGGGCCTTTCCTGTACTATCTCGTCAAATATATCCATCAGACCTCCTGCGCTGAGTTCACTGTCATCACGGGAAACTGACCCTCCAAACAAAGGGAACAGACTGCTGCTACAGCATGCCTGGCATATCAGAAAATGCTGATGCGGGGCCATGCCCCGCATCATTCATTCAATCCCCATGTCCTTTGCCCATCTGCCGTGGTGCTTCTTTGCCCAGGCTGCTGTAACAGTACCGCGGGTCATCACTCGGAATGTGCCTGGATTGGCTGCAGTACCAAGATATATGTGAAGAGGCACAGCAAAGGCAAATACAACATAGGAGATGTTATGCAGGAAATGGGCAAATAGTATCAGCCCCCTTGAATCCGGGAAGAGCCAGATGATAAAACCGCTAAAGGCTGATGTAGCTCCGAAAAGCACCACCACGATCAGATAGAAGAGCTTCTGGCCGGCATTCAGCTTACCCTGTGGAGGTGGTTCCATCTCCTTTGAGAAATAACCTCCAAGGCTTGATATCCACTTGCTGTCCTCTGATGTAAACCTGATTGCCTCTCCAAAATAGCTCCCCAGGGTAAGAATTAGAGACAGGGTGAAGACAAGCCCTGTCCATTTGTGTATGGCGCTTGCCAGGTGGTTCCCGC
Source organism: Nitrospirota bacterium (assembly GCA_011321725.1). Taxonomy (GTDB): domain Bacteria; phylum Nitrospirota; class Thermodesulfovibrionia; order Thermodesulfovibrionales; family JdFR-85; genus JAADHP01. Next base: position 2,282 of record DROX01000269.1, on the reverse strand, counting down.
CGAAGATGGTATTTATCCAGTTGAGTGACTGATAGAGGAATCCAAGACCTGTAAAGAAGAGTATCAGAAAGGATACAGCCAGCACCCAGTGGTTGAACCGTTCCCATGCCGTTGTCTTCTCTATGAGGTTACCTTTCATCATTCCTCACCCCCTTCGTCAACCTCTTTGGGTCCGATCGTTACATAGTGCGCTGCCGCTGCAGCCACGGCGCCACCCAGACCGATAAGTGCCAGGGGTTTCAGGATGTTCTTCCAGAGTGCAATGGTAGGTGAAAAACTCGGGCTGTCAGGCAGTCCGTAATAGGAAGGCCTTTCCCTGAACGCATAAAGCACGCCAAGGCCGCCAAGGTCTGTTGTCCCATAGACGGTCTTGTATCCCGCCTCCTTTGCGATACCCATCAGCTCCTCCCTGTCACCATACCTGATAGCACCTGTTGGGCAGGTCTTTGCACAGGCAGGCTGGAGTCCATAGGGTATCCTGTCAGAACAGAGGTGACACTTTGCAATCCTTCCCTCTTGATCATACCTGGGGATATTGAAGGGGCACCCTGCCACGCAGAATCTGCATCCAATGCATTTGTTCCTGTCAAAGGCAACAGCACCCTCAGCTGTCCTGTAGAGGGCGCCTGGTGCGGGACAGACCTTCATGCAGCCTGCATCTGTGCAGTGCATACACCGCTGGCTCACGAAAAGCCACTTCACTGTGTCACCACCGGTGACCTCAAGGAATCTTATCTTGTTGTAGAGGTTAGGGGTCAGGTCAGGGGGGTTTTCATAGGTGCCCCTGTTAGAGGTCCTGTCCCCGGGGAGCTTGTTCCATTCCTTGCAGGCTGTCTGGCAGCCACGGCAGCCGATACAGAGCTCTGGTGATATGAGCAGCCCCTTTTTCCTTGTCAGGACATCCACGCCGCTGAGGCGTCTCTTTATTTCAGTGGTCTCAAGTGCCATTGTATCACCTCCCTATGCCTTTTCCACATTCACCATGAATGCCTTTGTCTCGGGTATCATGGTGTTGGCATCACCGATTGTTGGGGTTAACAGGTTTGATGAGTCACCACCGCTGCCGTCCTCTGGATACTGCCAGCCAAAGCACCATGGTAGACCTACCTGGTGAACCGTTTTATCCATGATCTTGAAGGGCCTGAACCTCTCTGTCACAATGGCAATAGCCCATACCTTGCCACGGACTGAGGAGACGATCACCTTATCACCTGATTTCACACCCTTTTCCTTTGCAAGCTCCGGGCTCATCTCGCAGAAGATCTGGGGCATCATCTCAAGCTGCCAGGGCAGATGGCGTGTTAAAACACCGGTCTGCCAGTGCTCTGTCACCCTGTAGGTGGTGGCCACATAGGGATAACGGGGATCAGCAGTGGCAAATATATCCTCAGGGATACCACCCTCCTTCTTTGGCTTCTCCTGTCCATTTTGCACAGGCCAGAAGAGCTTCACCGCAGGGTTTATCCTGTGTGATTTTGAGAGGGGATTCACCTCAATGGGGCTCTCAAGAGGTTCATAATGTTCAGGGAAGGGACCGTCAGCCCTGCCGGGGCCGAATATATGGGCCACACCTGCTGGTTTCATGATGAAGGCCTTTCGGGTCTTTTCCCTGTTTACAAGGGGTGGCCAGCCACCGTCTGGAACATCCCCTACCCATCTGGTGCCGTTCCACCAGATGACAGGCCTCCTGGGATCCCTTGGCCTGCCGTACTCATCCACTGATGCACGGTTGTAAAGGATACGACGGTTTACAGGCCAGCACCAGGACCATTCAGGATAGAGTCCCATACCTGTGGGATCCTTCTTTGAACGGCGGGCCATCATGTTGCCCTTCTCGGTATAGGAGCCACAATACAGCCAGTTACCGCTTGATGTGGAACCATCCTCCTGCAGATAGGCAAAGCTGGGCACAAGGGTGCCTTTCTTGAAGAGTTTACCCTTGACCACTTTGTCCTCAAGGAAATAGCCGTTTATCTCCTTGGCTATCTCGTGGGTGTTGATCTTTATTACCTTGCCCTCGGGGTTCTTTGGTCCATAGTCCCAGGCAAGTTTCACCACAGGATCGGGATAGACACCACCCTCCTTTTCGTAGAGCTTCTTGACACGCCAGAAGAGCTCATTGATAATCCATGAGTCTGGTCTTGCCTCACCCGGTGGGTCAGCTGCCTTGTATCTCCACTGTGCCCAGCGGCCTGAGTTGGTAATGCTTCCCTCCTTCTCGCAGGAGGCTGCACAGGGAAGCTGGAAGACCTCTGTCTTGACCTCCTGGGGGTTCATGCCGG
>DROX01000268.1 GCA_011321725.1 Nitrospirota bacterium | reverse complement strand
TTGCCTTTATGAGGGATTCAAGGGGGAGATCTCTGTCTATCTTCAAGGTGGCCTTCTCGGATGCAAAATTGACGTTTACCTCATGTACCCCCTCTAATCTGGACAGGGCATTCTCAACTGCCTTTACACAGGATGCACAGGTCATACCCTTTACAGGCAATGTTATGTTTCTCAAATTACACCTCTTTTTAAAAGGACTGTTATTCTGTATTTATTATAAACTCAGAAGATGAATTTTTTGTGAAGATCAGCCCTCACCGGAACTGGAGACCCGGCCATGGCTGAATTTTTTTGTAAATTTTTTCTAAAATGCCTAAAAATACTTGCATTCTTTGGTATCGTTACTGTAAAATCTTTGATTATAAAAACTTTTCACGGAGGTGCTTTATGAATAAGGGAGAACTTATTGAGAGTGTAGCCAAGGTAGCCAACCTCACCAAGACCGATGCAGCCAATGCGGTGAATGCAGTATTTGATTCCATCACAAAGGCTCTTAAGAAGGGCGAGAGTGTGACACTTGTGGGTTTCGGAACCTTTGCTGTATCAAAGACAAAGGCGCGTAAAGGGAGAAACCCCCAGACAGGTGAGGTTATCAAGATCAAGGCCAAAAAGGTCCCGAAGTTCAGGGCAGGCAAGGGACTGAAGGATGCTGTCGCTGGTGGGAGGAAAAAATAACCTGCTGTAAGGTATAGATTCCGGATAAAAAAGGCCCTCAAAGAGGGCCTTTTTTATTATTCAGAAAAGAGAGTTTTTTCGTTTTTAACCTTGCTATTCTTCAGATGGCCTGTATTTTATCCATAAATAGGTCCTTTTCCAGGATGTTCCTGTATAAGCACAGGGATTGACAGAGCATGATTTTTGATACTAAAAGAAACAGTTTCTATGAACTATCAAATCAGGGGGTAACACATTGGCTAACCAAACCTTGTGAATCAATGCAGGGGGCGGGTCTTTACCTGGCGAGGTATTTTCTTCTCAAAGTCAGTATTTACATCAGTTATAGCATCTTTACTGGGAAAGATTTCCATATTGGACCTGATTAATTAATCATATGAGGAAACAGGAATGATAATTGCAAAAAGTAGACTAAACCTTTTAGTACGTAGCGTGTTGGGGTAGATTTGGTTTGTTAACTTGACATGCAATACTAATTCTTATTAAATTTTAATAGCTTAGCGGAAGGAATAATGGAGAGTACTGCTAACTTGTCACAAACAGAGATATTTGAGAAAAAGCTTTCCATCCTAAGGGAGATCTCCTCAGTCAATGTCCTTACCGATAATCTCAGCACCATTGTAAACCTCATGCTGGAGCTTGCCATAAACTATACAGATGCAGAAAAGGGCTCCATCATGTTGCTTAACAGTAAGGGTGAATTATATATCTATGCAGCCAGGGGGATGAAGACAGAGTTTATTAAGAGCTACAGGGTAAAGGTTGGTGAGGGTATTGCCGGCCATGTTGCAAGAACGATGGAGCCGGTGATGGTTCAGAACATTGAAGAAGACCCAAGATTCAAGCAGATACCCCGTGACAGATACAAAACAAACTCCTTCATATCCTGTCCCATAATCAGCAAGAACAGACTTCTCGGGGTGCTGAATATCAATGACAAGCGCAACGGGGAGCCTTTTACAGACGATGATTTTTCCTTTATAAAGATCATTGCCAATCATGCTGCCGTGGCCCTGGAGAATGCCTTTCTCATGAACCAGCTGCGTGCCAAGGCAGCTGAACTTGAGGAGATAAACAAAAAACTCATTGATAGTGACGTGGTCAAGACAGAGTTCATAACACGCCTCAGCCATGAGTTGAGGACACCCCTGAACTCTGTCAAAGGCTCTATCTATTATCTTCAGCAATCACCCGAACTGGGTCCACAGGAACGTCTTGAGTTCTATGATATAATCGCTTCTGAGACAGGCAAGATGATATCCATTGTTGAGAACCTCCTTAATTTCCTGAGGCTTGAGGATGAGATGAAACTGCTTGACAAGAGGCTGATTAACATAAAGGATGTGCTTGACGAGGTATCAAGATCAAAACTGATAACAAACAGGTTGTCATCAAAAAATATTGAACTCAGGGTGCATCTGAGGAAGACGGTATCTGACATTGTAGCAGACAAGATACGGACAGTTCAGTTCTTTATCAACATGCTTGATGTGATAGCCAGCTACCTTGAACTGAACGACAAGATAAACATAACCGTGGACAGTAACAACTACATTGATATAACCATAGAGGCAAGCCGTCCTCTGCCTGAGAATATAACCGTGTACTTCAAGGAGACAAGGTCTATCTACGACCAGAACCAGCCTGACGAGAAACTCAAACTCTACCTTGCAAGAAAGATTGCCGAGAACCACAGATGGAGCATTGATGCTTACAATACAGAATCATCATTTGTTGTAAAGATAACCATACCAGAGAGTTCAAGAAACAAGATCATCGCGGTGGTGGACTCCTGCATGGATAAGTTTGTGGATCTTATTGCAGAGCTTTTAGAGGTGAATACATGCTCTGTCATGCTCAGTGATGAAATCACCGGGGATCTGACGATAAAGTCAGCCCGCGGGCTGAATGACGATGTGATCAAGAGGACACGTATCAAGTTTGGAGACAGGATTGCCGGGTGGGTTGCTGTGGAAGGGAAACCCCTGTTTATTGAGGATATTGAGAAAGATCCGAGATTCGGCAGGAAAAACACCCCCCGCTACACAACCAAATCACTAATATCGCTTCCCATAAAGGTGAACAGTACCGTTGTCGGCGTGGTTAACCTGAATAACAAGAAATCCAACGAGCCATTCTCCAGGGTTGATCTCTACATCGCAACGGAGTTGACCAGCAGGATATCCAAGTTTCTGGAAAAGCTCTACAAAGGAAACATAGATGAAGAAGAGGTTACCCACTTTATAACAACCCTTGAGAACCTCATATTTGTAGAGAAGAGGTATACAAAGAAGCAGCCCTTACTGCCCAATCTAATGACAGCTCTACTTGAGGAACTGGGGGTAGATGAGGAGACCAAGAGGATAGGTACATACATATCCGTTCTCTATGACCTCGGGCTGATGACCGTGGATGAAAGGGTGCTCAGCAAAAAGAAGCTCCTTCCATCTGAGGAGAGAACCGTCAAGATACACCCCTTTGCAACCATAAGCCTGCTTAACAACTTTGAATACTCTGAAGAGGTAAGAAACGCCATTCTCCACCACCACGAACGATATGATGGCACCGGGTATCCCGATGGTCTGAAAGGCAAGGACATACCTTTCCTCTCAAGGGTCCTTGCTGTTGTGGACTCCTACTGTGCCATGATATCCGACAGACCTTATAAAAAGCCTTTGACAGACAGGCATGCCATTGAAGAGCTTAAAAAGGGTGCCGGTACCCTTTATGATCCAGAGATAGTGGATACCTTTGTTAAGCTTCTGAAGATGGATGAAAAGGTCAATTGAATAGTAACCATAACCACCCTTAATGTGTTATTGTTTCATGTTTTTTTATTTCAAAGAACAAGTGGATTACCCCATCAAGCCTGTCCCCGAGGACATTAATCGGGGGTCTCGGAATGACAGAATTATAAAGTCTGTCATTGGCTGACAATAACGATAGGGAGATCAATGGTAATGAGTAAAAGAGCAGGGGCCTTTTTATGTCAGAGGACAAAACAAAACTCCTGAGACAGATAGAGATATTCTCACCTCTCACTGACGAGGAATTGGAGCAGGTGATACATATGTTCACCATCAGGAGCTTCAAGAAGAACGAGATTATTCTCTATGAGGAGGATACAAACGAATATATGTATGCCATCCTCACAGGGAGGGTGAAGGTGTTCAAGACAACACCGGATGGAAAAGAGATAATCCTTGCTGTACATGGCACAGGTGAGTTCTTTGGGGAGATATCACTTATAGATGGGAACACCGAGCCCGCAACCGTTATGGCCATGGAGGATTCGGTCATCTCCCTGATATCAAGAAAGAACTTTTATACATTGATGTTGAAGAACGAGAAAATAGTACAAAACCTTCTTCTCATCATGTGCCAGCGGTTCAGGGATGCATGGAAGAAGATACAGGTATTGAATTTCAACAATGCCTCTCAGAGAATCAAGATACTCTTCATGACGCTGTCGGAGCAGCATGGCAGAAGGGTGGAGGACGGGATCATGCTTGATCTGAAACTCACCCATCAGGAGATTGCAGACATGGCAGGGCTATCAAGGGAGACTGTTACAAGGGTACTTGACAGATGGAGGGAGGAGGGGCTTATAAAGATCATCAGAAGGAAACACATAAAACTCCTTCCGGAATTTCTCAAGATGGACTCACTGTTTACCTGAAAGGGAATTTAATCATTTTGTTTCCTATGGCATCAGTTTGCCTTGCCTCATAAGGATTGTTTCCATCAGAAACAAATATCTCTCCAAAGAATGAAGACCAGATGGTGAACTTCCGGATTCTTTCTGGAATGAAATAATCCTTTCATATCAAAAGATTTTGAGGTTCACAACCTGCTTTCAGGTAATGTCCGGGGTGATGACAGGGGGTATTTCCTCTGTCAAAGAATAATGGCATGTTATTTGCTCAATTATATGCTGAGTCAAAAATCCAGTATAAAGGAGGAGGTTGTTATGTCAAGAAAGGGAATGATAAAGATATTGTTAATAGTAATGTCACTCACTTTGGTTGCCGCGTATGCTTACGCTGTAACCCCTATAGGTCAGGTCAATCCCAAAGGCAAGGCCTATACCCTTGTTGGAAAGTCATGGAATGAGATAAAAGGGATATACCCGGTGGTGTCAAGTAGTGATTTTAAAACCACCAAGGGTAAGATGTCATTTATATTCAAGGATGGCACAAGGATAGAGCTTGGTGAAAACTCCAGGATATCCACGGAAGGCAGGTTCGGCATCTACAACGTGACACTTGAACAGGGCAAGATGAGCTTTGTTGTGCCACAGGAATCCTCCCTTGTCGTAAAGACATCTGAATATATGGTGGTTGTAAAACATGATGAGAAGAACCTGGAGAAGGTCTCGATGAAGGATCGCAACATAATCGGTGGTGTCTTTTTTGATGGCAACAAAGGCCAGATTGTAAGTATTTCCGGAACGGTGCATGTCAAGGACCTCAACGGTACAGAGATCGCAAGGGTATCCGAGGGAAGCGCTGTGCAGGTGGTTGCCAAGGCAGATGGTAAGATTATTGTACTGCCTGTTGCAGGAACTGTGGGAGCTGGTACTATAGCTGCTGCAGCATCCGGTGGCGCAGCTGGTGGAGAGGCTGCCGCTGGGGTGCTATCTATGATACCCGTTGCCCAGGGTGCAAGCTATCAGATGTTAAAGGACGAGTATGAGACAAAACAATCAGCAAGCCCTTACAGGTAAAAAATATTCCGGCACTGTTACCATTCTCTGATGATGCAGAGATAAGGATATCTTCTGGATATACCTGTCAGGACACTATAAAAACAAGAAAATACTGGATAAAGGAAATCCGACAATAGTGCAAAAACATAACCCAGGAGCTAAAGGTGAGAGTTAAAATCAGAGGATCAATAAGAGGTCTGCCAGCAATAGTACTGATATTATTAATAGGGGTGTCTCTGTTATCCTGTGCTACCGACAACAGCAGGACTAATGAAACGCTGCTGAAAAGGTACGAGGTAGAGGCACAGAGCCATTCCACAGCTGTAGAATCCCAGGGGATGGCCGTTACTCCAGTGGCTACTACCAACAAGGACGAGGGGCTGTCACCGCTGGAGTCTTCAAGTAAGGCCGAGAAACTCAACCTTGAGCTATCGCAGAAGCAGCAACTATTCAGGACAGAGCTGAATACCTCTGATTACAAAGTGGGGCCTGAAGACCTCCTTGAGATAAACGTCTTTGAGGTCAAGGAATTGAACAATGTGGTAAGGGTTAGTGCAAGCGGGTATATAAAGCTGCCTCTTATTGGTGCAATCAAGGTGGATGGCCTGACCGTGGCCGAGCTTGAAGCCTTAATAGCCAAGAGGCTGGAGAAGTATCTGACAGAGCCTGTGGTTAGCGTATTTGTGAAGGAGTACCGCAGCCAGCCCATAACCGTGATCGGTTCGGTAAAAAAGCCCCAGGTCTATTATGTACAGGGGCAGAGATATCTCCTTGACATGATATCCCTTGCAGGCGGCCTCAGTAGCAATGCAGGGGATGTCTGTATAATCCAGCGGCCTGTGAAAGAGGCTGGCAAGGGTGTAAGATACGAGAAGATAGTTATTGACCTTAACCAGTTGCTGATAAATGGCAGGGCTGAGTTAAATCTTCCCGTTGAAGCAGGTGATATCATCCATGTTCCCCAGGCTGGGGTCTTCTTTGTTGACGGAGCTGTGGCAAATCCTGGATCATTCCAGTTGAAAGGCAAGATAACACTTACCCAGGCACTCAGCATGGCCAAAGGACTGACCTATGATGCAATCCGTTCAGACATCAAGATATACAGGGATACAGGCAAAAAAGAACGTGAGGTTATATCAGTTGACTATGACTCCATCCTTGACGGTGAAAGCCCTGATATCCCAATCAAGGATAAGGATATAATACTTGTCTCAAACAGTGGATTCAAGAGATTTGTACGAAGGCTCACAACAAGCTTCAGTCTTGGGATGTTCAGATTGGGAGCAGGTTTTTAAAGGAGGTACGGAAAATTGCGATTCAAGAGAGATGGACATAATGAAGACAGAAAAAACTATCCAGTTGGTCCATATGAAAGGCAGGAGTATGCAATCTCTCCGGATCTGAGGTATTTTGATTTCCAGGAAGAGGAAGAGGTTCATCTCAGGGATTACCTGAATGTTATAAGAAGAAGAAAGTGGATTGTGATAATCTTTCTTCTTTCCGTTTTTGTTACCGTTACCCTTTTTACTTTTATGGCAATCCCTCAATACAAGGCTACCACGGTAATCAAGATTGATAAGGAGGCTCCCAGGATACTCTCCTTTGCTGATGTTGAGATTGACAGGCCGGATGCTGATTATTATGAGACACAATACAAGATCCTGAAGAGCAGGGCCATTGCAAAGAGGGTAATCTGGAAATACAATCTTGATAAGGACCCCAACTATCTGCCTGTTAAGAGCGAGATTGACAAGGCAGTCAGCAGGGTCAAAAGATTCTTTACAGGTGCACTTGATAGTATCTATAATCTTGTAAACAGAACACAAAGAAGATCCACCAGACAAGACAATAATACAGCAGCCAAGGACAGTTACGAGATCAACGATATCAATAACAAATTCAATGAACTGAATATCAAGAGCTACTATGTGAATTCTCTTCTGAGCAGGCTTGAGGTGGTACCCATCAAGAAGTCACGTCTTGTGGAGGTAAGCTTTATATCTCATGATCCGCGTCTGTCCCAGAAAGTGGCCAATGCAGTGGCAGAGGCATACATTGACTTCAATCTTGAAAGCAAACTGAATGCCTCTGTTGAGGCGCAGAAGTTCCTTCAGAAGCAGATAGATAATATGAAGGCAAAAGTGGAGGAGTCCGAGGAGGCGCTTAATGCATATGCCTCAAAGAACCAGATAATATTCCTTGACAAGGAAAACTCCCGTAATAGCGTGCTGATCCAGAAGCTCTCCCAGCTGTCAAGTGCACTTAACAAGGCAACTGCGGACAGGATTCAGAAGGAGGCACTGTACAGAGAGATAAAGGAGTCTGGTACAGAAAATCCTATAATTCTGAATAATGCCCTGATTTTAGGTCTGAAGAAACAATTATCCAACCTGGAGGCAGATTATTATAATCTGCTGAACATCTTTAAACCTGACTATCCCAAGATGAAGCGGCTCATGAGCCAGATGGATGCAATCAGGGCAAAGATTAAAGAAGAAAAGGCCAAACTGATCAAATCCATTGAGTCTGACTACAGAGCTGCGCTGAAGAGAGAGAATTATCTGAAGGAGTCATTTGAAGCCTATAAAAAGAAACTCCTTGAGTTCCAGAACAAGACGGTACAGTACCAGATACTGAAACGTGAGGTTGATGCAAACAAGGAACTATACAATAGCTTGCTCCAGAGGCTAAAAGAGATCAGGGTTTCAGCCACAAAGACCGCTACCAATATACAGATACTTGACAGGGCTGAACTGCCAAAGAGACCTTTCAAACCAAATAAGGTGAGAAACCTACTTCTTGCAATAGTCATGGGGCTGATGGGTGGAATCGGGCTTGCCTTCTTTGTTGAATACTTTGACAACACAATAAAGGATGTGGACGAGATTGAGAGAAAGGCAAATCTACCCATGCTTGGAATAATCCCTTATAACAAAAAATACGGCTCTCCTGCATCCAGGGATGTAAAGGATGACGTACCCATGATCCCTTTCAAGGATAACCCCAACCCCGTTGCCGAGGCCTTTCGTTCCATTAGTACCTTCATCCTCCTGTCTTCAGCGGATAAACCTCCAAAGAGCATATTAATTACAAGCGCAGGAGAACAGGAGGGCAAGACAACCGTATCAACTAATACTGCCATGGCCCTCAGGGAGACCCTTGGTGACGGCATACTGATTGATGCAGACATGAGACGGCCCAAGCTCCACCGTACATTTGGAGTTGATAACAGGGTTGGACTCTCCACATTTCTGAGTGGCAATACCCATCTTGGCAACGGTCTGATAAAGAATACGGATATCAAAGGACTGCATGTAATACCCTCAGGTCCTATACCTCCAAATCCATCGGAACTCCTTGTTTCAAAAAGGATGCGTGAGCTCATAGAGTCACTTTCAGAACAATACAACTTTATCATTATTGACTCGCCACCAATCATGGGAATGCCTGACAGCGTCTACCTGAGCAGTATTGTGGATGGAACCGTGCTGGTTGTCAAATCAGGACACACACAGAAGAATGTCCTGAAAGAGACCAAGAAGATCCTGAGAAATATAAATGCCAAGGTCCTTGGTGTTGTCCTGAATGGTATAAGAAAGGATGATATTAAATACGGCTACTATTCAAACTATTATTCATCTTACTTCAAGGAAGAGTGATTGCCTTCATAGGAAACCTAAAATCAACTGACCATGATATGATTAATGATGACAAAAAAAGGTTTATTTGCAGGAGTATTAATACTGTCAATAATCTGTTCTTTATGGCTTGCCATAGCTACCTTATCCGATGTCTTTAAGGAAGGCAGAGCCCCTGAAGAAGTTGCCACTGCAGCAAAACTTAATCCCCTCAATGCAACAAACTATTATTATCTTGGTCTTATAAAACACTATGATCGTGAGAATATGGATCTTGGAAATGCTGTACAGCTCTACAAAGAGGCGCTCCTTAAGAACCCCCTTTATCCCAATGTCTGGTATGACCTTGCCCATGCCTACATACAGAGAGGTGATAAAGACGGGGCATTCTCTTCTATTGAAAACTACTATAGACTCAGTCACTATAAGCCTGAAGGCATATGGAACACTGCCCTCTTCTATTACATCCAGACGAATAAAATAGATACATCTCTTCAATATTTGAAAAGACTTGTTTCCATCTATCCTGACGAGATAAACAGGGTGTTTAACCTGCTGGTATTGAGTGATGTGGGTAATGAAGATATCTTGTCAAACATAATTTCAGTAAACAAGCGGTTTTATTCTGAATACCTTCGGTATCTTGTCAGGCTCAATGACCTTGAAAGAGCAATGGATTACTGGAATCTGGTAGATCCCGATTCCTTTGACAGGAAGACAAAGATCCGCTTCTGTAACAGTCTTCTTTTTAGTGAAAGATACAATAATGCCCTGTCTGTGTGGAAGGAGGTTGTATCCAACAGCGAGATGACACCATCTGACAACCTGCTTTATAATGGTGGTTTTGAGGCCCCTCTTGTCAACGGGTGTCTTGGCTGGATTGCCCATAAAAAGGAAGGTGTTCTCATAGGAAGAAGCAGGAGGAACCAGTATGAGGGTGACCTATCATTTGAGATAAGTTTTGACGGAAGACATAATACAGACATCTTTGCCTTGAGACAGTTTGTACTTGTTGAACCTGGTAGCAGGTATAACCTTTCTGCCATGATCAAGACAGACAATATAACCACAACCAATGGCCTGTTCCTGCAGGTCTACGGATTCAGATGTGATGGCCTGAATGTAAGAACACGTACGGTCAGAGGTACCAATGACTGGACAGAGATGCACAGAACCTTTGAGGTTCCATCTGGATGTAGTGCTATAGTTGTTGCTCTGAGAAGGGCTAAATCACACAAATTCAATAACAAGATAAAGGGTACAGCATGGGTGGACAGCGTAAGGCTTACAAAGGTGAAATAGACACGGAGAAGGGATTAAGGCATCTTTCACGGTTCCTGGATAATCATCGGGATCTGCGGGATCCGGGGAAACTCCATGAACTTGTGCTTGATCTCTATGATCTAATGCTGCGTATACTTGAAGACGAGTCCTTTGCTGAGAGGGCGGCTGCTATTGCCAATAAAGAGAGGGTAGAATTGATAGGCAGGATTGAAGGTATTATAGACATCCTTCTATTCAACAACATGGGTAACCCCTATGTCTCACTCGGACTGCCTGAAGATGCTGACAAAACCACTGCAAAAGAACGCTGGAAAAGACTGATCACACTCTTTCATCCTGACAAGTATCAGAACCAGGCTGTTTATGAGGAGAGGTCTAAGAGGATAAACGAGGCGTACAGGGAGTTGTCAGACTTTAAGAAGCCTTCCAGAGATGGTTCAGCCCAATACCGGAACTTTGATTCGGGCAGATGGCGACAGTATCAGTATTCAAGGGCAGGAACGAGACCTGCGAGTAAGGGTGCAAGCGGCAGAGAAAACATCTTCAGACATTTGCCTTTAATTGTAATCTCCCTATCCCTGGTTATTTCAATCATTACAATCACACTTTTCGTGATCAGGATAAGAAGCAATTCCAGCCAGGACATAGACGTCTCCGTATCATATCCTTCATCTGAACAAACCAGGGTTATTGAGGGCAATGAAAAGAAAAAGACCGTTACAGAAAGGCAGAAACCCCTGTTAAGGGAGCCTGCAGAGGCAAAGGCTGACTTTAACATAACAGAACTTGAGACATTCAGCGTTGCATCCTTTGACAAGAGTCCTCCAGGGAATCCTTCTCAGGATGCCGGAATACCTGCGTCTGCAGAAAAGACCGGGAGTGAAGATCTTCTTGCCTCCGGGATCAAAAGACCTCCAGCCACAAACCTGTCAGGAGATGCCTCAACGGATAAGCTCAGCAAGGCGAACACAGTGACAGAAGAAGATGTCAACATTACACCGAAGCCCCCCGGAAAGACGGAAAAGGAAAGCCAGATGCCTCCTGCAGAGGAGAAGGTTGAGACAGCCAAGCTGCCCGCATCATTGGATAGCGGAGATATGAAGCCTGCTGCTGTGCGGGAGTCAGCGCCGGTAAAGAGCAAGCCAAGATACTTCTCTGACGAAGAGATAATTGAAGAGATAAACCACAGGCTTTATAGCTTTGTTGATTATTATGAGGAGGGGGATTTAGAAAAATATCTTTCCCTTTTCAGCACAGATGCTATGGAGAATGGAGAACCTGTTCGGGAACTTGTGGAGACCTACAGGGCCTCCTTTGATGATGTGAGGAACAAACTCACGCTCAGCAACATTTTCATCAGGATTAACAGTAAAGATAATGTGCTCGTATCTGCTGATTATTCACTCAACCGGTTTGACATAAAGAATATTGAATACAAGAGGTATGAAGGAAAGATGCAATGGGAGTTCAAAAAGGAAGGGAAGGTATTTCTCATAAAAAGGCTTGACTATGACAGAAATTAGGTTCCTTGTTTTAATTCTAATAATATCCACGCTATTTTTTGGTGCTGTTGAAACATGGGCTTTTTCGTTAATCGGCATATCCACCTTTGTGTTCTTTTCCATATGGTTTTATAGGAACAGACAGACGCTGAAGCTGCCAGAGGAAAGATGGGACAGGGCTGTATTCTTTTCCCTGCTTGGATTTTTAATCTATAATTTTCTGCAATGGCTACCCCTTCCTGAACTATTGTTAGAATTAATAAATCCCGCAAAATACAGTGTACTCAAAGACTTCATTATTGGGCATGGGCTACTTGATACCATAAGCATCTATGCATTTGCAACTGTACAGGAGAGTATAAAATTGCTTGTCTATCTGATCATATTTCTCCTGGCAACAAGGATAAAGGACAAGGAGTCACTGAGAAGACTCTTTGTCGGTATCATAGCCTTTGGCTTTGTTCTGAGCTGTTTTGCCATCCTTCAGAAGGCCACCTGGAACGGGAAGATTTACTGGTTCAAAGAGGTCTCTGTCAACACTAATGTGTTCGGTCCTTTTGTGAACAGAAACCACTATGCAGGGTTTATTGGTATGATAATACCCCTTTCCATGTCCATGACGCTTGCATACAGGAATGAGAAACGCTACTTCTTTCTCCTCGCCTCTGTTATAATGAGCTTCAGCCTTGTCTTCTCACTGTCAAGAGGTGGGATAATAAGCTTTCTTTTCAGCACCGTTGTATTTCTCTCGCTTGTTTCAAGGCATATGAGCAGGAGGCGTCTCACAGGATATTTGATTGTCTTCGCATCAGCCTTTCTCTTTTATTTCTTTTATCTTGGCTTTTCACCGGTTATTGAACGGTTTGCGAAGGAAGGTATCTCACTGGAGGGTCGCCCTCATGTCTGGTTGGGGACATGGAATGCTATCAAGGACTTTCCCCTCTTCGGTACAGGCGCCGGTACATTCAGATACATATTCCCCCTCTACCAGCCAGCGGATATTGGCAACCTGAATTTCCATTATGCACACAATGACTATCTGCAGTTATTGCTTGAGACAGGGCTTGTAGGGTTTGCACTACTGCTTGTGTCATTCATCGGGATCTTTGTAAAGGTCATAAGATTCTACAGAAATGGCACGTCCATAATCATGGCAGGGCTGGTTGCATCCATCACCTATATCATGATTCACAGTCTGGTTGATTTCAATCTCCACATCCCTTCAAATGCAATCATGTTCTCCATTGTAATGGGAACTACTTATGCTTATTCATCAAACATGAAGAAAAAGACAAAAGGTTAAAAACTGAGATAAAGATCAGTGCAGCCTTTCCTGAACAAGCTCTGTTGTCTTGCGAAAGTCTATCTTTCCGCTGCCCATCTTGGGCAGGTCCTCTATTACAATGAAATGTCTTGGTAGTGCTATATTGGGCAGTTCATTGGCTATCTTTTTGAGAATCTCCTTTTCATTGATGGGTTTTGTAACAGCCACCACTATCCTTGCCCCTTTTATGGGATCTGGCAATTCCACCACACAGCATTCCACATCCGGCGGCAGATACCTTTCAATTACATTCTCCACCCTTACCAGAGAGACCATCTCTCCCCCGATCTTGACAAAACGTTTGAGTCTGCCTGCATGCCAGAGGAAGCCCTCTTCGTCAAGGTATCCCATGTCTCCTGTGTCATACCAGCCCTTACGTAACCTCAGGGAGGTCTCCTCAAGGTCATCAAGGTAACCCTTCATAACAAGGTCGCCCTTTACAAGTATCCTGCCCACCTTGCCTGGAGGGCATTCCTCACCGGTCTCATAGTCTTCAATCCTTATCTGTACACCTGGAATAACCCTGCCCACACTTCCCGGCTTGTTCGCATCAGGGGTGTTAACAGAGATCACAGGTGATGTCTCTGTGGTTCCGTAGCCCTCAAGCAGTGTAATACCATGCTTTTCAAGAAACCCCTCGCGCAGACTGTCTGGACACTTGTCAGCCCCGCATACAGCAAGCCTGATACTTCTGAAATCACCTGGCTCGGATCTTCTGAGGTAGCCCCAGAGAAAGCTTGGTGTTCCCACAAGCATGGTCGGTTTTTCCTCTTTTATTATCTCGCATATCTTTTTATAATCCAGGGGGTTTGCATAGCTTATTATGGTCATGCCATGGTACAGGGGAGCCCAGAGGTTCACGGTGAGCCCAAAGACATGGAAGTAGGGCAGGCTGGCTAACATCCTGTCTTCATGGGAGAGATGTATCAACTGGCTGAACCCTTCTATATTTGAGAGTATATTCCTGTGGGTGAGCTGTACCGCCTTGGGGTCTCTTTCGCTACCGCTTGTGAAGAGGATTACACATTCCTCATCCATACCACCTGAATGCACCACCTTTTTAATCAGTGCCAGAGGCAGTCTGGAGAGGAGCAGGGCCTTTATCTTCTCCGTCTTTTTGATATCATCCATTATATCCTCAATATAGACCATCCCCTTCACCTGCGGGCAGTTTATCTTCTCAAGAAGCCTCCTTGAGGTAATGACAGTTTCAAAATCACACTTTCTTTTTGCGTACTCAACGTTGTCCTTTGCACCTGTTGAGTAGTTTATCATTACAGGGATTTTCCCGCTGAAAAGAGCGGCAATGATTGAGAGGGCACATCCTGCCGAGGTGGGAAGCATTATACCAAGATATCCATCCCTTAAGGATTTAAACCTTCCCGAAAGTATTAATGCACCAATCAGCGCCTTCTCATAGGTGATACGCCTGTTTGTGGTTCTATCAATAAAGGCCAGCTTTCCGGGATACCTTTTTGCCTGTTCAATAAATATCTGGTGTAGCTGCGGCATTGTCTGATCTAAAACCTCCAGGTAACCTGTGCACTTATTATATTAACATTTGCATCATAGGTACCTTTAAGGCCACCTTTTAAGGCATTTTCACCTGTTGGGTTCTTGTTTATCTCGGGGTCGTTCACGAAGAGATGGGCATAGCCGAGGTCAACCGTGAAATCTCTGCTGATGGTATAACCAACCCCAGCTGCCAGCCAGAGGCGATCACCGTCCGGTATCCTTGGGGTTCTGTAGCGTGCCTCCTGAATGGGGGTTTCATCGTAGGCGATGCCGGTTCTGATAGTGAGAGCCTTTGACGCATAGTAGCTAAGGCCAAGGGAGTAACGGAAGCTGTCATCCCAGCGTGTTGTGGTTACACTGTCAGGCTGGTTGGGGTTGTCAAAATGAAACCTCAATTCATCAAGTACACTCCAGCGTGTGAGAGTAACATCCCCCATTATCGCAATCTCTGGAGTCAGGAGATGATAGAAGCCAACAGACAGGGTATCAGGTAGCGTGATCTTGATTGAGGCATTTGTATCTTTGAACACCGGCAGGAGTGACAGGCCCGATGGCACATTGGAGAAGTCTGCATCACCCTTTACACGATGGGTTATCCTTGACCTGTAGGAAAGGCCAAAGCGGGTTTTATTACTCAGTTCATAAAGGAGTCCAATGTTAAACCCGTATCCCCAGCTATCACCCTTCAGTGTTACATAGCCGTCTGACAGCTGGGGTGACAGCCCCAGGGCTCCAGCAGGAAGGGTGGGTGCGAAGTATCCTGTGGCATCAAGTGTTCCGAAATCAATGGCACTGCTCAGTTCTGCCTTGAGGTATTGAAGATTGAAGCCTGCCGCAATGCTTAATCTGTCAGTCACTTTGTATGCAATGGATGGATTTATGTTTATTGTGAGCATCTCTGATTTTATAGCATGGTAGCGGCCAACCCAGTCCTTGTCGTATTCTGTAGCAAGGCCAAAGGGAGAGTTTACCGCAAATCCGAGACAGATCTTTTCAGTGATGGCTCTTGCATAATAAAAATTGGGTACATATACAGTCACACCACCATCACCACCATTATTACCAAGGAGCCCGATGCCTGTAATGCCCTGCAGTACATGGGTTGAGCCCTGGTTTTTGAATTTTGCCTCGGGAATGATCACATGACCTGCCAGGATAAGCTGGGCGTTCTTTAGCCTTGTAATACCTGCTGGGTTGAAGAACAGCGTTGTGGCATCCTCGGCACCTGCAGAGCCTCCTGCATAGGCATTCCCAAGACCACTCACGCTCTGCTCAACTATTGCAAAACCTGCAGCCTCTGCATATTCATTGTAAGCAGTAACAAAAACAAATAGGATGACAACTGAAAAGATGGTTTTTCCTAACCCCACAAGAATGGATTTTCCCATAATGACCTCCCTTTTTGGACTTTACAGATAGATTCTTTTTATATAAAAAGAAAAAAATACTTTTATTTTTTCTTTTCTTTGTCCTTCTTCTTCTTCTCAATCTTTGAGCTGGCTATTGAGTAGAAGGGGGAGGAAGGGTATTTCTCAACAATCAGGGAGTATTTCCTTTGAGCCTCCTCTTTTTTGCCTGTCTCTTCAAGGATGCGGGCTGATTCAAAAAGGGCAAGGTCCTTGAAATACCCTTTTGCAGTGGAGTAGAGTTCATCAAGTGTTTTGAGAGCTGCTTCCCTGTTGCCCTGTTTCAGCTGAATCTGGGCGATATTGTACAGGCCCAGGGAGAGGAACTCCTCTTCCCTGGAGAACTTTTTCACAAGGGTTTTGAAGTTCTTCAGCGCATCATCATACTGGCCTTTCCTCATCTGGATAAGGGCTATATAATAAAGCGATCGGGCCTGGGGTCTGTTTTTATAGGCCTCCTGGAACTTCTCAAGTGCCCTCTTCAGTGCCTCATCATCAGGAAGGGATGATGCGTCATAGAGCCTGTAGTAGTATTTGTATCCCTCGTACGTGAGGGTATAGGCCTTCTGGGTTCTGTTCTTCAGGTAATATATTGAAAAGGAGATAACCAGGATTAAACCCACCGCCAGAATGGCAAGGAGATGTACAAATCGCCTGTTGTTTTCATAGTAGTTCTGGAGTGTTTCAAATACTGAAAAGACCCTTTCCTCTGTAATCTCTTTCTTTTTTTTCCTCTTTTTGATCGGTCTGGGCATGAACTACCTCGCTTGCCAGTATCTTTATGAATTTTATCTTATCCCTGCTTAATCAGGCTTTCAGCATTTAAGAATACATCTTTTATAATTTCTTTATCAAGTCCGCTTGCAAGAAGAACCTTTTCCGCAAAAGTCCTTGTAATAAGATCATCAGGGCTGTGGGCATCAGTGTTTATGACAAGTGGTGCATTATACTTGACAGCAAGGCGTGCAACATGACCATTGGCAAGGCTGTGTCCCTTGCGAGCGCTTATCTCAAGGAAGATCCCCT